>NZ_CP028907.1:116426-131423 GCF_001639105.2 Azospirillum humicireducens
GGGAGGGAGGGGGCACTCTCCGCAAGTAGGAACCTGCCCATGCTGGGATTCGCCCAACTCTTCGCGAGCCGCCTGGTCAAGGCCGCCGCGATCCTGATAGCCATCGTGGTGATGAACTTCTTCCTCGTCCATGCCGCCCCCGGCGACCCGGCCATGGTGATGGCGGGCGAAGCCGGGGCCGCCGACGAGAAGTTCGTGGCACAGCTGCGCGAGCAGTTCGGGCTCGACCGCCCGATCCTCGAACAGCTCGGCACCTATGTCGGCAAGATCGTGCAGGGCGATCTCGGCTTTTCCTACCGGCAGCAGCGGCCGGTCTGGGACATCCTGGCGGAACGGCTGCCGGCCACCCTGGTGCTGACGCTGACCGCCTTCCTGCTGGCGCTGGCGCTGGGCGTGGCGCTCGGCACGCTGGCCGCCGTCACGGTCGGCACCTGGGCCGACAGCGCCATCACCGTCGTGGCACTGCTGGCCTACGCCACGCCGATCTACTGGATCGGGCTGATGCTGAGCCTGCTGTTCTCGATCCAGCTGGGATGGCTGCCAGCCTTCGGCTACGAGACGGTCGGGGCCGGCTATACCGGGCTTGCCCATGTCGCCGACGTGGCCAAGCACCTGATCCTGCCGGTCATCACGCTGGCGCTGTTCTACATGGCGAGCTACGCGCGCCTCACCCGCGCCTCGATGCTGGAGGTGCGCGGCCTCGATTTCATCAAGACCGCCAAGGCCAAGGGGCTGTCGCAGGGGCGGATCGTCACCCGCCATGTGCTGCGCAACGCCATCCTGCCGGTCATCACCGTGGCCGGCATCCAGGCCGGGCAGCTGGTCGGCGGCTCCATCCTGATCGAAACGGTGTTCGCCTGGCCCGGCATCGGCCGGCTGGCCTTCGAGGCGGTGCTGCAGCGCGACTATCAGGTGCTGCTGGGCATCTTCCTGGTCACGTCGATCATGGTGATCCTCTTCAACATCCTGACCGACATCCTCTACGGCCTCGTCGATCCGCGCATCCAGGTGTCCCAATGATGAAGTCCGAATTCTGGCGGGCCTTCGCCCGCAACAAGGGCGCGGTCCTGGGCCTCGTCATCCTGGCGGCCATCGTCGTGCTGGCGGCCTTCGCCTCCCTCCTGTTCCCCAACGATCCCTGGGACATGGCGACCGCCCCGTTCCAGCCGCCGCTGTCGGAGGACGCGCTTCTGGGCTCCGACATGCTGGGCCGCGACATCGCCGCCGGCATCGCCCATGGGGCGCGGGTGTCGCTGCTGATCGGCCTGACCTCCACCGCCGCCGCGCTGGCCATCGGCGTCACGCTGGGGGCACTGGCCGGCTTCCATGGCGGCCGGGTGGACGACGCCATCATGCGTTTCACCGAGCTGTTCCAGACCATCCCCAACTTCGTGCTGGCCGTGGTGCTGGTCGCCATCTTCACGCCCAGCCTGACCACCATCGTGCTGGCGATCGCCATCGTCAGCTGGCCGCCGCTGGCACGATTGGCCCGTGCCGAGTTCCTCAGCCTGCGCACCCGCGAGTTCGTCCAGGCCGCCATCACCACCGGCCAGAGCAACACCACCATCATCCTGCGCCAGATCCTGCCCAACAGCCTGTCGCCGATCATCGTCTCGGCCTCCCTCATGGTGGCGACCGCCATCCTGCTGGAAAGCTCGCTGAGCTTCCTGGGGCTGGGCGATCCGAACGCCATGAGCTGGGGCTACATGATCGGCGCCGCCCGCACGGTGATCCGTCAGGCCTGGTGGATGAGCGTCTTCCCCGGCCTCGCCATCGTGCTGACCGTGCTGGCGCTGAACCTCGTCGGCGAGGGGCTGAACGACGCCTTGAACCCGAAGCTCGCCCGGTCGCGCGGGTGACCCGATGAGCCTGTCCGAATTGGATCGCAATCCCGTGGAGACCGCCGCCATGACCACCCCCCTGTTGGATGTGCGTGGCCTCAGCATCGCGCTGCCGCCGGGCGCCGACCGCCCGCTGGCGGTCGACAACCTGACCTTCACCCTGAACCCCGACGAGATCCTCTGCGTGGTCGGCGAGTCCGGCTCCGGCAAGTCGATGACCGCGCACGCCATGATGGGCCTGCTGCCGGCTCCGCATGTTCGGGTC
Organism: Azospirillum humicireducens; assembly: GCF_001639105.2. Lineage (NCBI taxonomy): Bacteria > Pseudomonadati > Pseudomonadota > Alphaproteobacteria > Rhodospirillales > Azospirillaceae > Azospirillum > Azospirillum humicireducens. The sequence goes on from NZ_CP028907.1 coordinate 118,533, forward strand.
GCCGGCGGCAGCCTGCTGTTCAAGGGCCGGGACGTGCTGGCCATGCCGGAGGCGGAGCAGCGTTCCTTGCGCGGCGGCCGCATCGCCATGGTGTTCCAGGAGCCGATGACGGCGCTGAATCCGCTGATGCGGGTCGGCCGCCAGATCGGCGAGAGCTTGCGCGAGCACACCGACCTGCCCGCCCCGGCGCGGCGCGCCCGCGTGGTGGAGCTGCTTGCCCAGGTCGGCCTGCCCAACCCGGCCGAACTGGCCGAGGCCTATCCTTTCCGCCTGTCGGGCGGCCAACGCCAGCGCGTGATGANACGTCACCACCCAGAAGCAGATCCTCGACCTGATCCGCTCGATCCAGGCCGAACGCCACATGGGCATGATGTTCATCACCCATGATTTCGGCGTGGTGGCGGAGATCGCCCACCGGGTGGCGGTGATGCGCCACGGCAAGCTGGTGGAGTACGGTCCGGCGTCGGACGTGCTGAACCGGCCGCAGCATCCCTACACCCGGCAGCTGATCGCCTCAGTCCCGCACTACATCGAGCACCGCGACGACCACACCAAGGCGGGCGCCCCGTTGCTGGTCGCCGACAAGGTGCGCAAGGTCTTCCATGTCGGCGGCGGGCTGTTCAAGAAATCCAAGGAAGTGGTTGCCGGCGACGACCTGTCGCTGACCATCCATCCCGGCGAGACGGTGGGGCTGGTCGGTGAATCCGGGTCAGGCAAATCGACGCTCGGCCGCTCCATCGTCGGGCTGATCAAGCCGGATTCGGGACGCATCCTGTTCGAAGGCACCGACCTGCTGGCGCTCGACCGCAAGGGCTTCCGGCCCTATCGCCGGGCGGTGCAGATGGTGTTCCAGGACCCCTACGCCTCGCTGAACCCGCGCCACCGCGTCGGCGACATCGTGGCCCAGGGGCCGGTCGCCTTCGGCGAGGACCGCAACAGGGCGTTGGCCCGCGCGCGGGAATTGCTGGCGATGGTCGGCCTCGACGGCTCGGCCGCCGACCGCTTCCCGCACGAGTTCTCCGGCGGCCNGACGAGCCGGTGTCGGCGCTCGACGTCTCGGTGCAGGGGCAGGTGCTGGAACTGCTGGACGACATCCGCAAGCGGCTGAACCTCGCCATGCTGTTCATCACCCACGATCTGCGGGTGGCCGCCCAGGTCTGCGACACCATCGCGGTGATGCGCCGCGGCAGGATCGTCGAGCTGGGCACCGCGCGGGAGGTGTTCACCCATCCGCGCGACGCCTACACCCGCAGCCTGCTCGACGCCATTCCCGGCAAGGCGTGGCACATCCCGGACGACCTGCAAAAAGTCCCAGCGGGAGCGCACTGAATGAAGGTCGCCATCATCGGGGCCGGAGCGGTCGGCGGTCTGCTGGCCGCCCGACTGGGCGCCACAGACGCCGAGGTGACGCTGGTCGCCCGGCCGAACGCCGCATCCGCCATCCGCCGCAACGGCCTGACCATGGTGACGCCGCTGAACCGCGTCGCCCGGATCACCCCGCGCATCACCGACGACAGCCTGTCGCTGGGTCCGCAGGACGCGGTGTTCCTCTGCGTCAAGGCCCATGCGTTGCGCGGCACCATCGACACGCTGACCCCGCTGCTGGGGCCGGAGACCGCCCTCGTGCCGATGATCAACGGCATCCCCTGGTGGTATCCGCACCGCCAGCCGGACCCTTTGGCCGACCGGCCGCTCGCCAGCGTCGATCCCGACGGGCTGCTGTGGCGCTCCATCGATCCCGACCGGGTGGTGGGGGCGACGACCTTCGTCGCGGTGGAGGGCGACGGCCCCTGCCGCCTGCGCCATGTCAGCGACCAGCGCTTCGTCTTCGGCGACGTTGCCGGCCGCGACAACCCGGCGGTGGACCGCATCGTCACGCTGTTCGGGCAGGCCGGATTCCAGCCGGCGAAGACCGCTGATATTCGCCAAGCGATCTGGGTGAAGCTGTGGGGCAACCTCGCCTTCAACCCGCTCAGCGTGCTGACCGGATCGACGCTGGGCCGGCTGTGCAACGATCCCGGCACGCGTGAGACCGGCCGCGCCATGATGCTGGAGGCCAAGGCGGTGGCGGAGACGCTGGGTGTGGTCTTCACCACCAGCGTGGACGAACGCATCGCCATGGCCGCAGGCGTCGGCGACTTCAAGACGTCGATGCTGCAGGACTATGAGGCCGGCCGCCGCCTGGAACTGGAGGCGATCCTGGGCTCGGTTATCGAACTGGCGGAGCGTTGCGGCGTGGACGTGCCGATGCTGCGCGCCGTGCTGGCGATGGTCGATCTGCGGGCGCGGGAGCGGCGGGAGGTGGCGGCTTAGAGGCCGCAACCGCCGGACTCTTGCCCCCACCTCTTCAATCCAAACAACCAACAAACAAACACCCCCGGAGCCACCATGCCCCTCCCCTCCAACCTGCCGATCGACGCCGACCGCCTGTGGGACAGCTTGGCCTCGATGGCGAAGATCGGCGCCACCGCAAAGGGCGGCAGCTGCCGCCTCGCCCTGTCGGATGAGGACAAGGCCGGCCGCGACCTGTTCGTCTCCTGGTGCGAGGCCGCCGGCTGCGCCGTGACCATCGACCGCATCGGCAACATCTTCGCCCGCCGCAAGGGCCGCGACGACAGCCTGGCCCCGGTGGTGATGGGCAGCCATCTCGACACCCAGCCGACCGGCGGACGCTTCGACGGCGTGTTCGGCGTGCTGGCGGCACTGGAGGTTGTGCGCTCGCTGAACGACCGCGGGGTGGAGACCCTGCACCCGGTCGAAGTCGCGGTGTGGACCAACGAGGAGGGCTCGCGCTTCTCCCCGCCGATGATGGGCTCGGGCGTCGTCACCGGAATCTTCACGCTGGAGGAGATCCTCGACAAGGTGGCGCAGGACGGCGCGCGGCTCGGCGACGAACTGGTCCGCACCGGCTATGCCGGCGAGGCCCCGGTCGATCACCCGATGCATGCCTATCTGGAGGCCCACATCGAACAGGGGCCGGTGCTGGAGGTCGAGGGCAAGGAGATCGGCGTCGTCACCGGCGCGCAGGGCCAGCGCTGGTACGAGGTGACGGTGACGGGCGTCGAGGCCCATGCCGGCCCGACGCCGATGCGCCTGCGCCGCGACGCGCTGGTGGCCGCATCGGCCATGGTGCAGGCGGTGCAGCGGGTCGGGCTGGAGACGGCCGGCGACCCGTGCGCCACCGTCGGCATCCTCGACGTCCACCCGCATTCGCGCAACGTCATCCCCGGCCGGGTGTTCTTCACCGTCGATCTGCGCCACCCGAACGCCGACACGCTGGCCGACATGGACCGCCGCTTCCGCGCCGCCGTCGCCGAGATCGCCGAACAGCAGGGGGTGGGTGCCGAGATCGCCGATTTCTGGCACTTCCCGCCGACGCCCTTTGCCCAGCCGCTGGTCGACAGGGTGCGCGAAGCGGCGGGCGGATTCGGCTTCAGCCACCGCGACATCGTGTCGGGCGCCGGCCACGACGCGGTCTATGTGGCGGGCAAGGTGCCGACGGCGATGATCTTCATCCCCTGCGAGGACGGCATCAGCCACAACGAGGTCGAGAACATCTCCCCCGCCGACGGCGCCCGCGGTGCCGCCGTGCTGTTCGAAACGCTGGTCGCCACGGCTGGCAGGCCCTGAGCGCAGAAGCCCCGGAGTCCCCCCCATGAAGTTCGTCCATCACCCCGACGCCGCCCTGCACCGTCCCGCCACCTACTTCAACAAGGGCCTGCTGCGCGCCCTGCCGGAGAAGCCGGAACGGGTCGGCGCACTGGCCTCGCTGATCGAAAAGCGCGGGGAGCAGTTGATCCGGCCCGACGATTACGGCCCCGCCCCGCGCGCCGCGGTTCATACCCCGGCCTATCTTGCCTTCCTGGAGACCGCGCATGCCCGCTGGGTGGCGGAGGGCGACATGGGCGACGTGGTGCTGCCCAATGTCCACCGGATGCAGGCGGCCCCCAACTACCCGACCAGCATCGTCGGGCAGGCCGGCTGGCACATGTTCGACACCGCCTGCCCGATCGGCGAGGGCACCTGGGCCGCCACCTGCGCGGCGACGAACGCCGCCATCCATGCGGCGAAGCTGGTCGCCACCGGGGCGGACAGCGCGGCCTACGCGCTGTGCCGGCCGCCGGGCCACCATGCCACCCGCGATATGGCCGGCGGTTTCTGCTATCTCAACCATGTCGCCGTCGCGGCGGAGTCGGTGCTGCCGCTCCTGCGCGCCCAGGGCCGGGCGGCGCGGGTGGCGATCATCGACGTCGACGTCCATCACGGCAACGGCACGCAGGATATCTTCTACGAGCGCGACGATGTCTTCTTCGTCTCGGTCCACGGCGACCCGGCGGAGTTCTATCCGCACATGGCGGGCTTCGCGCAGGAGCGCGGGACCGGCCGCGGCGAGGGCTACACCCTGAACCTGCCGCTGCCCATCGGCAGCGACGAGCCGACGGTGCTGGCGACCATCGGCAAGGGGCTGGAAGCGATCCGCCGCTTCGGGCCGGACATGCTGTTCGTCTCGCTGGGCTTCGACACCTTCATCGACGATCCGCTGGCTGCCTTCGGCGTCACGACGCCGGGCTTCGCCCGCATGGGCGCGCTGCTCGCCGCCGCCGGACTGCCGACCGTGCTGGTGCAGGAGGGCGGATACGCCATCGACGCCTTGTCGGCCAACCTGTCGAGCTTCCTGGACGGGTTCGAAGGCAAGACAGCGGCATGACCGCCATCGCCGCCAGCGGGGCCGGCCGCGATCCGGTCAAGTATCTGCTGATCGTCGCCATCAGCCTGTTCTGGGGCCTGAACTGGCCGGCGGTGAAGACGATCCTGACGCAGATGCCGATCTTCAGCCTGCGCGCCATCGGCTTCACCGCCGGGGCGGTGCTGCTGCTGGGGGCGGCGCGTCTGGCCGGGCACCGGCTGCGGGTGGAGCGGGCGGAATGGCCGGCGCTGGCGGCGGCGGGGCTGTGCAATGTGCTGGTCTTCAACCTGTGCACGGCGCTGGGGCAGAGCCTGATGGCGACCTCGCAGGCGGCGATCGTCGCCTTCACCATGCCGGTGTGGGCGACGCTGCTGGCGATCCCGCTGCTGGGCGAGCGGCCGGGCCGGCGCCAGATCGTCGGGCTGGCCTGCGGGCTGGCCGGGCTGATGGTCCTGCTGGGGCCGGAGGCGCTGACGGCGCCGCCGTCGCAGCTGGCCGGTCCGGCGGTGATGCTGGTGTCGGCGCTGGCCTGGGCGCTGGGCACCATCGTGATGAAGCGGCGGGTCTGGCGCAGCAACCCGATGGTCATCACCGGCTGGCAATATGTGCTGTGCGCCCCGCCGATGATCCTGCTGGCGATGACCGAGGCGAGGCCGGCCCTGGCCGAGATCCACCCGGCGGTCTGGGCCGGCTTCGCCTGGCACATCGTCTGTTCGATCTGCGCGGCGCAGGCGCTGTGGTACGTCACCGTCCGCCGGCTGACGGTGGGCGAGGCGGCGGTCAGCACCCTGCTGATCCCGGTGGTCGGGGTCGGCGGAGCGGTGCTGCTGCTGGGCGAGCCGGTGACGCTGCGGCTGGCGGCGGCGCTGGTGCTGATCCTCGCCGCCGTCGCCTGCGTGCTGGCGGTCAGGCCCGCCCGGCGCTGACCTGACCCTGCCCTGCCCCGCCTTACTCCTCGGTGAGGCGGCGGCAGCGCCGCTTCATCATCGCCAGCGCCTCGTCGGCGCGGGGGCCGGTGAGGTCGAAGGTCCGCTCGTCGAGCGGCACGCCGTCGGAGTTGTAGGCGCGGACCAGCAGCCCTTCCGGCGTCTGGGCGACCGACAGGTCGAGCACGCCGTCGCCGGTCTCGTTGCCGGCGATGTCGAGGAAGTCGTTGACCTCGTCGAAGTTGGCCTCCACATCGTCCGGCCAGACGCCCTCGGCGGTGAAGTCCAAGAGGTCGTTCAGCCCGCCGACCGGCTCGCAGCGCTTCACCCGCGGATCGGCGGCGGCCACCGCCTCGGCGAAGGCGGCCATCGACTGGCGGATGCGCTCCTGCTCGATGGGGTCGATCTCCAGCTCCTGCCCGTCGTCGGCGAAGCCGAGCTTCAGCGGATCGGGCATGCCCTCGCCCTCCAGCTCCGCGTCCTCCTCGATCACCAGACCGACGACGCCGACCAGCCGGGTGCCGGTCTCGTCGGCGGGGGCCAGCAGATCCTGCGTGCGGGCGAAGCTCTCCGCCTCCTCCGGCGAGGAGATCAGGCGGCGCAGCAGGGTGCGGCGGTCGGCGGCATCCAGGTAGGACAGCGGCTCCGGATCCAGCCACAGCGGCAGCAGCCGCATGTCGACGGCCTTTTCCAGCAGCCCGGCCGAATCGAGCGCCTCCTCGATCACGCCCACCGGCGGCGGCGCGTCCAGCGGCCCGTCCACCTCCAGCACCAGCCAGAACAGGGTGGAGAGGGTCGGGTCGCCCTGCTCGTCGGTGCCCTGCGCGGTTTCGGAGAAGGCCTCGACCTCGTCCATGAAGTCGTAGCCTTCCTCCTCGCGCAGCTTGCCCACGGCCGCTTCGATCACGCCCTGGCGGTTGCCGTCCAGCACCTCGTCCAGCAGCGCGCCGAAGCGCTCGTCATTGTTGCGCCACAGCCGGACCAGCCGGTCGGCCGGCGTCCCGCTGAACTGGCCGCCCTTGCCGTTGACCCCGTCCTTTTTCGCCATGATGCGCCCGTTCCTTTCTGAATCGCTCGTCCGGTCGGCCAGACCATAGGAGTGCCGCGCCATCCTGTCGACCGCGATATCGTGACGGAGCATCCGCCGGGAACAGCGACGATTGGCCCCTTCCACCCGGACGGGAAAGAGGTAGGATCCGATCGTCCATCTTTCGGGTGATCCGCCATGGCCGAACGTCCGGTTTTTCCCAAAGACTTCCTGTGGGGCGCCTCCACCTCCGCCTATCAGATCGAGGGCGGGGCCGAGGCCGACGGGCGGGCGCCCAGCATCTGGGACAGCTTCTGCAAGCTGAAGGGCCGGGTCGACAACGGCGAGAGCGGCGACGTCGCCTGCGACCATTACCACCGGATGCCGGAGGATGTGGCGCTGATGAAGGGGCTGGGCGTCGATGCCTACCGCTTCTCGGTGTCCTGGCCGCGGGTGCTGCCGCGCGGCAAGGGGGCGGTGAATGAAGCCGGGTTGGACTTCTACGACCGGCTGATCGACCGGCTGCTGGAGGCGGGGATCGAGCCCTGGCTGTGCCTCTATCACTGGGACCTGCCGCAGGCGCTGCAGGATCTGGGCGGCTGGTCGGCCCGCGACTGCGCCGGCTGGTATGCCGACTATGCCGCACTCTGCGCCCGGCGCTACGGCGACCGGGTGAAGCGCTGGATCACCTTCAACGAGTTCTCGGTCTTCACCCTGTTCGGCTATGCGATTCCCTGGGCGGCGCCGGGAATCGTCGACCGGGCGCAGCATCTGCGCGCCATCCACCACGTCAACCTCGCCCATGGCGCCGGGGTGGACGTGCTGCGCGCGCTGGTGCCGGGTGCCTCCATCGGCGCGGTGCACAGCGTCCAGCCGATGCGGCCCGAGACCGACCGCCCGGAGGATGTCGAGGCCGCCGCCCTGTTCGACGAGCATTGGAACCGCGCCTTCCCCGACGCCCAGCTGCGGGCCCATTATCCGCGCCGCATCGCCGAGGCCATCGAGCCCTATGTGCAGCCCGGCGACATGGCGCGCATCGCCCGTCCGCTGGACTGGTTCGGGCTGAACCATTACGCCCCGGTCTATGGCCGCAAGGACGACAGCCTGATCTGGGGCTTCGGCTTCGGCTCGCCGCCGGCGGGGATGAAGCGGACGGCCATCGACTGGCCCTATGACCCCGGCTGTTTCCGCGACACGCTGATCGACCTGACCCGCCGCTACCGCCTGCCGATCTATGTGACGGAGAACGGATACGGCACCAAGGCGGCGGAGGCGCCGGACGCCGAGGGCCGCGTGGTGGATGCCGAGCGGCTGGCCTACCTCCAGGCCTACATCGCCGCGATGGCGGAGGCGAAGGCGCGGGGGGCCGACGTGCGGGGATATTTCGTCTGGTCGCTGCTGGACAATTTCGAATGGGGCGGCGGCTATGGCACGCGGTTCGGCATCGTCCATGTCGATTTCACGACGCAAGCGCGGACCCCGAAGGAGTCGGCGCGCTGGTATTCGGAGCTGATCCGAGGCGGCTGACGCGGCGCCGCCCGCCCGCCTTGGCCGGCGGGGCGGCGGCGGATGGAACAGTGTGGAACGGATTTCGCGCGCTGTTCCATCCGTCCACCGGCGCCGGGGCGGGATCGGGGAGCGCAGCGGCGACCGACTCCACCGGCCGCGGGCGGGGACGGTCGCCGCCGGGGCCGGCGGGCGGCGAGGGCGGAACGGCCGGCTCGGGCTGCGGCGGCGATGAGGGCTGAGGGGGCGGCTCAGAGGGCGGCTGGGGCGACGATTGCGGGGGCGATTGCGGGGCCGGCGTTGCCGCCGGTTCCGGGGACGGGGCGGGCCGGTCGGGCTGGGGAGCGCGCGCCGCCGGTCTGGCCGGGGCGTCGAGCCCGGCGAACAGGCCGAGCCGTTCGGCCAGCCAGCGCACCGTCTTCGGATCGCCGATCGACACCAGCCGCTCGATCTGTTCCGCCACCAGGGTGCGGATCGAGGCAAGGCGCAGGTCCGCCTCCCGGTTCAACGCCTGCCGTTCCCACCAGACGCGATGGCGGAAATCCCGCGATCCGTAATAGGCCCGNGGACCGGCGGCTCCTCCGCCCAGCAGGGGAAATGGTCGTCGGAGAGGGAGCGGCTGTCGAGCGGCATGGCGGGGCTCCGCGGGTGGATGGGACCAGCGGGGGAGGATATAGGAATTTTTTCTGGTTGGGGGATTTTCCTCATATGCTGGGATTGAGATCTATTGGCAGGTGGTAAATTGCGAGTGGAAACTGGCAAAATCCCCGAGCAAATAACTGCTTCCGGCATAGGACAACCAATCTTAAACCATCGAGGTTCAAGTTGAAGAATAACCTGACATTTGGCATCTTATCGCACATAATCATATCTGACGCGCCTAGAGCGTGCACTATATGATAACAAACAATTTTAGGGTGTTTAAAATGTCGAGATTTTCCCCCTTGGTTGATAGGAGCACACCATTTTCCCGCAGGGCAGCCAAGCTAAAGCCGCCAACTGCTGCGGCCTTCAATTTAAGCGATTGGGAATCTGCATTCTTAGAAGAAACTGCTACCAAAGATGACCAGAACCTTCTTGATGCGGTGCGTTGGCTTGCGGCCGAATCTGCTGCAGCAATCACCACGTTTTCTAACCCAATTTTGAAAACCCTAAGCCCTGAATGGAGCACTGTTTTAGCAATTGCTGCACTGAACAGAGAGTTTCGGACAGTCATGGAGATATCAGAAGAGCGTAGGCATGAATTGATAAAGAAAGATATCGTTTCGTTAGACACAATGGCCGCCATGACAATTACGGGCGCAGGAGGTCAAGAATCAAAGCCATCTGATATCATAGCAACAGCGATAGACTCTATCGAAAATTGGCTTTTTGATGCCAATCAGTCAACTGGAGAACTAGGAGATAAATTCATAGACCTTGCACAAACAGCCGTTTCAGCCATTCAATTTTATAGCTTTCGCAAGCAGTTGAACGATATTTGGAATAAGGTTTGGTTCGAAGGTTGGCACATCCATCAGGATGATAATCATGTATACTGGTGGCTCCCAGGAGATGAAAGATTCGAGGAACTAAGGGTTGCATGGCATAGTCGCCATGAAGCGAATCAGATGAATCTGCCGATAATCGATCTTACTTTATGGTCTAAACTATCTCTGAGCCAGCGCCGTAGAATATCTCGGGAAAGATCAGTCATCAAAATTAGTGAAAAGGACGTCGATATCCAAATAGAGATTGGAGATATCAACTACGATTCAAATCAATTCCCGAACTACCTTTATGAAAAAGGCGCCTTGGAGGGAAGCTATATTGCTGATTTTATCGGAACACCAATGTACATCAACCCTGAGCTTTCAGTAAACTTACTTCTAGAAGCTTGGCATGTTGTACTTGACATCGCGCAATTGCTCACAAATCTAGCCCCCCTTCCTGACGGTAGCCTGAGTCCGGCAGAAGCGCGCAAACTTGCTCTGGCGATTGACCGAGCGGCATTAATTGACGCATTAGGGGATGCATTGAAGGTTAAAAGGGAATTATCAGAAGCAATAGTTAGTTTCTTTACTTTTGAATTTCAAACTGGAGGGACTAACAAATCTAAGGGGAATAAGGGGTTATGGGCCGCTCCAGTTGTGCAAATTCCTGGATCCAATAGTGTTTTACTTGCACTTCCTGTTCTTGCTACGAGCAACATACTGCGGAGAGCAGAGTCATGGCTTGAAAAAGGTGGAATAAATGATGAAAACCCCATTAGTGCGCGTGGTGACCGTTTCGAAGCACTGTATCGCGCAAGAATATGCAAAGCAATTGCAAAAAACGAAGAGTTTGGTAACGCGAGATGTGCACCAAACGGAATTCCAAAAAATGAGAACTTTAACGAGCAAATCGATCTAGTGGTAGCCTTTGGAGGAATTTGCTTAGTTGGAGAAGTAAAATTTTATCTGATGCCTGCTGAAACTAGGGAATTTGATCGGTATGAGAGAAAACTCAAAGAAGCCGCCAGTCAATCAAAGAGAAAAGTTGATGCGCTCAAAAAACGCAATGACATACTTTCGAAAGCTCTTAAAATAGATCCAGAATCATCTGAAAAACTCAATATTTTACCAGCAGTTATAACAAATCAAGGGTATCGCTTTTCAACATACGTTGACGATGTCATAATACTGGATGGGGAGTTTTTGCGTAAATATCTTGGCTCTGCAGAAATCATTACGGGTATGGTCTTAAATCCTGCCTATGGCACATATACTAATGTATACACAAAGCTATATTCATCCGAAAACAATGCCGCAGAGAAGTTTATTGACCAGATGGAAAATCCATATGTTCTCACCAGATTTTTAGAGCGCGTTGAGTGGACTTGCACCAGATTCTTTACACTTGCACATGAAGAAACCGCAATCGTTATGCCTATTCTTGGAGATTTGTCCGCTCATGAGCTTGAGAAAGCAGAAAACGCAACGAGGAAATTAGTATAAATTACATCCAATCCCAACCACCGCAAAAATTTCGCTCACAACCCCAACAATCCGCAACAAGATTTTCCGAACGCCCCCGTTCCGCACCCAACCCGCAAAATCATTTGCCTGCAAAGGGCGCACACTCGGTCCAACGAAGGATAATCGAGGGAACGAGACATGGACGGCATGCCGACGGGCCTGCGGGCGGAGCGCGATCCCGGCCAAACTCCTGACCGGATCGACCGCAGCTATCGCCTGGACGACCGCTACAGCCGCGCCGGGGGGCAGGTCTATCTGTCGGGGACGCAGGCGCTGGTCCGGCTGCTGCTGCTCCAGGCGGAGAGCGACCGGCGGGCCGGGCTGAACACGGCGGGCTTCGTCAGCGGCTATCGCGGGTCGCCGCTGGGCGGGCTGGATCAGGCGCTGTGGCAGGCTCGCACGCATCTCGACGCCCATGCCATCCGCTTCGTCCCCGGCGTCAACGAGGATCTGGGTGCCACCGCCGTCATGGGGAGCCAGCAGGTGGAATCCTCGGGCGAGGGCAATGTCGATGGCGTGTTCGGCATGTGGTACGGCAAGGGGCCGGGGGTGGACCGCTCCGGCGACGTGCTGAAGCATGCCAACGCCTATGGCAGCTCGCCGCGCGGCGGGGTGCTGGCGGTGGCCGGCGACGACCATGGCTGCGTGTCGTCCAGCATGCCGCACCAGAGCGACCTCGCCATGATCGCATGGTCGATGCCGGTGCTGAACCCGGCGGGCATCCGCGACTATCTGGAGTTCGGGCTGTACGGCTATGCCCTGTCGCGCTTCTCCGGCGCCTGGGTCGGGTTCAAGGCGATCTCGGAATCGGTGGAAAGCTCGGGCACGGTGCGGATTTCGGCGCTGGAGGGCGGCTTCCTGCCGGTGGAGTTCGATCCGCCGCCGGGGGGGCTGCATTACCGCTGGCCCGACCTGCCCAGCCTCGCCATCGAGGAACGGCTGGCCGCCAAGGTGGCGGCGGTGAAGGCCTTCGCCCGCGTCAACCGCATCGACCGCACCGTGATGGGCGGCAGTTCCGGCCGGGGCGGCTGGCTGCGCATCGTCACCACCGGCAAGGCGCATCTCGATCTGATGGAGGCGCTGCGGCTGCTCGGCATCGGGCCGGCGGAGGCGGAGCGGATCGGGCTGTCGGTCCACAAGATCGGGCTGTCCTGGCCGCTGGAGCCGGACTTCGCGCTCGCCGCCGCCCGCGGCGCCGACGAGGTGCTGGTGGTGGAGGAGAAGGCGCCGGTCGTCGAGGGGCAGCTGAAGGATTTGCTGTTCCACCTGCCGGCCGGGGAGCGGCCGCGCGCCGTGGTCGGCAAGACCGACGAGTTCGGCGCCCCGCTGCTGCCCGCCACCGGGGAACTGCGGCCCTGGATCGTCGCCAAGGTGCTGGTGGAGCGCATCCGCCACCGCTTTCCGGAGCAGGACTTTTCCGGGAGGCTGGCGGAGCTGCTGCCGGGGGAGGCTCCCGCCGCCCCTGCCCTGCCGCGCACGCCCTATTTCTGCTCCGGCTGTCCGCACAACAGCTCGACCAAGGTGCCCGACGGCAGCAAGGCGATGGCCGGCATCGGCTGCCACTTCATGGCGTCGTGGATGGACCGCGACACGGTGGGCCTCAGCCAGATGGGCGGCGAGGGCGTCAGCTGGATCGGGCAGGCGCCGTTCAGCAAACGGCCGCACATCTTCCAGAATCTGGGCGAGGGCACCTATTTCCATTCCGGCCTGCTGGCGATCCGGCAGGCGGTGGCCGCCAAGATCACCATC
>NZ_CP028907.1:131433-176149 GCF_001639105.2 Azospirillum humicireducens
ACGACGCCGTCGCCATGACCGGCGGCCAGCCGGTGGACGGCCCGATCTCGGTCGATGCCATCACCCGCCAGCTGGCGGCGGAGGGCATCACCCGCATCGCCGTGGTCAGCGACGCGCCGGAGAAGTATGACAGCCGGTCCGGGCTGGCGGCCTTCACCACGGTGCATCACCGCGAGGACCTCGACGCCGTGCAGCGCGAGATGCGCGACATTCCCGGCGTCACCGCCATCGTCTATGAGCAGACCTGCGCGGCGGAGAAGCGGCGGCGGCGCAAGCGCGGCACCATGGCCGACCCGGCGCGGCGGATGGTCATCAACGATCTGGTCTGCGAAGGCTGCGGCGACTGCGGCAAGAAGTCGAACTGCCTGTCGGTGCAGCCGAAACAGACCGAATTCGGGGTGAAGCGGCAGATCGNCGCCGACGGCTTCTGCCCCAGCTTCGTCTCGGTGGTGGGCGGGCGCTTGCGCAAGCCGGAGCCGGACAAGGTCGCCGCGCGCTTCGCCGACGATCTGGCGGCGTTGCCGCTGCCGCGCTATGGCGCCGTCGATGATCTGGCGGAGATCCTGATCGTCGGGGTCGGCGGCACCGGGGTCGTCACCATCGGCGCGGTGCTGGCGATGGCGGCGCATCTGGAGGGCAAGGCGTCCTCGGTGCTGGATTTCATGGGCTTCGCGCAGAAGGGCGGCGCGGTCTACAGCTATCTGCGGGTGGCGGGGGATGCGGCGCTGCTCCATCAGGCGCGGATCGACCCGAAACGGGCGCAGCTGGTGCTGGCCTGCGACACGGTGGTCGCGGCCTCGCCCGACGCGCTGAAGACGGTGCGGCTGGGGCGGACGCGGGTGGTGGCCAACGCCCATGTGGCGCCGACCGGGGCCTTCACCCGCGACGGCGCCAAGCTGCCGGATGCGGGGGCGCTGCTGCGCAGCCTGCGCCGGGCGGCGGGGGCCGAGCAGGTCGAGGTGGTGGACGCCAACCGGGTGGTCACGGCGCTGTTCGGCGACAGCATCCTCGCCAACGTCTTCCTGATGGGCGTCGCCTTCCAGAAGGGGCTGCTGCCGGTCGGGCTGGAGGCGCTGACCCGCGCCATCGAGCTGAACGGCACCGGCGTCGCCGCCAACCTGCGCGCCTTCGCCTTCGGCCGCCTCGCCGCGCACCGGCCGGAGGTTCTGGCCGGGCTGGGGGCGGAGGAGGAGGCGCCGGCTACTGACCTCACCGGCATCGTGGAGCGGCGGGCGGCTTTCCTGGCGGCGTATCAGGACCGCGCCTATGCCGGGCGCTACCGCGCGCTGGTGGAGCGGGCGCGGCAGGCGGAGGGCCGCGTGGCTCCGGGGTCCACCGCGCTGGCGGAGGCGGTGGCGCGCAGCGCCTTCAAACTGATGGCCTACAAGGACGAGTATGAGGTCGCCCGGCTGCACAGCGATCCGGCTTTCCGCAAAAGCCTGGAGGAGCGGTTCGAGGGGGATTGGAAGCCGGTCTTCCACCTCGCCCCTCCCCTGCTGGCGCGCGACACCAACGGCCATGGCGAGCCGCGCAAGATGGCGCTCGGCGCCTGGATCCTGCCGGTGTTCCGCGGGCTGGCGGCTTGCAAACGGCTGCGCGGGACGGCCCTCGACCCGTTCGGCTATACGGCGGAGCGCAGGATGGAGCGCGCGCTGGTCGCCCGCTATGAGGCGACGGTGGCGGAGATCGCGGACCGGCTGTCGGCGGACCGGCTCGCCACCGCAGTGGAACTGGCCGCGCTGCCGCAGGAGATCCGCGGCTTCGGGCCGGTCAAGCAGCGGGCGGTCGAGGCGGTCGAGCCGCGCTGGCGGGCGCTGGAGGAGCGGCTGCGGCTGCGGGAGACGGCGCGGGCGGCGTGAGGCCGGATCACTTCTCCAGGAAGTGCAGGAAGGGAAAGGCTTCGAAGTCGAAGCGGATCAGGGTCGGCGCGCCGCCGCTGCGGACCAGATGGTCGTGGGTGCAGAAGGGGGCCGCCTGATCCAGGCCCCAGAAGGCCCGCCCCTCGTCGAAATGCCGGCCGATATAGGCGACGACGAGGTCGAGGTAGCGCTGCGCGGCCGGCGTCCGGTTGAAGGCCAGGAAGCCGGCAAGGAAATCGCGGGTCGGGCCGCGTCCGCGCCGGTCCTGCATCACCGCGACATCCCAGCCCGGCCAGCCGGCCATCGCCGCGCCCGGATCGGCGAGCAGCAGCGCATCGACATCGACCTGGATCACCGGCCCGACCTGCCGCCGCAGAAGACTCTGCGTCACCGCGAAGCGGGCGGAGGCGTAATAGGTCAGCCGCACGGGGTCGGGCAACCCGCCGAGGTCGGCGGACTCGAAGGAGACGGACAGCGGGCCGCCGCCGGTGCCAGCCGGTTCCAACAGCGCGGCTTCGGTCTCCGCCGACGGGTTGACGATATGGACATGCAAGGCGCAGGACGGCGCCCGCTCACGCGCCGACCGCAGGAAGGCGAAGCCGAATCTGCGCCAATAGAGGTCGTCGCACCCTACCAGCAGGACCGGCCGGCCATCGGTCCTCGGCGCAACCGGCATGCGGCGGCCGGCATCGCCGAACAGGGTGGGCGGGTCGGCGAGCAGCCGCTCGAAAAAGGCCGGTTCGCTGCGCACCATCGTCCACAGCAGCATCTCGAAATCGGCCGCGACCGCCTGTGCCGGCCAATGGCGCGCGAATTTCCGGAAAAAGCGGCGGGCGACGTCGAGACGCCCCTGGCGGTACAGATCGTAGCAGACCACGGACAGCGCGACGCTGTCGCCCGGTTCGGACGACAGCCGCCGCCGGCCGGCCTCCGCCACCCGGCCCAGCATCCCGCCATCCATCACCCCGTTCTGAAGGGCGACGACCGCCGTGCCGAACAGGTTCCTGCCGGCATCGGCATGACCGCCGCCGGCGGCACGGGCAAAGGCGGCGACGGCCTCTCCCATCGCCTTGCGGTCGACCAGACGGCCGGAGGTGGCCAGGGTGGACGCCATCAGCCTGCTTTCCGCCAGCCGGCAGAGGCCCAGCCGGTACAGATAGTCCGGACGGTCGGGATAAAGCGCGTCCAGCCGCCGGTATGCCTCCTCGGCCGCGCCGATCCGGTCCTGGGAATAGAGACAGTCGCCGAGCCGAAGCAGATAGGATTCGGTGTCGGGGGAAAGGCGCAGAGCCCGGCGCAGGGCATCGGCCGCCGCAGCGCCGTCGCCCAGATCGGTCAAGGCGCCGGCCAGATTGCCGAAAGGCTTGACCCAGCCCGGATCGATCGCCAGCGCGGCCCGGTGACGGCCGGCGGCCTGACCGGGCTTTCCCGCGGCGCGCAGCGCCGAACCGAGATTGTCGTGATAGGCGGCGCAGAGACTGTCCCGTCCGATCGCCTGCCGGATCAGCCGCACCGCTTCGCCGGAGTCGCCGGACTGGTGACGCAGCACACCCAGCAGATGCCAGGCATCGGCCACCGCGGGCGCGGCCTGGATGATCTTCCGGTAAATGTCCGCCGCTTCGGCCAGACGGCCGCCCTGGTGCAGACCGACGGCAAGGCGAAGGGCTTCGGTAACGGTGGTCATCGGCGACAGGCTCTGAAATCAGGGGCGGTGAGTGGCGGCCCATGATTATCGCAAAATCGAGACCTTGTCTCCCGCCCGCGACCTCCGGTTACAGTCCGCCCAAATCCTGCACTTCAAGCACGGTTTCCGGCAACGTCAACGTCATCGCCTCGAACGGGGCCAGCAGGGCGCGGATGTTGGAGCCGACGCCGCAGACCCGGTAATCGAGCCGCACCGCCTCGATCCGTTCCGGCAGAATGCGCTTGCGGTCGGTGATGAGCTGCCAGGCCAGGACACAGCTGTTCTCGCCATCCTGGGCGGTGACGTAGTCGTAATCGCCGTAGCGGTTGCGGCGGGCGCCGTCGGCGACCTTGATGCGCATCTCCGGGAACTCGCGCTTCGTCGTCTCGGTCAGCGTCTCCATGGTGTAGAGCGGGACCGGGAAGACGCGCGGCGGCTGGACCAGGGCGCCGAACAGGCTGTCGGGCAGGGTCTGCACGTCCACCGTCAGGCGGTTCTCGCCCGGCAGCACCGTGGGGTTGCCCAGCGCCACGACGTAGCTCTTGTAGACCGTGCCGGTGTCGCGCATGCGGGCGGCGACGACGGGGAAATCGCGGCTGTCCGGCAGGGTCACCGGCAATGCGGCGGGCTGGATGCGGCGCCATGGCGTCGGCGCCTGGGTCAGGTTGTCGCGCACCCAGCCGGCGCAACCGGACGTCAGCAGGGTCGCCGCCGCCAGCGCCGCCAGCACAATTGTGCGCCTGCGGCCGGTCCTGGAGATCGGAGTCTCGCGCATGGGGGCTCCCTTACCAGTCATGGCCTTACCAGTCATGATAGATCGTCTTCCAGGTGGTGGTGACGCCTTCGCGCGATTCCTCGGTGCTCAGCCGGTCGTCGATCGCCTTGAACTGGGCATAGGCCTCGTCGTAGCGCATCAGGTTGTAGAGCGCCCAGCCGCGCAGGATGCCGAGATTGCGCGGCTCCGGTTCCAGCTCCTTGCGGGCATCGAGCAGGCGCAGCACATCGTTGTAGCGCTTGTCCTCCAGCGCCCGGTTCGCCTCCGTCGCCATCAGCGCGGCACGGATTTCAGCCTTCTGGACCGCGGTCATGTTGGCCCGCGGCAGCTCGCGGGTCAGCCCGGCAACGTCGCCGGTGGCCAGACGGGCGATGGCCTGCCCATAGGCGTTCTCCTGCGCCGGGGTCGCCGTCTGCGGCAGGCTGCCGGCGGACGGGGTGCGCGGTGCCGCAGCGCCGGCCGATGCCCCTCCTTTCGCCGGCTCGCGCGCGGCCAGCGCCTGCGCCTCGACGAAGGCGGCCTCGGCCTCCGACGGGCGCTTCAGCTCCAGCAGGCACCAGCCGCGCTGCTGCAGAAGGGCGGCGGTCGGGCCGCTCCTGGCGATCGAGGCCCGGATGATGGCGAGGCAGGCGGCATAGTCCTGGCGGGCCAGCGCCCGGTCCAGCTCGCTCGGCCCCTGCGGACCGCCCCGCCCGCCGCCGGCGGGTCCGCGCGGCGGGTCCACCGCCTTCAATGCCTGGTCGACGCGGTTCGACTTGCCTTTCCACGGCGCGGCGGCGGCGCGTGCCTGCGCCTTCTCGCCCAAACCGTTGTAGGCCAGCACCAGCCCTTCCGCCGCGCGGTCGGACGGTGCCCAGCCATTGGCCTGCGAGAACCAGCTCTGCGCCTCCGCGAAGTTCTTCCGCTTCTGGAAATACCAGCCGAGCGCGATGGCGCCGTCAGCGTCCTGCTTGTCGCGGACGATGCCCTGGACGCGCGACAGGTCGGCGGCGGACAGGGCGCCGGCCTTGGGGTCGCCCAGCCGTTCCAGCAGGCGGCCGGTCTCCAGTTCGGCTTCGGCGGAGCGGACGGTGGAGTAATCCTCCCCCGTCGCCGGGTTGGCGGTGGCGCCCAGCGCCGTCAGCTCGCGCAGCCGCTCGGGGCTGAGGTAGCGCGATGCCTTGAAGATGGTGTCGCGCCGTTCCTTGGCCTTGGGGCAGCTGGTGACGATGGTCTTGTAGGTGTCGAAGGCGCGGTCGGCCTGCTTCAGTTCGGCATAGGCCTCGGCAAGGCGCCAGGCATTGTCCAGACGGTTGCAGGCCACCGCCTCCGGGTTGGCGGCGGCGGCGTCCACCACATCCTGCCAGCGCTTGGTGTCGCTGGCGGACCGGATGCGCCCGGCGCTCTCGGCAAGGTCGAGTTCCTGCAGCAGCTTGTCCGACGGCTGCCAGGAGGGAGACTTGCGCCGCTGCTCGGCGATGGCGGCCCGCGCCTCCGCCACCTTGCCTGCCGATACCAGGGTCCAGAACGGGCTTTCGTCCACGCCGGGAGTGGCAGGCTGCGGCGCGAACAGGTCCTTGGGCGGCTCCCAGGTCGGATCGAGAGCGCGCAGGCGGGCGATCTCCGCCTCCAGCCTTTCGCCGTCACCGATGCGGGCGTAATAGCGCAGCGCCGTCTCGTCCACCTTGCCGGCGGCGGGGGCGGAGCCGCTGCCGGGGGCGGGCGCCACCTCCACCTTCACGCCGGGGGCGAGTGCACGGCCGCCGCCGGGCGACTGCGCCCAGGCATCGCTCCCGCCGCCGAGCGCGGCGATGCCGGCAAGAAGAAGGGTCGGAAGCAGGACGGGACGGGTCACGGGTCGATCCCCAGGCTCTGGGCCGCCAGCGCGGAGAGGTGGAACAGGGTGGTGGAGTAATAGTCCTCGTCCGGCGCCAGCGGCGGCACTGTCACCATGTCGCCGGCGCCCGCAAGCCGGCAGGCCAGCCGATAGACCGCGAGCATGCCGACCGATGCCGCCACCTGGGTGGTGGTGCCCCCCGGCAACGAGACGGTGGCGGGGACCGCCGATCCGCCGAACTTCGCCACCAGATCGGCATAGGGACGGAAATAATAGGGATCGCGGTAGCCGTCCCAAGCCAGATAGAGCGGCACGCGCACGGCATCGTAGCCATACTGCTTCCTGAAGCCCTCGGCGACCGTGACGGTGCCGGCGGCGTCCAGCGCCATCCAGTCCGGCGGCAGCTGGAACCCGCCGAAACGCGCCTTCGACAGCAGGACCAGCCCGGAATCGGTCACCTTGCCCCAGCGCTCTCCGCCGGGCAGGGCGGCAAAGGCACGGATGGCCGGAAAGATCCAGTAGCTGGGGTTGAGGACCAGCGTTTCGCCCTTGCGGAAACCGTCGCGCCCCGGCAGCAGCACGGTCAGCCCGCCATGCTCCGCCAGCAGCCCGGTCTCCAGCGCCTTGACGATGGCGAGGGCGGCGGTGCGGTAGCCCTCCGTCTTCCACAGCTCGGCGGCGCGCAGCAGGGCCCAGGCGATCAGCATGTCGCCGTCGGAGGCGTTGTTGCGGTCGGTGACGCCGCCGTCGGGGGTCCAGCGCCATGCCACCAGCCCGTCGCCGCGCACCATCAGCGTGCGCTGGGTCCAACTCCACATCCGGTCGAAGGCGGCGCGGTCGCCGCCCGCCACGGCCAGCAGCATGCCGTAGCCCTGACCTTCGGAGTGGCTGACGCCCTTGTTGCCGGTGTCGACGATCCGCCCGTCCGGCTGCAGGAAGCGGTCGGCATAGCGCCGCCATGCCGCCGCATCGAAGGGCGCGGCGGCCAGGGCGCCGGCCGGCGATGCCGCCAGACCCGCGGCCGCCAATGCAAGGGATGCCGTCCCGATCAGCATGTCACGCCGCGATGGGGTCATGGCCCGCTCCGTTCCCGATGTCCATGCTTCAGCAGAAGACGCATGCTGACCGTCAGCACCACCGCCGTCCCCAGCAGCATGGCGAACAGAAGTTCGATCCGCTGGGACAGGTTGCGGGCAAGGATCAGGATCAGGTTGCCGATGTCAAAGGGATTGAGAATGATCTGGTAGGGGTTCGACGCCTCCAGCGTGGTGACGGCCGGGGCCGCGCTGCTCCACAGCGCCCCGCCGCCGCGCAGCTTGTCCCACTGGCCGGCCTCCGCCAGGCTGCGCATGGCACGGTCGATGGAGCGCGGATCCGACGCGGTCAGCAGGGTCCAGGTCAGCGGATCGGCGCCCGGCGCCCGGTACTGCAGCAGGGCGGCCTCCGGCAGCTGGTCGGCATTCTCGGTCAGGGCGACGACGTCGACCGGCGCATTCTCCACCGTCCAATGGTTGATGTAGCGGCCCGCCGCTGCCATCACGCGCCGCGCCCAGTCGGGAACCCAGCCGCCGGAGGCGGAGGAGCCGTCCTTGGCCTCGCCGGCCATCCGCTGCCAGCGGTTCTGGGCGCCGCCATCGGCCGCCTGCGCCGTCCCGGCGATGCCGAAGGAGGAGGGCACGGTGCCGGGACGGGCTGCGCCCGGACGGACGGCACTGCCGGACCAGCCCAGCCGCAGCCGGTCGGCCAGGGCACGGCGGTCGGCGGCCGCCATCGGCTCGCCCCGCGCGCTGGCCTGGGCGATCAGGGATCCGGCCTCCAGCAGGCCGGCGAGACGGTCGGCGGGCAGGGGAGCGGAGGCGAAGGCGGCCTGCGGCAGGGCCGCGACCGGGCCGACGATCAGCGCGTTGCGGTCCGGCGCGGCGTCCCAGCCGGTGTAGGGCACCACCGCCATCAGGTCGCCCGCGCGCTGCGCCAGCCGGGCGGTCAGGCTCCAGGCCGCGCCGAACCAGGCGGGCTCCCGCCCGACGACGACGAGGTCGAAGGGGGGCGCCGGCTCCCCGCCGGCAATGCCGCCATAGGGATAGGCGGTGTTGGCGAAGCCGCCCAGGCTGGGCAAGGTGACGAGGCGGGCGAAGCCGGGAATCTCGATGCTGGAGCTGTCGAGCAGGGTGAAGGTCGGGCGCCGCACCGCAAAGACGCAGTCGGCGCCGCCGGCCGGCGGCAGTTCCGCCTCCATCTCGATCAGGTTGGGGCCGGGGCGGAACATCGCCATCGGCAGCGGCATCTCGCCATTGTCGATCACGCCGCTGGACCGCTTGTCGACCTCGATGGCGCCCGCCGACTTGCCGTTGACCCGGACGTTCAGCACCGCGCCCGGACCGAGATTGCCCTCGAACGCACCGTTGACGTGGAACAGGATGGAGCGGTCGCTGACCGGGGCGAAGCCGGTCGGCAGGGTCAGGGTGACGCGCCCGGCATAGCGGTAACCGCTGTGCTGGACGGTCTGGAAGCCCAGCTCCGACAGGCGGTAGCGCCCCTCCGCCTGCACCGCCGGCTGTTGCAGGGGGACCGGCGGGGCCGCGTCGGTGACGATCATGGCCGTCTGGGTCGGCAGCGGCCGGGACAGGTCGGACAGCCGCATCACCGCCTGGTCCACCTCCTGCTGCGTGCGGCCGGAGGCAACGGCGACGAAGGCCCCGCCGCCGGGGCCGGGGAGCGGATAGACGGCCAGGAACGGGCCGGTGATGGCGGCGGCCCGCGCCTCGCCCAGCAAGGGAGCGATGCGGTCGCGGGTGCCGATCAGCAGGTTCTTGCCACCGGGCAGGGGCAGGGATTCCAGCGGCGCCGGGCCGGAGGCGCCGGGCCTGACCGCCGGGACCGCCGTCACCCGCGGCGTCTGGTCGCCCAGCAGCAGGCCGTAGGACTGCGCCACCATGGCACCCCAGCCGAGATGGTCGGCGTCGATCTCGCTGCCGGGATGGAGGATGGCCAGCGGTTCGCGCGCCCGGTCGGCGGCGACCAGCAATTGCCTGACCATGGCGAGATCGGGGGCGGGAACGCCGCCGTCCGACACCAGCGTCAGCGACGAGGCGGCGAGGTTCACCCGCGCCCACAGATCATAGGTGCCGCGGACCGTGCAGATGGCGCGGTGCTGCGCATTGGTCTGGAAGACGATCTGGTTCTCGCCCGGCCGCAGCAGGCTGGCCGGCAGGGTGATCGAGGCGTTGACCGGCCCGCGGAAGGCGGACAGCGGCAGGTCGGCCACCGGAGACCCGTTGATGTAGACCGACATCGCCCCCTTTTCGGGCAGGATGTCGATGCCGTTCTCGTAGGTCAGCGCCAGCACGGCGGAGGTCAGGCCGACCACCGGCGGCAGCACGGCGCGCAGGGCCACCGTCTCCGTCTCGCCATGCAGGGTGACCTCCGGCTGGCCGTCGCGCAGGTTGGACAGCGGGATCACCCGCCGGTCCACGGCCTGGGCCGGCGCCGCCCAGCCGGTCAAGAGCGCAAGGCAGAGGGTCAGCAGGGCGAGAAGGCCCCGGACGGTGCGGCGATCGACGGCCAGAGGGCCGCCGGTATGGGTGGAAACACGCGCCATGGCCGTTACGGCGCCTGGAAGCTCAGGATGCGCCGCAAGGCGCCCGGCAATGCCAGCAGGACATGCCCCAGCCGCGGCACAACCCGCGTGGCGAAGAACAGCAGCCCGCCGAAGAAGGTCGGGGCGGCCACCCGCTTGCGGTCGAGGAAGACGTCCCAGCCGACGCTGTTGC
This sequence comes from Azospirillum humicireducens, assembly GCF_001639105.2. NCBI lineage: Bacteria > Pseudomonadati > Pseudomonadota > Alphaproteobacteria > Rhodospirillales > Azospirillaceae > Azospirillum > Azospirillum humicireducens. The sequence continues at coordinate 141,338 of NZ_CP028907.1, forward strand.
CGAAGACGAAACGTGCCATCTCGACGATGTCCTGGCGGTTGCGCGGGGCGAAGCCGGCGCCGACCGCCAGATCGCCGTTGCGCATCTCGATGCGGAAAATGCGCACGCCGGTGGTGGTCGCCGCCTCCGTCTCCGTCGCCGTGATGGTCAGGACCGGCGTCTGGTCCGGCCGGGCGATGTCGTCGCGCCATTTCGGATCGACCAGCAGGCCGACGCCGCCGGCCGACACGTCGGCGACGGTCACGTCGATGCCGGTCCCGTCCGCGAGCTTCAGCACGGCGGGACGGTCGACGGTGAAGCGCTCCTGCCGGCGGACACGCTTGCGTTCATAGACGACGGCGAGACCGCCGAGCGCCAGCAGGAAGCTCAGCGAACACCACACAGCCACCGGGACGATGGCGGCCCGGTGTTCCGGAAAGATGGAATAGCGCCACGCGCAGGCGGCCAGACCGGCGGCCAGCAGCAGCGTGGTGACGATGAAGGGCGTGGCCAGGGGCGAGAAGCCGTCCTCCTCCACCGACTGGCCCTTGGCGGTGACCTTGAACACCGGGTCGCGCGGACGGATCAGGGTGGCCAGCGCCGCGCGCGAGACGTGGAAGGACTGCAGATACTCGTAGAGCTCCGAGAACAGCGGCCAGCGCATCCGCCCGTGCAGGAACTGCGACAGGAAGGCGGCGGCGAAGACGTGCGGGATGACGAAGCAGGCGAAGTCCGGCAGGTTGATGCGGTAGATCTCCAGCCCGAACAGGGCATAGCACAAGGGCGACAGCAGGAAGATCGGCCGCCAGAACCAGAAGAACCAGTACAGCATCGTGCTGGTGTAGCAGAGCCGCTGGGCGATGGTCAGACCCCGCTTGAACAGTGGATTCTTCAAGAGGAACAGCTGGATCATGCCCTGGGTCCAGCGCGACCGCTGGGCGATGAAGCTGTCGAAGGTCTCCGGCTGCAGCCCGGCGATCAGCGGGCGCGGCAGATAGACGCTGCGCCAGCCGCGCGCATGCAGCTCCAGCGCGGTCTCGCAATCCTCCGTCACCGTATCGCCGCTGAAGCCGCCGACCTCCTCCAGCGCCGCGCGGCGCAGGATGGCGGCGGACCCGCAGAAGAAGGAACCGTTCCAACGGTCGAGCCCCGGCTGGATCGAGTAGTAGAACATCTCGTTCTCGCTCGGCATCCGCTCGAAGGTGCCGAGGTTGTATTCGACCGGGTCGGGATTGACGAAGAAATGCGGCGTCTGGACCAGGAACAGCCCGGCGTCCTGCTGGAAGAAGCCGACCGTCGCCTTGAGGATGCCCACCGTCGGGACATGGTCGGCGTCCAGGATCAGCACGAGATCGCCCGACGTCTTCTGGAAGGCGTGGTTGATGTTGCCGGCCTTCGCATGCTCGTTGCGCGGCCGGGTCATGTAGGTGACATGCAACCGCTCGCACAACGCCATCAGCGTCTCGCGCCGGGCCGAAGCCGCAGCGGCCAGTTCGGGGTTGGCCTGGGCCAGCTTCTGGTCGGTGCCGCCGTCGTCCAGCAGATAGACGGTCAGCTTGTCGCGCGGGTAGTCGATGCAGACGGCGGCGGCCAGCGTCGTCTCCAGCAGCTCCGGCTCCTCGTTGTAGGAGGGGATGTAGACGTCGACGCTGGGCCAGGAGGCCGGATCGCCCGTCGGCTCCGACGGTTCGCGGGCGATGGGATCGATGATGACGAACAGCGAAGTCAGGAACAGTACGAAGGACAGTGCTTCGGCCGCGAACAGGGTGACGCCGGGAATGAAGTTCACCAGATCGTCCACCGGGGGCAAGGTGCCGGTGAGGCGCCAGAAGAAGTAGCGGAAGGTGACGAAGGCCAGGAGCAGCACGGTCAGCGTGCGGGCATGCCAGAAGCGCTGGGCGAAGCGTCCCAACACGAAGGCCGCCGCCACGACGCCGGCCGAAATCGCTGCACTGGCAAATCGTCCGACGGGCAAAGCCGCGAGCGCAAGAAACAAACCTGCCGACAGCAACAAGAGAATCCAAAGCAGGACAGAACGCAGCGATAACCGGCGGCTGTTCAGGTTCGGCTGTCGCGAGGATTGCTGCGCCTTGTTGTTCAAAGGACGAACAACAGTCTTGGCGCCGGACAAATTCGTCATACTGGTCCGCAGATTGAGGCCATTGCACCATAGTGGGTGCCCCCTTATGGCTCAAGCATCGTTACAAATCGTTACCTGCTTTCGATAAAGATTGCGAAAATGCAGTCCACACCATGGCATTGCCGTCACCCTACGGGCGTATGGCGCCGTGGACGCGCAATGCGCCATCGGACGGACCGGCGAATCGGAGGGAATCTCCGGCGATTGCCACCGGCGCGCGGCTGGTCTGCGCCGAAGCGTGGGCCTGGGGGGATGACGCAGGATCGGAATGCCGTCATCGTGGCGGGCCGTCCACTTGGCCAGCGGTCGCATGCCCACCCTCTCCCTTCTGTCCGAAGCCTTCGCCGTGCTGGCCCCCGTCTTCGCGGTGGCGGCGCTGGGTTATGGCTGGACGCGCGCCCGGCTCCCCTACGACAGCGCCTTCATCACCGCCTTTGCGGTCAACGTATCGTCGCCCTGCCTGGTCTTCTCGGCGCTGACCCGGCTGCACCTGTCGGCCGATGTGATGGCGGAGATTGCGGCGGCGGCGGCGGCCTGCATGGCGCTGACCGCGCTGGCGTCGGTGCCGGTGCTGCTGGCGGCGCGGCTGCCGCTCCGGGTCTATGTGCCGGCGATGGCCTTTCCCAATGCGGGAAATCTGGGGCTGCCTCTGTGCCTCTTCGCCTTCGGCGAGGCCGGGCTCAGCCTTGCCGTGCTGTTCTACGCGGTGATGTCGGTGGGGCAGTTCACGCTGGGGCCGGCGCTGGCGGCCGGGCGCTTCGACCTGGGGCAGATGGTGCGCACGCCGACGATCTATGCGGTGGCGCTGGCGGTGGCGATCCAGCTGGCCGGGCTTCCCCTGCCTGCCTGGATCGGCAACACCACCACGCTGCTGGGCAACTGCGCGGTGCCGCTGATGCTGTTCTCGCTGGGGGTGGCGCTGTCGACCCTGCAACTGTCGGGGGCGGTGCGGGCGCTGTCGATGTCGGCCTTCCGGCTGTCCGCCGGCTTCGCCATGGGGCTGCTGGTGGCCTGGGCGATGGGGCTGACCGGGGCGGCACGCGGCGTGGTTCTGGTGCAGAGCTCCATGCCGGTGGCGGTCTTCAACTATCTCTGGGCACTGCGTTACGGCAATGCGCCGGAGGATGTGGCGGGCATGGTGCTGGGCTCCACCGCCATGGCCTTCCTGGCGCTGCCGGCGCTTCTGATGGTGGTGATGCAATAGAAGAGGAGAGGACCATGGCGAACAAGGAACACCGTTACACGGTCCGTCTCGACTGGACCGGCAATCTCGGCACCGGCACGTCGAGTTACCGGTCCTACAGCCGCGACCACATCCTCAACACCGGAACCAAGCCGACGATCCCCGGCTCCTCCGACCCGGCCTTCCGTGGCGATCCCGCGCGCTGGAATCCGGAGGAGATGCTGGTCGCGTCGGTGTCCGCCTGCCACCAGCTCTGGTACCTGCATCTCTGTTCGGCAGCCGGCATCACCGTAACCGCCTACAGCGACGAGGCGGAAGGGGTGATGGTCGAGGAACCCGATGGGGCCGGCCAGTTCGCCGCCATCGTGCTGCGGCCGCGGGTGACGCTGGCGCCGGGTTCGGATGCCGAGAAGGCGCTGGCCCTGCACCATGACGTGGCAGACAAATGCTTCATCGCCCGCTCCGTCAACTTCCCGATCCACCACGAGCCGGTGGTGGAGGCGGGGATCGAGGAGGCGATATGAGCGACACCCCTCCCCTCCCCCCCCCTCTCTCCGCGCTGGACGCCGTCGCCGGCCGGCGCAGCGTCCGCGCCTTTTTGGCCACGCCGGTGGAGCGGGAGACGGTGCTGCGCATCCTCGACCTTGCCGCGCGGGCGCCGAGCGGTTCCAACATGCAGCCCTGGAAGGTGCATGCCATCGCCGGGGAGGCGCGCGCCGCCCTGTCGGCCGAGCTGCTGGCCGCCCATGAGGCGGGCGAGCCGGAGGTGCCGGAATATCCCTATTACCCGGAAAGCTGGCGCGAGCCCTATGTGGGCCGGCGGCGGGCGGTGGGCTGGGCGCTGTACGGCTCGCTCGGCATCGGCAAGGGCGACCGCGAACGGATGGCGCGGCAACATGGCCGCAACTGGCTGTTCTTCGGGGCGCCGGTCGGGCTGTTCTTCACCATCGACCGCGACATGGGTAAGGGCGCCTGGCTCGACCTCGGCATGTTCATGCAGAATGTCATGATCGTCGCCCGCGGCTTCGGGCTGGAGACCTGCCCGCAGGCGGCCTTCTGCTACCGCCACGCCATCACCGCCCGCCATCTGGGGCTGCCCGATAGCGAGATCATCGCCAGCGGCATGGCGCTGGGCCATGCCGACTGGTCGGCGCCGGAGAACAATTTCCCGACCGAACGCGAGCCGGCGGAAGCCTTCACGCGTTTCACCGGGTTCCGTCAGGACTGACGCGGGCGAATTTCCTGCTATGGTTCCTTCCCCGGCACCCTATCGTGGTGCAGCAGGGACAGGCAGGGCAGCAGGGACGGGTCATGAGCTTCACCTCGATCTATCGGCACGGGTTCGCGCGGGTGGCCGCCTGCACGACGCGCTGCACCCCGGCGGACCCCGCGGCCAACGCCGCGGCCATCCTGGAGGCGGCGCGCGCCTGCCACGACAAGTCGGTGGCGGTGGCGCTGTTCCCGGAACTGGCGCTGTCCGGCTATGCCATCGACGATCTGCTGATGCAGGACCCGCTGATCGACGCGGTGGAGCAGGCGATCCTGGATCTGGTGCAGGCCTCGGTCGGGCTGATGCCGCTGCTGCTGGTCGGCGCACCGCTGCCGTATGACGGGCGGCTCTACAACACCGCGGTGGCGATCCACCGCGGCGAGCTGCTGGGCGTGGTGCCGAAGCAGCATCTGCCGAACTACCGGGAATTCTACGAACGGCGGCAGTTCGCGTCTGGCACCGGCACCGACGGCGGGACAATCCGCATCGGCGACCTGACCGCCCCCTTCGGCCCCGACCTGCTGTTCTCGGCCGAGGATCAGCCAGGGCTGGTCGTGCATGCCGAGATCTGCGAGGATCTGTGGGTGCCGGCCCCGCCCAGCACCATGGCGGCGCTGGCCGGTGCCACCGTTCTGGCCAACCTGTCGGCCAGCAACATCACCATCGGCAAGGCCGACACCCGCCGGCTGCTGGCGAAATCGCAGTCGGCGCGCTGTCTGGCGGCCTATCTCTATTCGTCGGCCGGGACGGGGGAATCGACCACCGACCTCGCCTGGGACGGCCAGACCTCGATCTTCGAGAATGGCGAGATGCTGGCGGAGACCGACCGCTTCCCCGACGGCGCCCAGATGGCGGTCGCCGACGTGGATCTGGACCTGCTGCGGCAGGAACGGCTGCGCCAGGGCACCTTCGACGACAACCGGCGCCTGCACGGCTCCGCCGCCGGCGGCTTCCGCACCGTCGCCTTCCGGCTGGACGCGCCGGAGGAGGATGTCGGGCTGCTGCGCGTGGTGCCGCGCCTGCCCTTCGTCCCGGCCAGCAGCGAACGGCTGGAGCAGGACTGCTACGAAGCCTACAACATCCAGGTCGCCGGGCTGGTGCAGCGGCTGCGCGCGGCCGGCATCGGGAAGCTGGTGATCGGCGTGTCGGGCGGGCTGGACAGCACCCATGCGCTGATCGTCGCCGCCCGCGCCATGGACCGGCTGGGCCTGCCGCGCACGGGCATCCTCGCCTACACCATGCCCGGATTCGGCACCAGCGAGGGCACCAGGTCCAATGCCTGGCGGCTGATGACGGCGCTGGGAGTGACCGCCAAGGAACTCGACATCCGGCCCGCCGCCAACCAGATGCTCAAGGACATGGACCACCCCTTCGCCAACGGCGAGGCGGTGTATGACATCACCTTCGAGAATGTGCAGGCCGGCCTGCGCACCGATTACCTGTTCCGGCTCGCCAACCACCACAACGGCATCGTGCTGGGCACCGGCGACCTGTCGGAACTGGCGCTGGGCTGGTGCACCTACGGCGTCGGCGACCAGATGTCCCACTACAACGTCAATGCCGGGGTGCCGAAGACGCTGATCCAGCACCTGATCCGCTGGGTCGGCCGCACCGGCCAGTTCCAGCAGGAGGTGTCGGAGACGTTGGATGCCATCCTGAAGACGGAGATCTCGCCGGAGCTGGTGCCGGCAGGGTCGGACAAGGCGCTGCAGAGCTCCGAATCCGTGGTCGGGCCGTATGATTTGCAGGACTTCAACCTGTTCTACGTGCTGCGCTACGGCTTCCGCCCGTCGAAGATCGCCTTTTTGGCCCGCCATGCCTGGGCCGACGTCGAAAAGGGCGACTGGCCGGCGGGTTATCCGCTGGAGAAGCGCCGCGCCTACAGCCCGGCGGAGATCCGCGACTGGCTGCGCGTGTTCCTGCGCCGCTTCTTCGGCCTCAGCCAGTTCAAGCGCTCGGCCATGCCGAACGGGCCGAAGGTGACGGCCGGCGGCTCCCTCTCCCCGCGCGGCGACTGGCGCGCCCCGTCCGACGGCAACGCCCGCATCTGGCTGGAGGAGCTGGAACGCGAGATTCCGGCGGAGTGAGGGCAGTATCGGGCTGCGATTTTACCAGCCGTCATCCCCGCGAAAGCGGGGATGACGGACGAGGAGAGTTCCGAAATTGCATGAACGCGGACTGAACACAACAAAAAGGCCGGCGCCCCATGGGAGCGCCGGCCTTTTCCATGTCGTCCGGATGCCGGTCAGATCGAGATGCGCAGGGATTCCCGGTTGACCGGGGCGGCGTCGGGCGTGGTCATCGGGCGCGGCGGCGCGGCGGGACGCAGGCCGGCGGGCGGCTGACCCGGTGCCGGAGCGCCGGCCGGGGGAGCGGCCGGAGCCTGCGGAGCGGCGGCCTGAGGCGTCCCGGCATGGGGCTGGGTCGCCTGCTGGGCGGCGATGAACTGGCCCTGGGCGGTCAGGCCGCTGGCGACGTTGCGGTTGATGTTGACCAGCGTGTCGATCTTGCCGAAATCCAGGTCGATCAGACGGTTGGTGGTTTCGCGGTCGACCAGCAGCGACAGGGCCGCGATGTTCGTGCGGACCTCCGGCGGATGGCCGCAATCCTCCTCGGTGATCGCCGCCTGGAAGATGGTCCACAGACGCTGGTTCAGCTGAAGAGCCTCGCGGAAGGCCTTCTCGTCCTTGGCATGGCTGGCGGCGATGATGCGGCGCGCCGCTTCCGCCAGGGCCCAAGCCTCGACGTCGCGCGGATTGTCCGAGGTCGGCTTGTTGGCGTAGGTGGGAGTCGGCTTCATTCCAAACCCTCGGGGGTAAGCCCATCCTGTTGGGGCGGAGTTGCCCCTATGCATAGTCGCCGAAGTGTCGGTTATCCGGCTGGATTTGTCAACGCAACGGGGGTAGTTCGGCCACGCTGTCAGGGTTCACCGCAAACTGGTCACAGGGTCCTTTCGATTCAGCCAGGAGCGAAGCGGCGACCTGCGCCACCCGCTCCTCGGCGATGCCGTCCATCAGTCCGTAGTCCTTGGGATCGGCGGCGACGCGGGCCAGCAGATCCGCCTGGGGAACCTCGCTGACCACCACCCGCCCCTGCGGCCCCCACGGGCCGTAGACGGCGGGATAGCCGGGACCGAACAGGCCGACCGTCGGCACCCCGGCCGCCGCCGCGATGTGCATCAGCCCGCTGTCGTTGCCGACATAGAGGGAGGCGCGCTCCAGGCAGGCCGCCGCCGCCATCGGATCGGTGCGGCCGGTCAGGTCGATGGCGCGGTCGCCCAGCGCGTCGAGAACGGGCTTTGCCCGCTCCCGCTCCGGCCCGGCGGCCAGCACGGCCACGCGGGCGCCCGCCAGCGCGCCCCCTTCCCCCGTCAGCCTGAGCGCCAGCCGGGCGAAGCGGTCGGCCGGCCATTCCTTGCCCAGCCAGTTGGCGGTCGGCCCGATCGCCAGGAACGGCCCGGTCCCGGCGGGGATCAGGGCGTCGGCCTGCCGCCGCGCCGCGTCGTCGATCCACAGGCGCGGGGCCGGCGGCGGCGACAGGCCGAGGAGGGCGGCATTCTCCTCCACCTTGTGCATCGGGCGGGGCGGCTTGGCGTGGAAGACCCGCCGGCGGGCCGGCACCAGCCGCCCGACCGCCGAGTTGCGCAGGTCCAGCACCAGATCCCAGCGGGTGCCGACGCACTCCAGCCACAGCCGCAGCCAATGCCGGGCGTAGGAGCGCTTCGCCAGCGGAATCAGCCGCTCCAGCCCCGGCACGGAGCGGAACAGCGGCGCCGGCAGCGGTCCACAGGCGATGGTCAGCCGCGCATCCGGATAGGCACGGGTCAGGTGGTCGAGCAGCCCGGTGGACAGCACGGCGTCGCCCAGCCGGTTGGAGGTGATGAACAGGATGCGGCTCATGACGCGCGGCCGGCGGCGTCCGCGGAGGCTTCCCCGGCGGAATGCCGGCGCCCCGACCGCAACGTCAGCCCGCGGGACATCACCCACAGCGCCGGCAGCAGCATGACCAGCGGCATGACGTACATCAGCGGCACGAAGACGGTCGCCTTGCCGGCGAGGCTGGTCAGGCCCAGCGCCCCCGCCTGCAGCCCCATCACCAGCAGGACGGCGATGGTCACGCGGGAGGATTGGCCGCGCCGGTTGAACTCGCCGGACAGCAGCGCCGACAGCGCCACCAGGGCATAGGTCAGGGCAAGCAGCGGCGAGGAGAAGCGGTGGTGCAGTTCCGCGATCAGGCCGCGGCGCATGCGGTCGTCCTGCGCCGGCACGTCGCCCGACATCAGCTCCGCCGTGCTGCGCTCGCGCGCGTCGGGCCAGCGTTCCGCCGCCTGCGGCGCAACCGCCTTCAGGTCCACGGCGTAGCGGTCGAAGAACAGCTGCGACAACCGGTTGGTCTTGCGGTCCAGCTCCTGCCGGTTGCCGTCATAGACGACGAAGCGCGTGCCCTCCGGCCCGGTCTGCATCACTGCGCGGTCGCCCATGATCGTCACCGGCTTGTCCGGCTGGCGCCCGTCATGGATCAGCACCTTGTGCAGGTTGCCGTCGGCGTCGCGGTCGCGCAGGAAGACGCTGAAATGGTCGCCGACCTCGTTGAACACGCCTTCGCGCAGGAACAGCTGCGAATAGTCGCTGCGCACCGTGTATTCCATCCGCACCAGCTCGCGGTGGGCGGCGGGGGTGATCCAGACATTCAGGGTGAAGACGACGGCCATCACCCCGACCGCCAGCACCAGCGCCGGCTGCGACAGCGACAGCGGGCCGACGCCGGCCGCGCGCATCACCACCAGTTCGCTGTCGGTCGCCATCTTGTTGTAGGTGAACAGGATCGCGCCGACCAGCGCCAGCGGCAGGACGATGCCGAGGAAGGTCGGCACCGTCAGCAGCAGCAGCCATAGGAACATGCCCATCGGCGCGCCGGCGCTGACCACGATCTCGATCAGGCGCAGCGACTGGCTGAGCCAGATGGTCAGAGTCAGGCCCGCCGTCGAATAGAGGGTGGCGATCAGCAGGTTGCGGAACAGGTACCGTTGCAGTCGGTTCATGGAGTTCGGCCGGAGCTGTATACGGCCGGCAAGCTGACCGCCCCAGCCCGCCGGGTCAAGTGTTGAAAGCCGTCGCCCCGGCGCCGGTGGCTGGGAATCCGCTGGCGCAGGCCTCCTGCAACCGGTATGACGGTCGGCATGGCGACGATCCAGGACGCGATGGCTGCCGCGGTGGCGCATCATCAGGCAGGCCGGCTGAACGAGGCGGCGGCCATGTACCATGCCGTGCTGGACGCCATGCCCGGCCATGCCGACGCCGCCCATCTGCTGGGCGTGGTCCATCTGCAGTCGGGCCAGCCGGAGCGTGCGGTCCCGCTGATCCGCGGCGCCATCCAGCACAACCACCGGGTCGCCGACTATCACGACAATCTCGGCAGCGCGCTGAAGGCGCTCGGCCGGCTGGAGGAGGCGGTGGCCGCCCACCGGCTGGCGATCCGGCTGCGGCCCGACTTCGCCCAGGCACTCTACAACATGGGCAACGCGCTGGAGGCGCTGGGACGGCTGGAGGAGGCGGCAACCGCCTTCCGGCAGGCGGCGGCGCGGCGCCCCGGCTATGCCCGCGCCCGCTTCAACCTGGGCAATGTGCTGGCGGCGCTGGGGCGCCGGGCGGAGGCCGACGACGCCTACCGCGCGGCCACCGCCGACGATCCCGGCTTCGTCGAGGCGCATGCCAACCGCGGCGTGCTGCTGCTGGCGCTGGGCCGGCCGCAGGAGGCGGCGGCTGAACTGGCCCGCGCGCTGGCGCTGCGCCCCGACCATGCGGCCGCACTCGCCAACCTCGCGGCGGCGAAGCTGGCGCTGGGGGACCGGGAGGGGGCGGAGCGGGCGGCCCGCCATGCCGTGGCGTCCCGGCCAGAGCTGTCCGACACCCTGCTGCGGCTGGGGGAGGTGCGCCAGCGCGCCGACCGGCTGGGCGCCGCGGCCGACGCCTATGCCGCGGCGCTGGCCTGGAACCCGGCGCTGGCGGAGGCGCATGCCAATCTGGCGCTGGTGCGGCAGGGCCAGGGGCTGCTCGACGCGGCGGAGGCCGGGAACCGGCGGGCGCTGGCGCTCGATCCCGGCCTGGCCGACGTGCGCTCCAACCTCGCCTATCTCCAGCTGTTCCGGCCGGGGGTGACGGCGGCGGCGGTGCTGGAGGCGCATCGGGACTGGGATGCGGTCCATGGCGCACCGCACCGCGGGCGCTGGGCCAAGCCCGGCCGCGGGTCCTCGCGGGCGGGGGCGGGGGCTGCTGCGGGAAAGGGACCGCTGACCGTCGCCATCCTGTCCGGCGACTTCCGCCGCCACCCCGCCGGCCTGTTCGCCCTGCGCACGGTGGAGGCGCTGCCGGCGCAGGACGTCCGGCTGCTGCTCTACGCCAACCAGACGGAAGCCGACGACGTCACCGAACGCTTCCGCAAGGCGGCGGCGCGCTGGATCCCGGTTGCCGGCCTGACCGATGCCGAGATCGCGACCCAGATCCGCCATGACCGGCCCGACGTGCTGATCGACCTTGCCGGGCACAATGCCCGCGGCCGGCCCGGCGTGTTCGCACGCAAGCCGGCGCCGGTGCAGGTCGCATGGTCGGGCTATATGGCGACGACCGGGCTGGCGGCGATGGATGCGCTGGTCGCCGACCGCCACCATGTGCCCGACGGCATGGACCGCTTCTATGCGGAGCGGGTGCTGCGCATGCCCGACGCCTTCATCGCCTACGACCCGCCGGCCGGCGAGGAGATCCTGCCGCTGATGCCGCCGCCCAGCCTGTCCGGCGGGCCGGTCACCTTCGGCAGCTTCAACATCCTGACCAAGCTGAACGGCGAGGTGCTGGCGGCCTGGGCGGCGATCCTGGACCGGATGCCGGACTCGCGCCTGCTGATGAAGACCAAGGCGCTGTCCTGCCCCGCCACCGCGGCGCTGTGGCGCGACCGGCTGGCCGCCGCCGGCATCGACCCGGACCGGGTGACGATGGTCGGCGCCAGCAGCAGCCTCGACCATATGCGCTGGTGCGCCTCGGTGGACGTGGCGCTCGACCCCTTCCCCTTCGCCGGCAGCACCACGACGCTGGAGACGCTGTGGATGGGCGTGCCGGTCATCACCCTGCCGGGGGAGACCTTCTCCAGCCGCCATTCGCTGGCCTTCCTGACGGTGGCGGGGGTGGAGGGCTGCATCGCCGCCGACCCGGACGATTACGTGGAGCGTGCCGTCGCCCTGGCCTCCGACCCGCAGCGGCTGGCGGAGCTGCGCAGCAGTGTCCGCGCCCGCATGGCCGGTGGGCCGCTGTGCGACGGCGCAAAGCTGGCGGCCGCCCTGGCCGCGGCGTTGCGGGAACTGACCGGTCGGGGCTGACGGCCCGCAGCCGATATCTGGCCGGAACCAATCCGCCCGCCCGGAGGTTGAGCGTGGGTACTCCCTCCACGCCCACAGACGCGGGATTCCGGCGCATGCACAGCTCCTCTCGGCTTGCCCTCATGCTTTTGGCCACGGTCGCGGTCCTGCCGCTCGGCGGCTGCGGCGAGCAGGCGACCTTGCCGGTGTCGGCCGGCACCGGCCCCAACCCAACCCTGCCGGAGCCGAAATCCACGCTGATCCCGACGGTGAACATCGCCGACGCCATCGGCTGGCCGCAGGGGGCGCAGCCGGCGGCGGCGCAGCAAGGGCTGAACGTCACCGCCTTCGCCAGCGGGCTGGACCATCCGCGCTGGATGCTGGCGCTGCCCAACGGCGACGTGCTGGTGGCCGAGACCAACGCCCCGCCCAAGCCGGAGGACGGCACGGGCATCAAGGGCTGGGTGATGGGGCTGGTGATGGGCAAGGCCGGCGCCAAGACGCCCAGCGCCAACCGCATCACCCTGCTGCGCGACAGCGACGGCGACGGCAAGGCCGATGTCCGCGAGACCTTCCTGGAGGGGCTGAACTCCCCCTTCGGCATGGCGCTGGTCGGCGGCGACCTCTACATCGCCAACACCGACGCGGTGGTGAAGGTGCCCTACAAGCCGGGCGACACACGCATCGCGGTCCAGCCGGAGAAGATCGTCGATCTGCCGGGCGGGCCGATCAACCACCATTGGACCAAGAACATCGTCGCCAGCCGCGACGGCACCAAGCTGTATGCAACCACAGGTTCAAACAGCAATGTGGCCGAGAATGGGATGGAGGCGGAGGAAGGCCGCGCCGCCATCTGGGAGATCGACCTGAAGACGCGCTCGCACCGCATCTTCGCGTCGGGCCTGCGCAATCCCAACGGGCTGGACTGGGAGCCGACGAGCGGCGCCCTGTGGACCGCCGTCAACGAGCGCGACGAGATCGGCAGCGACCTCGTTCCCGACTACATGACCTCGGTGAAGGACGGCGGCTTCTACGGCTGGCCCTACAGCTATTACGGCCAGCATGTCGACCGGCGGGTGGAGCCGCAGCGCCCCGATCTGGTCGCCAAGGCGATCCCGCCGGACTATGCGCTGGGGCCGCACACCGCCTCGCTGGGGCTGGCCTTCTCGCGGCCGGGCGAGTTGCCGCAATCCCTGCAGCAGGGCGTCTTCATCGGCCAGCACGGTTCCTGGAACCGCAACCCGCCCAGCGGCTACAAAGTGATCTTCGTGCCCTTCCGCGACGGCAAGCCGGCAGGCGAGCCGGTCGATGTGCTGGCCGGCTTCCTCGACAAGGACGGCAAGGCGCAGGGCCGCCCGGTCGGCGTCATCCTGGACAACAAGGGCGCCCTGCTGGTCGCCGACGATGTCGGAAACGCCATCTGGCGCGTCAGCGGCAGCGGAACCGCCCAGTCGGCGGAGCGGCCGGAGCAGCCGGCGCAGTAGCACCCCCTCCCCTTCCGCGGCGGATGGCGCGATACTGCGCCATGATCTATCTCGACCATCTGGCCTCGACGCCGCTCGACCCGCTGGTGCTGGAGGCGATGCTGCCCTGGATGCGGCCTGAGGCCGCCGGCAACCCGCATGCCGCCCATGCCGCCGGCTGGCGGGCCGCCGACGCCATCGAGCAGGCGAAGGCGGAGGTCGCCGCCCTGGTCGGCGCGCAGCCGGGCGAGGTGGTCTTCACCTCCGGCGCGACCGAGGCGAACGCGCTGGCTCTGCTCGGCGGGGTACCGCCGGGAGGAGGCTGCGTCGTCTCGGCGGTTGAGCATGCCAGCGTGCTGGGCTGCCTGCCGGAGCTGCGGCGGCGCGGCCATCCGGTCGCGGTTCTCGCGGTGGACGGCACCGGACGGGTCGATCCGGCGGGGCTGGAGCGGGCCTTGGCGAAAACGGCCGGGCCGGCGCTGGTGTCGGTGATGGCCGCCAACAACGAGGTGGGGACGGTCCAGCCGCTGGCGGAGCTGGCAGCGGTCGCCGCCCGCCATGGCGCGCACATGCACAGCGACGCAGTGCAGACGCTGGGCACGCGGGCGCTCGACATGGCCGCACTGGGGCTGCATGCCCTGAGCCTGTCGGGACACAAGCTGTATGGGCCGATGGGGATCGGCGCGCTGATCGTCCGCCAACCATTCCGGCCGGTTCCGGCCTCGGCCGGCGGCGGGCAGCAGCGCGGGATGCGGGCGGGAACCCTGCCGACACCGCTCTGCGTCGGGCTGGGGACCGCCTGCCGGCTGGCACGGGAGCGGCGGGAGGAGGATGCGCGCCGGATCGCGGCGCTGCGCGAGCGGCTGTGGCGGCAGCTGCGCGAAGGATTGCCCGACATCCGCCGGAACGGGGCCGCAGAGGATGGAGACGGGCTGGCCGGCTGCCTGAACGTCACCGTTCCCGGCATCGACGCCGCCGACCGGCTGCTGGATCTGCCGGATCTGGCGGTCGCCACCGGCTCCGCCTGCCACAGCGGGGCGGGAGAGCCGTCGCATGTGCTGCTGGCGCTGGGCCTCTCCCCCGCCGACGCCCATGCCAGCCTGCGCTTCGGCCTGGGCCGCGGCACGACGGCGGCGGAGGTGGACGCGGCGGCCGAGCGGCTGGTCGGCCTGCTGACGCCTTGAGTGGATCAGAATTGCAGCCGGGCGCCGACCTTCATCACCGCGCCCATCGTTTCCGGCCCGGCGTCGAGCCTGGTGTCGGCCATCACCTGCCAGCGTGGCGTGATGCGATAGGTCAGGTCGGCGAGATAGCGGTCGTTGGCAGCCGCCCCGTCCGATGCCGACCGGCGCACCCGGAATGACAGCGTCATGTCGCCCCGGCCATAGGCCAGCCGCGCATTCAGTCTGCGGAAGGCCGCGCCGTCCGCCTCCTCCTGCTGGCGCAGGTCGCCGTCGAGTGTCAGGCCCTGCCACATGAATTGGCTGCCGATGATCCAGGACTGGCGCGGCAGGCGGCGGCTGTCGGCGCGCACCCGCGCGCGGCTGGTGCCGGCGGTCAGCCGGGCATTGAGTCCGCCGATCCGCAGGGTCTTGCGCACCGCCGCTTCCACCAGATGCAGAGCCTCACGCGGATCCGGCATGTCGGCGTTGCCGCGCGGCAGCGGGGTGTAGCTGGCGCCAAGCTCGACCCCACGCAGCGGCGGGGTGTAGTAGGTCAGCTTGGCCGTGCCGTTTCCGGCGCCCGCCGTGGCAGGCATCGCCGTGCTCCCGACCAGACGGTTGCGGGCCCCATCGGCCTGACCGATCTCCAGCGCGCCCCAGGAGACATCGACCTGCAAGAAATGACGCCGGTCTGCAACACTATCCTTTTGATAGAGAATTTCAGCAGACGCCTCGCCGGTCGATAAAATCGCCATCGCCGCCAGAATAGGCATGGAAATTCGTCGTTGCATGGGCAAGACCTGCGCTGGTTGGCCGGGGGTCGACTGTCCATTTCGTCGATGTGGCCCTGTGTATCCTTTCCGGTTTGAGGGATGTTCGTCTAAAATTCTGACAAAACTGTGACCTGGACTTTGCATTGCTGCGGCGGCAGAAATGCCGACGGATTCGCGCAATCCCCGTAGCGGTGGGCCCCGGACTGGGGTTCTTGAAAAATGGATCGGCCACTGCGGCTGACCGTTCACCGATCAGCCGCGTTCCAGCGTTCAGACCACGGCCTTCACCGCAACGCCGGCCTGTTCCAGTGCGCGGCGTACGGCGGCGGCCATGGCGACGGCGGTGGCGGTATCGCCATGGACACAGATGGTATCGGCAACGATGGGCAGGCGCGTGCCATGGCGGCTTTCCACGGCGCCGTCCAGCA
This sequence comes from Azospirillum humicireducens, assembly GCF_001639105.2. NCBI lineage: Bacteria > Pseudomonadati > Pseudomonadota > Alphaproteobacteria > Rhodospirillales > Azospirillaceae > Azospirillum > Azospirillum humicireducens. Next base: position 157,085 of record NZ_CP028907.1, read on the forward strand.
CCATTCTCACCACGCGCGCCGCGGCGAGACCGGGGTCGTGGATCACCGATCCCGCAACGGTCCGCGGCGTCAGGGTGCCGTCATCCTCATAGGTGCGGTCGGCAAAGGCCTCACGGGCGACGCGCAAGCCGGCGTCCTGGCCGGCCCGGTCCATCGCGCTCAAGGGCGGAACGACGAACAGCAGGGCGGGGTCGACCGCCTTGACGGCGCGGACGATGGCGCCGGCCAGATCCGGCTCCACCGCTGCCATGTTGTAGAGCGCGCCGTGCGGCTTCACATGGGTGACGCGCTGACCCGACAGGGCGGCGCAGGCCTGGAGCGCGCCGACCTGATAGGCGACCAATCGCTCCACCTCCGTCGCAGTGATACCGCGGATGACGCGACGGCCGAAGCCGGAACGGTCCTCGAAGCCGGGATGGGCGCCGATGCGCACACCCTTCTCCCCGGCCAGCCGGGCGGTGTCGGCCATGATGGTCGGATCGCCGGCATGGAAGCCGCAGGCGATGTTGGCCGAGGTGACGATGTCCAGCATCGCGCGGTCGTCCCCCATCGCCCAGGCGCCATAGCCCTCGCCCATGTCGCAGTTCAGATCGATGCTCGGCATGGCGTCTCCCGCAAGTCAGTCGTCAAGGACAGAGATGCGGACAGAATACAGCGTTCCGGACCGGCGGGGCAAAGGACGCAGCCAGCCGGATCGCCGGGGCGTCAGTCCTCCTGGTCGTCCAGCGACGCCAGCTCCGCCTCGACGGCGATCAGGCGCTCGCGCAGCCGCTGACGTTCGGCCTCCAACGCCTCGCGCCGGCTGACATGATCGATGGCCTTGCTCCGCAGGTCGCGCTTGAAGCGGACGATCTCCGGCCGGGTAACGTCGGGCCGGATCAGGTTGCGCTGGTCCGCCAGCCGCAGCTGCTCGCTGGTCAGGGTGGCAAGCTGATAGACGGTGGCATAGCTGGGCGGCAGCTTGGAGCCGGGGAGGCGTCCGCTGTCCACCGCCTCCGCCACCATGCGCAGCTGGTAGGCGACCTGATAACCGAAGGGCAGCTCGTTCTCGACCATCGCCTGGAACTCGCCATGGGGCAGGCGCATGCGGGCCTGGACCAGATAGCGGCCGATCAGCAGGAACTTCTCCTGGGCGCTGCGCCACAGGGTGGAGATCTCCTGCACGAACTCCTCACGGCGGACGAGATCGACGGTCGCCTCCGCCATGCGCTCGATCCGCTCGTCCACCGCGATGTGGCGGCGGGCCTGGGCCTTGGAAACCTGTTTGAACCCACTCATTGCGCCAGCTCCAGTTCATGACGGACGAAGGCCCAGACACCGGCGACATGCTCGGCCCCCTTGCCGCCCTTCAGCTCCAGAAGGCCGATGCCGCGGCTGGCGGTGAACTGGATGTCCTCGTAGTCCGGCACCTCGACCGGACAGATCCGGCCATCCCCCAGCAGCTTGCGCTGCGCCTCGGTGAAGCCGCGGGTGCGCGGCTTGACGCGGTTCATCACGAAGGCCGCGTTCTTGCCATAGCGGCGGACGAAGCGCATCCAGGGCCGGACGGAATCGAGGTCGTCGTCGCTCTGCCCGGTCGGCACCACGATCAGGTCCGAGGACAGGGCCAGCAGCTTGAACTCCTCCGGATGGTCCTCGATCGACGGCGGGGTGTCGATCACCAGCAGGTCGTAGCCGTCGATGCCGTCCAGGGCGGCACGGATGTCGCCGGGGGTCATGCCCGCTTCGAAATGGGTGATGGTTGCCATGCCGTCCGGACGCTTGGCGAACCATTTGGTCAGGCTGCGCTGGGGGTCGAGATCGAGCGTCGCGACCGTGCAGCCGTCGAGCGCCGCCGCCACCGCGATGTTGCGGCTGAGCGTCGTCTTGCCGATCCCGCCCTTCGGGCCATTGACCAGCAAGCGCTTCACCGGCCCGTGCCCCGTGTGGTTGGTCATCTCATGTCCCTTTTCGCCATCGGCTGTGGGCCCCTTTTAGCAAAGCGCGGACCTGGCGCAAATCTAAGACATGTCTTAGCTTCGCAACCCCGGGGCAGGGTGTCGTCACTGCCACAGGCCGGTGCATCACAAGACCGAGGTCCGGTTATCATCGCATGCGGCGCAGGGTAGAGGCCAGCACAGGCCGCACCGCGGCGCTCCTTCCACCTCCACCATTGTCCGCAGCCCGTTCCCCGGCCATGGCGATGGCGCGCAGGCGCTCGGCCAAAGCCCGTTCCGCGGCACAGGCTTCCTCGCACAGGGCGCGGATCTCGGCGATGCTCGGCCGCCATTTGCGGGTGCGGCGCCAGACCCTGGCCGCCTGATCGATCGCCCAGGCCGGAAACTCCCCCAGATCGTCGGCCCAATCCATCGCGAGCAATTGCTCCACCTCGGGCGTCGTCGCCTTGGCGGGGAAATGGCTCAGCAGCGCCAGCACGCGGCCCAGCAGGTGATTGGCCGGCGCCGGCGCCAGAATGCCGGTGTCGAATTCCGCAAGGGCGCGGCGGGCAAGAGCGGCATGGCGCGGCGTCACTCCCGCCGGCGGCGTCCAATCCTCCACCACATCGGCGAAGCCATCGTCGGTGAAGCGGCTGTGGCGGCCGATCTGCCCACGGTCGAGCAGTTGCCGCAGTGGATCGGGCAGCGCCTCGCGCAGCATCCGGCTGCGCAAAACCGGCGCCATCGCCGGATCGAAGGGAAGGGGCAGGCTGGGCGATGAGGCCGGCGTGGCGGGGAACGGGTGAAGGTTGCTCATGCCCCCACTCCCCAGGGGTTGGTGGGGCTGGTGGCGGCGGCGGGCTGGCCGTTCAGCCGTGCGGCGACGCTGGCCCAGGCCGACAGGCGTTGTTCGGCATCCGCGCCAGGACGAGTGACAGGACGATTGGCTTTGGAATGGCCGGTCCGGGTGCGGTTTGCTCCGCCATTCGGAGTGCGGGAGCGTTCCGCGGGCTGTTGCGTCATATGGGCCATGTCCTGCAGCAACCAGGAGCGCCACGCGGCGGCGATGTCGCGGTAGCGGTAGCCATGGGCGCGGCATTGCTCGACGAAGCGCTCGGCATGGCGGTCGAGATCGACGGCGGGAAAGCGCGCCGCCGCCCATTGGCGATCCGCGGCGGATGGGGTCCAGTCTTCACCGACCTGTTGGGCGACAGGGTGCGCAGCGGCCGGCTTTTCGCCGATTGCCTGCCGTTCGCCCGCCCGCCGGTGGAGCGTGTCCGGAATCTGTTCAGGTTCAGGCTGTTCGTGACTCGCTGCTGAACAGGGGGAGTCCGTCGATGAGTCAGCGGGGCTGTCCACCGCTGCACCCTCCCCGATGCTGCCGGTGACGGTCAGCGCCAGCCGGTAGCGGCAGCTGAGGCGGCCGCCGCTGGCCGACCGCCGGTGTTCGATGGCCACCAGCCCGAGCGCCTCCAGCTTGCCCAGGATCCGGTTGACGGTCGGGCGGCTGCGTTTCAGCTTGCCCGCCAACGTCGCTTGCGAGGGCCAGCAGATTCCCGCCTCGTCGGCATAGGTGCTGAGGGCTGCCAGCACGGCGAGGCCATCGGCGTCGAGGTCGGGGTGATCCAGCCACCAGGCCGGAATCCGGCCCCAGCGGTTGGGGTTTGCGCTATGGTCGGTCATCTGTGGCGACACTCCTCCGTGCCAATGGCCGCCCTGGCCGAACCGGCGGCAGTGGCGTGTGGATGGCATGATTGGCAGGGAGGATTCGAAGCGGTCCGCGGCAGAGTCGAATCGCGGGCTCGCACTCCATAGAGCGGCTGCCCGCGGATGGTCAGCGATAGCCCGCGACCGTGAAGCCCTTGCCCGCGACCATGGAGCCACAGCCCGCGATGCCCGCCCGAATCGGAATCCTGGCGCTTCTGGCCGCGCATATGGAGCCGTTGCCCGCGATTGCCGGCCAGGTTCCCGGCCGCTTGCAGGGCGTTTTCCAGCGTCTCCCCGGCTGTTCCTGGAGCAACAGCCCGCGATACCGGGTCAGCTCGGATGGTCGACAGCACCATGGACGGTCCGGAGACGGCGCTGGAGATCGCGTTGCCCGACCATGGAGCGGTAGCCCGCGTTTCCCTTGCGCTGCGCCGGGCCCGATTCTTCCCGATTCTTCAAGGAGCAGCGCTTCTGCGCCCTGGGAAGAAGGGAGGAAGGCGGCAATCGCGGGCTATGGCTCCATGGCCGCGGGCCGTTGCTCCATCATCGCGGGCTGTCGCACCATGTGCGCGGGCTGTTGCTCCACTCCGGAGGCGGTAATTTCCTTCGGTTCTGTTGCGCCGTGGGGCTCGGCGCGCCATGGTAACTCCCGACCTTCGGAGACGTTCATGACCAAGATGGCCCCGACCAGCGCCGCACAGCTGATCCTGTTCGAGCTGGAAGACCGTTCGCAATCGCACCTGATCGCGCTCTACGATCTGGCGCCGCGCTTCGTCTTCGTCTCCCGCGACAACGACAAGGAAAAGGCTGCCAAGGACAAGGGCGAGCTGGTCACCAAGGACAGTTTCATCAAGTCGGTGCGGCGCGAGTTCGCCTTCCGCGGCCGCAACTACCGCCTGACCGTCCAGCCCGCCCGTATCGACCGGCTCAGCACCGCCAAGAAGGAAGACCGCGCCCCCGGCAGCGGCCCGGATCTGGTGGAAGTCGAGATCTTCCCGTCGGAGCGCGAGCAGGTGGTCGAGCAGGTCGTGCGCCGTCTTGCCATGGACCGCTCGCGCCTGTCGCTGACCGGCGAGAACCGCGACAAGGTGCAGATGCGTTTCAGCCTGTACGAAATCCAGCGGGAACTGCGGGCGGTCAACCACACCCTGTCGATCCAGGACATCCGCGAATCCCTGACCATCCTGGCGCGGTCGCGCATCATCATTTCCACCGGCGGCAGCGCCGAGCCGGGCAAGAAGAGCCGCGGACAGAATCTGCTGGAATCCACCGCCTTCCCGGTGCTGGCCATCCGCTCGCGGCCCGATCTGGTCGATGAGGACGGCGGGGTCGAGGAGACCTATCTGGAGTTCAACCCGCTGGTCTCCGCCGCCATCCGCGACCTGGAGTTCAAGCCGGTCTCCTACGCCTGGCTGATGAAACTGAAGTCGCCGGTGTCGCGCTGGCTCTACAACCGCCTGTCCATCGAGTACGACACCGCCGACGACGAGGCGAAGCCGGTGTCGATCAGTGCCGATGAGATCATCAAGAACAGCGGCATGAACGAGTGGTCGCGCCGCCGCGACACCCTGCGCGTGGTGACCTCCGCCGTCGACGCCCTGGTGGACGAGGGGATCCTCGACATCGCCGACAAGGAATACACCAAGGTCGGCAAGCGCATCGACGCCATCGACTATGTGCTGACCCCGTCGCAGAAGTTCCTCGATCAGGTCCGCCGCGGCCGCCGGGTGCAGACCACCAACATCGACCTGCTGAAGCAGATCGTCGGCAACGCCATGCGCCCTGACGGCTTCGTGCCGCTCAAGGCAGGGGAGGCGGCCGAGATGCGCAACAAGCGCGCCAAGCGGCTGGCCGATCCGGCGAAGGCCGAACAGGCCAGCCTGCCGCTGCCGAAGAAATAGCCGCTCAGCGTGCCAGGAGGCGCCGCGCCAACAGAGTGATCGCGGTCCCCAGCAAGGCGCCGGCCACCACGTCCGACGCCCAGTGCCGGTGCTTCACCACCCGGCCGCTGGCCATCGCGGCTGCGGCTCCGTAAATCAGCAGGCTTTGCGCCGGCGACCGGCTGACCGTGGCGAGCGCGGTCGCGGCGGCAAAGGCGCTTGCCGCATGGCCGGACGGCAGCGAACGGGCGCTGATCCGCTTGCCCGGCCGTTGCCGCGGTTCGCATTCGTCGGGACGGCGGCGTTTGACGTAGCGTTTGATCGAGCGGCTGGCACTGGCGGTCGCCACCAGCCCGGCCACTCCGACGCTGCCGGCGCGGCGCAGATCCGCCTGACCGGTCAGCAGCCCGACGATGCCCGCGATGGCGAAGCCGGGAATCAGCACATGGCGTTTTATGGCGTAATGGCCCGCGGTTGCCAGCGCCCGGCTGACCGGGCCGGGATCGCAGGTGACGATGTCGTGGACCTGCGCATCCAGCGTATCGACGGCGGTCAGGGCCGGTTGCAGGACGGCGGGGGCCGGGCGCCCGCCATAGCCGATGCCGCCGCCCGGATTCTCGATGCCCCGCTGTCCCTTATTCTGTCCGATGATGTCGCTCAACGCCGGTCCCCTGCCTCCCACGCCCCAGCATGGGCGCCGCAGAGGAACGCGGATCGTACGGGGGCGGTTCCGCGCCCCCGTTCAGCCTCCGTGGCGGGTCAGCCTTGCGCCGGCCGCCAGCCGGTGAAGGCGTCGAGCAGCGCCGTCAGCACCCGTTGGAGCTTTTCCGCCCGGTCCGGACGGTAGGCGAAGGGCGGCGCCTCCTCGTCCATATAGCGGTCCTGCGCCAGTTCCATCTGGATGGCGTGGACGCCGTTCGCCGGCTGGCCGTAGGCGCGGGTGATGTGGCCGCCGACGAAGCGGCCGTTGGCGACGCAGGTCAAGCCCTCCGCCGCCGCGGCGCTCTCCATCGCCGCGACGACGCGGGCGGCCAGTTGGGCATCGACGCTGGTGCCGCGCGCCGTTCCCAGATTGAGGTCGGGCAGACGGCCGTCGAACAGCCGCGGCACATGGCTGCGGATCGAATGGGCGTCATAGAGCAGGGCAAAGCCGTGGCGCGCCTTCACCCGCTCCAGCTCCGCTGCCAGCGCATCGTGATAGGGCCGCCAATAGCCGTCGACCCGCTGCGCCACTTCGGCTTCGTCGGGCGCCTGTCCGTCGCGGTAGAGCGGCGTGCCGTCGAACATCACGTCCGGGCACAGGCCGGTGGTCGCCTGTCCGGGATAGAGGCTCTCGCCGGTCGAGGCCCGGTTGAGGTCGACGACATAGCGGGAATAGCGGGCGCTGAGCAGCGTGGCGCCCATGCCCGTGGCGAAGCCGTACAGGCGGGGGATGTGCCAGTCGGTGTCGCGCAGGGTGAGCGCCTCCTCCGTCAGCCGCCCGGCCAGACCGGGGGAGAGGTCGGTGCCGCAATGGGGCATGCTGATGACCAGCGGCCCGTCGCCTTGCACCAGATCGAAGATGCTGTCGCTCATTGTGCGGTCTCCAGGGATACCGGCATCAGATGGTCGAGCGACCCGTCGCGCACCAGGGCACCGATGGCGGCCAGATCCGGGGCGAAGTAACGGTCGACCTCGTAGCGCGGCACTTGGGCGCGGATGGTGGCGATGGCCTGCTCCAGCCGCTCGGTGGTCTTCAGCGGGCGGTGGAACTCCAGACCCTGAATCGCGGCCAAAAGCTCTATGCCGACGATGTCGGCGACGTTGCCGGCGATGTCGCCCAGCCGGCGCGCCGCGAAGGTCGCCATGCTGACATGGTCCTCCTGGTTGGCGGAGGTCGGCAGGCTGTCGACGCTGGCGGGGTGGGCGAGCGTCTTGTTCTCCGACGCGAGCGCGGCGGCGGTGACATGGGCGATCATGAAGCCGGAGTTCAGGCCGGGTTCGGCGACCAGGAAGGGCGGCAGGCCGCTGATGGTGGTGTCGATCAGCATGGCGATGCGGCGCTCGGCGAGCGCGCCGATTTCCGACGCGGCGATGGCGAGCTGGTCGGCGGCCATCGCCACCGGCTCCGCATGGAAGTTGCCGCCGGACAGCACCTCGCCGGTGTCGACCAGAACCAGCGGGTTGTCGGTGACGCCGTTGGCCTCGATCACCAGGGTGCGCGCCGCCTGCCGCATCTGGTCGAGCACGGCGCCCATCACCTGCGGTTGGCAGCGCAGGCTGTAGGGATCCTGCACCCGGTGGCAGTCGGGGCCCTGGTGGCTGGCGTTCAGTTCGCTGCCGGCAAGCACCTCGCGGAAGGCGGCGGCGACGGCGATCTGGCCGGGCTGTCCGCGCAGAGCGCTGATGCGGGCGTCGAAGGGGCGGTGGCTGCCCATGACCGCTTCCACCGACAGGGAACCGGCGACCAGCGCCGCCTTGAAGGTGCGCTCGATCTCGAACAGGCCGGCGAGCGCCAGACCGGTCGAGACCTGGGTGCCGTTGATCAGCGCCAGACCTTCCTTGGCCTTCAGGTCGAAGACCGGCAGGCCGGCGATGCGCAGCCCCTCTTCCGCCGGCAGCGTCTTGCCCTGCACCCGGACATGGCCGATGCCAAGCAGCACGCCGCACAGATGGGCCAGCGGCGCCAGATCGCCCGATGCACCGACGGAGCCCTTGCCCGGCACCACCGGCAGCACGTCGGCCTCATAGAGCTTCAGCAGCGCATCGACCAGCGCCGGCCGCACGCCCGAGGCGCCGACGGCGAGGCTGACCGCCTTGATGACAAGGATCAGCCGCACCACGCCGTCGGCCAGCGGGGCGCCGACGCCGGTGGCGTGCGACAGGATCAGGTTGCGCTGGAGCTTTTCCAGATCGCTCGCCGCGATGTGGGTGTGCGCCAGCTTGCCGAAGCCGGTGTTGACGCCATAGACCGCCTCGTCGCCGCCGGCGATCTTGTCGATCAGGGCACGCGAGCGCTCCATCCGCGGATAGGCCGCCGGGTCGAGCGTCAGGGCCGGACGGCCGCGGTAGATGCTGCGCAGCGTGTCGAGCGACAGCGCGCCCGGAACCAGAGTGATGGTCTCGCTCATCCCAGAAGTCTCCCAAGTGTCTTTTTGAAGCGGTCGGCGATTTCGTCCTCGCGCGGGTGGCGGCGGTCGCGGACGACGGCGCGTCCGGCGATCAATACGTCGCGCACGAGGGGGGTGTTTCCGGCGAAAATCCAGCCGTCCAGCAGCGCGTCGCCCTTGCGTGCCGCCAGCAGCGGGTGGTCGGTGTCGAGCACGACGATGTCGGCGCGGAGACCGGCGGCGATGCGACCAGAGTCGAACCCGGTCGCCTGGGCCCCGCCAGCCTGGGCGTCCTCCACCAGCCGGCGGGCGGTGGAGCGGCGGGGGCCGCCGGCCAGCACGGTGCGCCGTTCGCTGGTCAGCCGCGCGCCGTATTCCAGCCAGCGCAGTTCCTCCACCGGGCTGACGGAGATGTGGCTGTCGGAGCCGATGCCCCAGCGCCCGCCCTGGCCCATGTAGGACTCGGCGGCGAAGAAGCCGTCGCCGAGATTGGCCTCGGTGGTCGGGCACAGGCCGGCAACGGCGCCACTGGCAGCGACGCCCATCACTTCGGTCTCGGTCATGTGGGTGGCGTGGATCAGGCACCAGCGGTCATCGACCGGTTGGGTCTCCAGCAGATGTTCCACCGGGCGACGGTTGCGGAAGGCGAGGCAGTCCTCGACCTCCTTGCGCTGCTCGGCGATGTGGATGTGGATCGGGCCTTGCGGGTTGGCGGCGACGATCTCAGTAAGCAAGGCATCGGGAACGGCGCGCAGGGAATGCGGGGCGATGCCGAGCCGCACGTCGTCGGCCTTGCCATAGGCATCGCGCAGGGCACCGGTCAGCCGCGCGAACCCTGCCCCGTCATGGATGAAGCGGCGCTGCCCGGCGGTCGGCGGCGTGCCGCCGAAGCCCGACGCGTTGTAGAGCACCGGCAGCAGCGCGATCGGCAGACCGGCAGTCCGCGCGGCGGCGATGGCGCGGTGGCTCATCTCCGCCGGGTCGGCATAGGCGCCGCCGTCGCGGTCATGGTGCAGGTAATGGAATTCGGCGATGGCGGTGAAGCCGGCCTTCAGCGTTTCGACATAGAGCTGGGCGGCGACCGCCTCGAAATCCTCCGGGTCCATGCGGTCGAGCGCCCGGTACATCACATCGCGCCAGCTCCAGAAGCTGTCCGACCCCTCGCCGGAGGACTCACCCATCCCGGCGATGGCGCGCTGGTGGGCGTGGGAGTGCAAATTGGCGATGCCGGCGACCGCCGCCCCGGCAAAGCGCTCCGCATCGGCCGGGCAGGCGGCGCCGGGCGTTGCCGAGACGATCCGGCCCCGGCCGTCCACCGTGACCAGCACATCTTCCGCCCAGCCGTCCGGCAGCAGCGCCGAGGCAAAAAACAGGTTGCTCATGAGGGCGCCCTCGTTATTATAGACAACACTATACAAGTATAGGCAACCTGATGCCAAGAGGGTTGCTGCACGAACTTGTAGGAAGGAGCCGAACCGATGCCGACCAGCGCGCCGTGGGATTCCCTGTGGATCGACCTGTCTGTTGCCACGATGGACGGGGCCACGATGGGTGATGCCGACGGCTACGGCGCCATCGCCGACGCGGCGGTGGGCATCAAGGACGGCCGCATCGCTTATGTCGGGCCGCGCACCGAGCTGACCGGCGCACCGGAGGATCTGGCGACCGAAGTGCATTCGGGGCAGGGCGGCTGGATGACCCCCGGCCTCATCGACTGCCACACCCATCTCGTTTATGGCGGCAACCGCGCCCGCGAGTTCGAGATGCGGCTGAACGGCGCCAGCTATGAGGAGATCGCGCGGGCCGGCGGCGGCATCCTGTCGACCGTCACCGCCACCCGTGCCGCCAGCGAGGACCAGCTTCTGGCCGCCACGCTGCCCCGGCTGGACAGCCTGCTGGCCGAGGGCGTGACGACGGTGGAGGTGAAGTCCGGCTACGGCCTCGACAGCGAGACCGAGACGCGGATGCTGTGCGTCGCCCGCCGGTTGGCCCAGGTCCGCCCGGTGGAGGTGCGCACCACCTACCTCGGCGCCCACGCCCTGCCGCCGGAGTTCAAGGGCGACCCGGACGGCTACATCGACCGCATCTGTGCCGAGACGCTGCCGGCCATCGCCGAAGCCGGGCTGGCCGATGCGGTGGACGCCTTCTGCGAGGGGATCGGCTTCTCAGTCGCCCAGACCCGCCGGGTGTTCGAGGTGGCGAAGCGGCTCGGCCTGCCGGTGAAGCTGCATGCGGAGCAGCTGAGCAATCTCGGCGGCGCCCGGCTGGTGGCGGAGTTCGGCGGCCTGTCGGCCGACCATATCGAGCATCTGGACGAGGAGGGTGTCGTCGCCATGGCCAAGGCCGGCACGGTGGCGGTGCTGCTGCCCGGCGCCTTCTATGCCCTGCGCGAGACCAAGCTGCCCCCCATCGAGCTGCTGCGCCGCCATGGCGTGCCGATGGCGCTGTCCACCGACAACAACCCCGGCACCTCGCCGGTGACATCGCTGCTGCTGATGCTGTCGATGGGCTGCACCTTCTTCCGCCTGACGCCGGCGGAGGCGCTGGCCGGCATCACCCGCCATGCGGCGAAGGCGCTGGGGCTGGACGACCGTGGGGTGATCGCGCCGGGCAAACGCGCCGATCTGGCGGTCTGGCGCATCGAGCATCCGGCGGAACTGGCCTACGCCATCGGCCTCAACCCCTGCATGGCGGTGGTGAACGGCGGGGTGGTCCGCAAGCCGCGCGTCGAAGCGGGGGCCGCATGAGCGACACCATCTCCACCGCCCAGCCGCGTTACGCCCAGATCAAGGAGGCCATCCGCCGCCGGATCAGCTCCGGCGACTGGCCGGAAGGCTTCCAGATCCCGTCGGAGCACAAGCTGCTGGAGGAATTCTCGGTCAGCCGCATGACCGTCCACCGCGCCTTGCGCGACCTGACCGACGAGGGGCTGCTGACCCGCGTGCAGGGGCTGGGCACCTTCGTCGCCGAACGGCCGCCCAGCACCGACGTGGTGGAACTGCGCAGCATCGCCGACGAGATCGCCGAGCGCGGCAACGTCCATTCCTGCCGGGTGGAGCAATTGCTCGCGGTTGCCGCCGATGCCGGGCTGGCCCGCCGCTTCAACCTGCCGGTCGGGGCGAAGTTGTTCCATTCCATCGTCGTCCACAGCGAAAGCGACGTGCCAGTACAGCTTGAGGAACGCTGGGTCAATCCGTCGGTCGCGCCCGACTATCTGGATCAGGACTTCACCCGCCAGACGCCGGGCGAGTATCTGATCCGGTTGGAGGCCTCGCCGCAGGTCGAGCATGTCATCGAAGCGGTGTCGCCGACGCCGGAAATCGCGCGGCTGCTGGACATCCCCGTCACCGAGCCCTGCCTGCGCGTGACCCGCCGCACCTGGGTCCAGGGGCGGGTGGTGACGGTCGCGATGCTGGTGCATCCCGGCAGCCGCTACCGGTTGGGCGCGCGGTTCCAGTTGCCGCCCCATTAGCGAAAACCGATCCCCGAAACGCACATCCCTCCCACCAGGAGTCATCACCAGATGTCATCCCGCCTCGACAACCAGCGCGTCATCCGTGCCCCGCACGGCCCCGAACTGAGCTGCAAGAGCTGGCTCGCCGAGGCGCCGTTGCGCATGCTGATGAACAACCTCGACCCCGATGTCGCCGAACGGCCGCAGGAGCTGGTCGTCTATGGCGGCATCGGCCGCGCCGCCCGCGACTGGGAGAGCTTCGACCGCATCGTCTCGGCGCTGAAGACGCTGAACGACGACGAGACCCTGCTGGTCCAGTCGGGCAAGCCGGTCGGCGTCTTCCGCACCCATGCCGACGCGCCGCGCGTGCTGATCGCCAATTCCAACCTCGTGCCGCGCTGGGCGACCTGGGAGCATTTCAACGAGCTGGACCGCAAGGGTCTGGCGATGTACGGCCAGATGACCGCCGGCAGCTGGATCTACATCGGTAGCCAGGGCATCGTGCAGGGCACCTACGAGACCTTCGTCGAGGCCGGGCGCCAGCACTACAACGGCGACCTGAAGGGCAAGTGGATCCTGACCGGCGGCCTCGGCGGCATGGGCGGGGCGCAGCCGCTGGCCGCCACCATGGCCGGCGCCTGCATGCTGGCGGTGGAATGCCGTCCCAGCAGCATCGAGATGCGCATCCGCACCGGCTATCTCGACCGTCACACCGCCGATCTGGACGAGGCGCTGGCCTGGATCGACGAGGCCTGCGCCAAGGGCGAGGCGATCTCGGTCGGCCTGCTCGGCAACGCCGCCGACGTGTTCCCGGAACTGGCGCGCCGCGCCGAGACCGACATCAAGGCCCGGCCGCACATCGTCACCGACCAGACCTCCGCCCACGATCCGGTGAACGGCTATCTGCCGCAGGGCTGGACGCTGGAGGAGTGGGAGAGCGCCCGCGAAAGCCAGCCGGCCGCGGTGGCCGCAGCATCGCGCAAGTCGATGCGGGTGCAGGTGGAAGCCATGCTGGCCTTCCACGGCATGGGCATTCCGACCGTCGATTACGGCAACAACATCCGCCAGATGGCGAAGGAGGAGGGGCTGGAGAACGCCTTCGACTTCCCCGGCTTCGTCCCCGCCTACATCCGCCCGCTGTTCTGCCGCGGCATCGGCCCGTTCCGTTGGGCCGCCCTGTCCGGTGATCCGGAGGACATCCGCAAGACCGACGCCAAGGTGAAGGAGCTGATCCCCGACGATCCGCACCTGCACAACTGGCTCGACATGGCGGCCAAGCGCATCCAGTTCCAGGGACTGCCGGCGCGCATCTGCTGGGTGGGCTTGGGGCAGCGCCACCGGCTGGGCCTCGCCTTCAACGAGATGGTGAAGTCGGGCGAGCTGAAGGCCCCCATCGTCATCGGCCGCGACCACCTCGACAGCGGCTCGGTCGCCAGCCCGAACCGCGAGACCGAAGCGATGAAGGACGGTACCGACGCCGTGTCGGACTGGCCGCTGCTGAACGCGCTGCTGAACACCGCCAGCGGGGCGACCTGGGTCAGCCTGCACCATGGCGGCGGTGTCGGCATGGGCTTCTCCCAGCATTCGGGCATGGTCATCGTCTGCGACGGCAGCGACGCGGCGGCCAAGCGGGTCGAGCGCGTGCTGTGGAACGACCCGGCCACCGGCGTGATGCGCCATGCCGACGCCGGCTATGACATCGCCATTGCTTGCGCCAAGGAGCAGGGGCTGAACCTGCCGTTCTTGAAGTAAGGGGGGCGTGATTCCCTCTCTCCCCCCACGGGGAGAGGGGATCCACCGTCAGCCCAGCGCCGGCAACTGCGGTGCCAGCGCCAGATGCAGTTCGTGGCGGCCGGCGGGCAGGCCCGGACGGTGGCCGAAGTCGAGCGCGATGCCGCTCAGCTTCAGGCCGCTGTCCGCCGCATGGGCATGCAGTTGGGCAAAGCCGTCCGGGATGGCGGAGACCGGGCCGTCCTGGATGAGGCGCAGATAGCGGCCGGCATCGAGATCGACGCGGACCATGCCCGGCGGAATCTCCGTGGCCTTGGCTGCCAGGAATCCGACCAGTTCGCGCTGCAGCCCGTTCTCCTCCGGCAGCGACACCGCCGCGAAGGAGGTCGCCCCGCTGTCGGCGGCGAACAGGCGCTCCCATGCCGCCGATACCGCCGCCGGCAGATCCTCCCGGCTCGCCTCGACCATGAAGCCGATGGCGGTCAGTTCGGGATAGTTCACCGTTTCGATCATGACTGTCCCTCGATTGCTTAAAGGTCCGGGTCGGCCAGCAGCCGGGCCAGGACCGGGCCGGCGGTGCCGTTTCCGACCGGATTGCCGTCCACCGACAGCAGCGGGCGCAGGCCCAGGCTGTTGGTCAGGATCGCCTCGTCGGCGCGGGCGAAATCGTCGGGGGTGAGCGGCGCTTCCTCCGCGCCATGGCGCTCCAGGATCAGGGCGCGGCGGATGCCGGGCAGTGCGCCGTCGGCGGTGGGCGGCGTCAGCAGCCGGCCGCCGACCGACAGGAACAGGCTGGCGATGCTGGATTCGGCCAACCGTCCGGCGCAATTCAGCAGCAGCGCTTCGTCGGCGCCGCGCTCCGCCGCCTCCTGCCGGGCCAGGATGGAATCCAGGTAATTCAGCGACTTCAGCCGCGACAGCGGCGAATGCTCGTTGCGGCGGGTGCTGCGGGCGATCACGGCGGCGACCGGTGCGGTCATGTGGGCGGCGGGAGCGACCGTCATCATCGCCGTCGGGCGGGCATCGGCCGGCGGCAGAACCCCGCGGGCGCCGGTGCCGCGCGACAGGGTCAGGCGCAGCACGCCATCCTTGAGGCCGGTCGCCGCGACCAGCGCCGCCATCGCCTCCGACAGCGCCGCGATGTCGTAGGGCAGCGGCAGGCGCAGCAGGTCGGCGCCGGCGGTGAGCCGGGCGAGATGGCGGGGCAGGTGGCGCGGTGCGCCGTCCTTGATGCGGATCGTCTCGAACAGGCCGTCGCCCAGGGTGAATCCGCGATCTGCCGGGTCGATCCGCGCCTCTGTGGCCGGCAGCATTCGGCCGTTCAGCCAGATGGTCATTGCAGTCCCTCCACCACTGGATCGCCGGCGGCGCGCAGCTGGGCGCGGGCCTTGACCAGCATCTCCTCATGTTCCGCCGCCGGGTCGGAATCGGCGACGATGCCGCCGCCGGCCTGGGCGATGACGTGGTTCTGCGTCACCGACAGGGTGCGGATGACGATGTTGCTGTCCATGGCGCCGTCGAAGCCGATCCAGGCGACCGACCCGCAATAGGCGCCGCGGCGGGCGACCTCCAGCTCGTCGATGATCTGCATGGCGCGGATCTTCGGCGCGCCGGTGATCGAACCGCCGGGGCAGGCGGCGCGCAGCAGATCGACCGGCCCCAGCCCCGGCACCAGCCGGGAAGTGACGACCGACACCAGATGATGGACGCTGGCGAAGCTCTCCAGCCCGAACAGCACCGGCACCTTGACGCTGCCGACCTCCGACACGCGCGCCAGATCGTTGCGCAGCAGGTCGGTGATCATCAGGTTTTCCGCCCGGTCCTTGATGCTGGCCGACAGTTCCGCCGCCGCCGCCGCGTCGGCCTCGGGATCGGCATGGCGCGGGCGGGTGCCCTTGATCGGTCTCGTCTCGGTGGTCCGGTCGGCGCGGAGCCGGATGAAGCGTTCGGGCGAGGCGCCGGCCAGCCGCAGCCGGTGACCGCAATTGAGAAAAGCGGCGAAGGGCGCCGGGCTGAGACGGCGCAGACGCTCGTACAGCGCATAGGCGTCGATGGACCGGTCCACATCGGCCAGGAAGCGCTGGGTGAAGTTCGCCTGATAGATGTCGCCGGCCCGGATATACTCCAGCACACGGCCGACCCGGTCGAGATAGTCGGGACGCGACAGTTCCGACCGCCAGCGCAGCGGAGCCGGTCCGGCCGATTGTTCCGGTGGCGGTACGGACAGCCGCGCGGCCATGCGGCGGGCGCGGTCCTCCGCCTCCGGCCGGGCGGCGACGACCCAGGCGCTCCGGGTTTCCCGGTCGAAAGCGGCGACGACATCGTAGAGGCCGAAGGCCATGTCGGGCTGTCCGCCCGGATTGCCATGGCGGGAGCGCAGCCCTTCCAAAGCCATTCCGGCTTCGTAACCGACAAAGCCCACCGCCCCTCCGGTGAAGGGAACCGGGCCGGCGGAGGGCAGGGGACATGCTGTCAGCGCCCGTTCCAGCGCGTCGAAGGGACTGCCGGGCACCGGCGCCCCATCGACCAGCGTCAGTCCGTCAATCGCTTCGACCGTTTGGAACGGTTCTGCAACGATATAGGAATGGCGTCCATTCTGTGGATGGGGCGCCGCGCTGTCGAGCAGCATGGCCCAGGGTTCGGCGCTCCAGGGGCGGAACAGGGCGGCGGGGTCGCCGCAGGAGATCGGTATGGTCAGCATCGCGGTGTCAATCGGCCGGCGGCTCACATCAAGATGGTGGCGCCGCCGTCCACGACCAGGACATGGCCGTTGACATAGGACGCCGCGGCGGACGCCAGGAACACCGCCGCCCCGGCGATCTCCTCCGGACGGCCCCAGCGGCGCATCGGCGTGCGGTTGGCGAAATAGGCCCCGCGTTCGGGATCGGCGACGATGGCGGCATTCGTTTCGGTCGCGAAAAAGCCGGGTGCGATGGCGTTGCTGGTCAGGCCATGCGGACCGTATTCGGCGGCCAGCGCCCGCACCATGCCGTTCAGCCCCGCCTTCGCCGCGGCATAGACGCTGTCGTTGGCGCGCGAGATCTGGCCGGCGACGGAGGTGACGGCGATCATCCGGCCCCGGCCGCGCGGCAGCATCAACCGCGCCGCCTCTCTTGCCAGGATCAGGCTGGAGGCCAGATCGACATCCAGAAGGGTGAGGATCTCGTCGTCGGTCAGGTCGGCGAGCGGCTTGCGGTTGCGCTGGCCGACATTCTGGACCAGCACGTCGAGCCGCCCATGCTCCCGCTCGATCCGCGCGAAGGCGTCGCGCACCGCCGCCCGGTCCGACACGTCGAAGGCCAACGCCGACGCCGCTCCGCCGACGGCTTCGATCTCGGCGACACGGGCTTCCAGAACGGCGGCGTCGCGGCCGTTCAGCAGCACATGGGCACCCGACCCGGCCAGTGCCCGCGCGATCTCCAGCCCCAGGCCGCGGCCTGCCCCGGTGACCAGGGCCACCTGTCCGGTCAGCGAGAAGGTCGTCAGGTACGGTGGGATCGTCGCGGCCATCTCTGCCCCCCATGTTGCGGTGCAAAGATGTAGCAGACCCACGGGCAATTGGCACGGCCGATACGGTCGTTTCGGGGTGGATGCCGTCGCCAACATCTGGTCGAGCGATGGCCACAAACAGCTGAAGACCAAATGGTGATCCACCATCTGCGGCCACCGGCGGCCCGGAGGTGAAAAAGGCTTCGGACGCCGTGCGCCCGAAGCCTTCTCCATCATCGCGGAACCATCAGTGACCCACCGGTCAGTGAACCGACGCCTCGCGTGCGTTGGCGGAACTCGCCACCGGCGGCAGGGCGAAGCCCAAGGGCGGGCGTTCCGGGGCCTTGAAGCCGTGCGGCCGGTCCTCCTCGACCACCACGCCGTCCAGCGCCAGCCGTCCGTCGACCAGCGACAGGGTCATCGTGGTCTTGCCCTCCACCTCCTCGTCGAGCAGGCGCTCGGCGATGGGGTCCTCGACAAGGCCCTGGATGGCGCGCTTCAACGGACGGGCGCCGAAGGCCGGATCCCAGCCCAGATCGCCCAACCGCCGCTTGGCCGCCGCGTCCGCCGCCAGGGTGACGCCGCGCTCGGCCAGCCGCTCGTTGACACGGGCCAGCTGGATGTCGACGATCCGCGCCATCTGGTCCCTGCCCAGCCGGCGGAAGATCAGCACATCGTCCAGCCGGTTGAGGAATTCCGGCCGGAACGCCTTGCGCACCGCGTCCATCACCTCCACCGTCACGCCGGCCATGTCCTCGTCGTCGCCAAGCGCGCTCAGCGCCTCCGCCCCCAGATTGGAGGTCATGATGAGGATGGCGTGGCGGAAGTCGGCGGTGCGGCCCTGCCCGTCGGTCAGCCGCCCGTCGTCGAGCGCCTGCAAGAGGACGTTCAGCACGTCGGGATGCGCCTTCTCCACCTCGTCCAGCAGCACGACCTGATAGGGAGCGGCGCGCCGCATCATCNCGCCGGTGGGGCCGAGGAACAGGAAGGAACCGGTCGGGCGGCTGGGATCCTTCAGCCCGGCGCGGGCGCGCCGCACCGCCTTGGACACCGCGCGCACCGCCTCCTTCTGGCCGACGACACGCTCCGCCAGCTTGTCCTCCATGCCCTTCAGCCGCTGGCGCTCGCCCTCCAGCATCCGTTCGACCGGGATGCCGGTCCAGCGGGTGACGACGGCGCCGATGTCCTTGGCCGTCACCTCGTCCCGCTCGGCACTGGCGCGCGATTCGGCCTCGGCCAGACGCTTCTCCAGGTCGGGCACCACGCCATAGGCCAGCTCGCCGGCCTTGGCCCAGTCGCCGTCGCGCTGGGCGCGCTCCAGCCTGGTGCGGGCCTGGTCCAGCTCCTCCTTCAGGCGGCGGCCCTCGGTGCGGCGGGACTGCGAGGCCCGCCACTCCTCCTCCATCGAGGACTGACGGGCTTCCGCCTCGGCCAGCTCGCCCTCAAGCACATGCAGGCGCTCCTGCGAGGCGGCATCCGGTTCGGCCTTCAGCGCCTCGCGCTCGATCTTCAGCTGGGCGACGCGGCGGTCGACGGCGTCGAGCGCCTCCGGCTTGCTGTCGATCGCCATGCGCAGGCGGCTCGNCGATGGCCTTGTCGGGCAGCCGGCGGTCGCCGATGTAGCGCGCCGACAGGCTCACCGCCGCGACCACCGCCGCGTCGGCGATGCGCACGCCGTGATGGACCTCGTATTTGCTCTTGATGCCGCGCAGGATCGACACCGCGTCGTCTGCCGACGGTTCGTCCACCGTCACCGGCTGGAAGCGGCGGGCCAGCGCCGCATCCTTCTCGATGTATTT
>NZ_CP028907.1:176211-304737 GCF_001639105.2 Azospirillum humicireducens
CCGATCACCGGGTCGAGCCGGCCCTGCCGCGCCTCTTCGGTCAGGTCGCGGGTGTAGCGGGCCAGCGCCTCGCCGGAGGTGGTTTCGGTTTCCGCGTCGGCGGGATGGTCCTTGCGCTGGGCATCGGCGGCGGCGGCCAATGCGTCGGCATCGACGCCGGCGCGGCGGAACAGGGCGCGCAGCGGGCCGCTCTGGCGGGCGAGGCTCTCCAGCAGCCGTTCGGCGGTGACGAAACGGTCGCCGCCGCTGCGCGCCGAGGCGACGGCGCCCTGCAGCACGGCGGCCAGCGCCGGCGACATGTAGAGCGGCTGCGGGCCTTCGTTGGCGCCGGGCTGGACCGGAGCGCGGGACAGCTGCTCCTCGGTCGCGGACTTCAGCAGGTCGGGATCGCCGCCGGTGTCGCGCACCAGACGCGCCGCCACGCCGCCCGCATCGTCGATCAGGGCCTTCAGCAGATGTTCGGGAAGAAGCTGTTGATGCCGCTCGGCAAGGGCGGCGATCTGCGCGGCCTGAATGACGCCACGCGCACGATCGGTGAATTGACCGAAGTCCATCCGGCACTCCGTTTCCATGGTCTCCCGCCCAGCCATCCGGCGCGGGACGGCGCCTCCGCGGTCCGCAAAATGCGCGACCGCACGGTGCCTGATGGGTAAATGGTTAACGGATTTGCGGCGATCAAGAGGGGGGCTTCCAAGCGGAAATCGCAGCAACGGTCAGAAACAGAAGCCATATTGACACGCGATCTCCAGCGCCGCTCTCATAGCGTCATGTTATCGAGGGCAGGGGGTCCGGCGGGATGGACGTGCGGCAGCTTCGCTATTTCCTCGGCATCGTCGAGCATGGCTCGATCTCCCGCGCGGCGGAGGCGCTGCGGGTGGCGCAGCCGGCGCTCAGCCTGCATCTGAAGCGGATGGAGGAGGATTTCGGCTGCCAGCTGGTCCTGCGCACGGCGCGCGGCGTGGTGCCGACGGAAAGCGGGCGGCGGCTGGCGCAGCGGGCGGCGGCGCTGATCGACTCGATGGACGGGTTGCGCGACGAGGTGCGCGCGGTGGAGGCGGTCCCCGCCGGTCCGGCCACGGTCGGCATCCCGACCTCGCTGGGGCCGGTGCTGACCGTGCCGCTGGCGCTGGCGGTGCGCCGGGCCCATCCGCAGATCCGGCTGCGGGTGGTGGAGGGGCTGTCCGGCCACATGCGGGAATGGGTGCTGTCGGGGCAGCTCGATCTGGCGCTGGTGTTCGGTGCCGAGGAGATGGGCGGGCTGGAGACGGAGCTGGTGGCGCGGGAAAGCCTGCATCTGGTCGGGCCGGCGGACGACCCGCTGCTGCGCGGACGCAAGTCGATCCCCTTCGCCGAGGCGCTGGCCCTGCCGTTGATCCTGCCCGGCCGCCCGCACGGCGTGCGCGAGGAGGTGGAGCACGCAGCATTGCTGGCCCGCGCCCGCGTCACCGTCGCCATGGAGATCGACGCGCTGGAGCAGATCAAGGCGCTGGTGGCGGAAGGCTGCGGCTATTCCGTGCTGTCGGAGCGGGTGGCGCGCTACGGCGCGGTGGCGGATCGCCTGACCGGGCTGCCCATCGTCGATCCGCAGATCGACCGGACCATCCTGCTCGCCCATGCCGCCGGCCGGCCGATGCCGGTCGCCGCCCGTGCCGCCCACGCCATCCTGCGCGATATCCTGGCCGGGCTGACGCGCGACGGCGGATGGCGTTAGGCCGCCATCACGCCGCCGCCGGCATTCCCGAGGTCAGGAGCCGAGATTGACGATCTCCACCCGGCGGTTGGCGTCGCTGGCCGGGTTGGCGGGGTCGAGCAGCTGCTGCGATCCGCGGCCGATCGCCACCAGCCGGTTGGGCGACACGCCGAAGCTCCGGGTCAGATACTCGCGGACCGAGGCGGCCCGCCGCTTCGACAAAGCGAGGTTGTAGTCGGGATTGCCGACGCCGTCGGTGTGGCCGGTCAGCTGGAAGCGGTAGGCGCTGAGTTCCGGGGAGGTCAGGGCGCGGCCCAGCTCATCCAGGATGCCGGCTGCCTTCGGCGTCAGCTCCGCCGAATTGAAGGCAAATTCCACCTGGAAGCTGATCCGGGGGGCGGCCGCCGGCTTCGCGGCAGCGGGTGGACGGGAGGCAGGTGGACGGACGGCGGTCGACGCTGCCGCCGCGACCGGAGCGGGGGCGGACACGGACGGGGAAGCCGGGGGGAGTGCGGCCGGTTCCGCAGCGCCGGCGGTGCCGAGGGAAAGGCCGCGGCCTCCGGCCGCCGGCGCCAGCGCCCGGATGAAGTCCTCCGACGTTGTGGGAGCAGCGGTTGGATCCGTGGCGGCTGCGACGCCGCCCAACGCCATCAGCAGCCCGAGCCCCGCCAATGCCGTCCGCAAAATCCTGACCGATCCCATCCTCGCGTCCCCCCTCTCCGATTCGGACAAAACAGGCGTCATACTAAACGACAGCGTGTCGCCGTTCCATGGCGGAACCGCATGGTTGTGCTCGGGCGAAGCAACTCAGCCTCACAAACCCGGAGTTGCCGCTTCTCTGTCGCTGAATGCACCTCTATCATACCCTGATTACGCAAACGATTGGGGTGCGCCGTGTTCGTTCTGTCGCAGGCCCAGATGGACCGGCTTGGGGAAGAGGATTTGATCCGGGCGGTGCACCGCTACCTCGCCGACCGTTTCCCGGACGCCGATCCGGTGCCTGCCGACCGGTTCCTCGCGTTCGGGCGCGAGCAGCTGGCGCGGGCCGAGGGCCATGGCCTGACCACGCGCTGGCAGGCCGCCTGCTACATCGTCGCCGCGGCGCTGGCCGGCGACCGCTTCGACGAGGACAGTCCGGCAGCGCGCGAGGTGCTGGCCGATCCGGCGATGACCGCCGACCGGAAAGCGGAATGGCTGACCGAGTGGGTCGACGCCATGATCGCCGCCCTGTCGCAGCGGGACTGACGCCATGGCGATCCTGTCCACGCTGGCCGACATGGCCGGAAGCGCCACGGCGAAGGCCAAGGCGACCTACCAGACCCTGCGCACCGGCGGCCGGATGGCGGCCGACACCGTCAAGGCCGGCCTGAAGGAGACCGGGGCGGCGGTGCTGGAGGGCGACTTCGGCGGAGCGGCCAAGCGCGGCGCCAAGGCCGCCGGCCAGACGCTGACCGACGATCTGGCGAATCATTTCCGCAAGAGCACCCCGGTCCCCGCCAGGAACCCGACCATCCCCTGTTCCCAGGCGGAGATCGACGCCAAGGCCAAGCGCGTCGCCGAACGGCAGGCGCTGATCGAGGAGGCGCGCGGGAAGAAGGTCCTGCCGGAGGTGACGGAACGTTTCGCCCGCGACAACAAGGCGGTGGAGCGCGCAAGGCTGGCCGCCGACGTCTACCACCACGAGAACGGTCGGGACTCGCCCAAGACCCCGCCGCCGGGCTGGACCCGGCTGAGCGACGATCCGGCGGAGCTGCGCAAATACGGCCTCGTCCCCAGCGACCTGAACCCCGGCACCGCCTCGGGCTTCCGGGCGGAGCTGTATGTGGCGGACCCCAAGGTGTTCGGGTCGCCGCCGCAGGTCGTCCTGGTGCCGAAGGGGACCACCTTCTCCGCCAAGGAGGACTGGGTCAACAACCTGCAGCAGGGCATCGGCCTGCGCTCCGACTATTACGAGCGGGCGATCCAGGCGGCGCAGAAGGTGAAGAGCAAGGTCGGGCCGCGGCTGGAGATGGCCGGCCATTCGCTGGGCGGCGGGCTGGCGACCGCCGGCGCCGTGGTGGCCGACGTGCCCTGCACCACCTTCAACACCGCCGGCCTGAAGGACGATACGGTCGCCGCCTTCGGCAAGTCGCGCGCCAACGGCGGCAAGGTCACCAACTATCAGGTCGCCGGCGAGGTGCTGACCACGGCGCAGAATGTGGTCGGACCGATGCCGACCAGCATCGGCAGGAATGTGCCGCTGGAGGCGGTGGACGAGCAGGGCAATGCCTTCCAGGGTGCCGCCGCGGGCAAGAAGGGCATGGAGTATGTCAAGGGCGTCGCCGCCGACTCCATCACCAAGCACGGCATGGCCTATCCGATCAACGCGCTGGAGAAACAGAAGCGCGCGGACGAGGGACAGCTGCGTGCCGCCCTGCATCGCTGAGGGTGCCGCCTCGCCCCCCAAGCCCGGCCTCAAGCCCGGCATTGCCTTTCTCCGCGCGCTGTTGATCCTGGTGGCGCTGGCCGCAGCAGGCTGGACGTCCCTTCCCACCCCATTCGCCGCGAGGACCGCCATGGCCGCTCTGCCGCCCGCCAGCCACTTCTTCCCCGATGCCGCCACGGCCCGGCTGGCCGACGCCGCCGGACGGGGCGATGCCGCCGCCGTGCGCCAGCTCGCCGCGGCGGGCGCCGACCCGAATGCGGGCGGAACGGAGGGGATGACGCCGCTGCTGTTCGCCATCGCCAGCAACAGCAAGGCCGGGGCCAAGGCCCTGCTGGAGGCCGGGGCCGACCCCAACCGCCGTGCCCGCGACGGGGAATCGGCGCTGACCATGGTGGCGTCGGGCACCGATGCCGACTGGCTTCGGCTGTTGCTCGCCTTCGGCGGCGATCCCAACGCCCGCAACGCCATCGGCGAGCCGGTGCTGGTCAATGCCGGCCTGCGCCGCAACGCCGACGCGGTCCGCATCCTGCTGGACTCCGGGGCCGACATCGAGGCGACCGACGAGAGCGGCAGCACGGTGACGCTGGTGCTGGCCCGCATGAACCAGTTCCATGTCGTGGCCTATCTGCTGGGCCGGAATGCCGACGCGCTGCACCGCTCGCCGGTGTCGGACGATGCCGCGGCCGACTACATCTTCCACGCCGTCCTCGATCCCTCCTCGCCGCTTGCGGACTGGCAGCAGCGCTGCCGGCAGTATCTGCAGTCGCGCGGGATCGCGGCGCCGCCGCCGCGCTGAGCATCCTGCCCCAACGCGACAAGGCGGCTCGCCGTCCGGGACCATTTTTGCCGCAGCACTCCGTGGTTCCCGGTCTTGCTCCCGCCACAGTGCGGCGATACCGTGCAGCCCACGCCGCAGCCGCCCCCGTGGGAACATGCACGACATCGTCATCCAAGTCCTCGGCGTTGCCGGGCTTCTCGCCCTCGTCAGCTTCCTGCCGCCGCTGGCCGCGCGCTTCCAGGTGCCCTACACGGTGCTGCTGGCGGGCGTCGGCGTGGCGCTGGGCGCGGTGATCCAGACCTTCGCCGGGCCGGGCAAGGACCCGTTCCACGATTTCCTGAATTCGCTGGCCGAGCTGGACGTCTCCTCCGACATCCTGCTGCATGTCTTCCTGCCGATCCTGCTGTTCGAAACGGCGTTGGCGGTGGATGTGCGGCGTCTGTTCGACGATCTGGGGCCGATCCTGCTGATGGCGGTGGTGGCGGTGTTCGTCTGCACCTTCGCCGTCGGCTATGCGGTCAGCCTGTTCACCTCGCTGGGGCTGGTCGCCTGCCTGCTGCTGGGCGCCATCGTCGCCTCCACCGATCCGGCGGCGGTCATCGGCATCTTCCGCGACCTCGGCGCGCCGCGGCGGCTGACCACGCTGGTCGAGGGCGAGAGCCTGCTGAACGACGCCGCCGCCATTGCGCTGTTCACCCTGCTGCTGGAGATGCTGACCCGCACCTCCCATGGCGGGGCGGGGGCGGCGGCGCTGGACTTCCTGCGCGACTTCGCCGGCGGCGTCGTCACCGGCTATGTCTGCGGCCGCATCGTCTGCATGCTGGTGGAGCCGATGCGCAACCAGCCGATGGCGGAGATCACGCTGACGGTGGCGCTGGCCTATCTGTCCTATGTGATCGCCGAGCATTATGTCGGCGCGTCCGGCGTGGTGGCGGTGGTGGCCTCGGCGCTGGTCATCGGATCGGTGGGCAAGACCCGCATCTCCCCCGCCACCTGGGGCGCCATGGAGCATGTCTGGCAGCAGCTGGGCTTCTGGGCCAACTCGATGATCTTCCTGCTGACCGCCATCCTGGTGCCGCGGCTGATGGCCGATGCCGGCTGGGCGGAGGTCGGGCTGGTCCTGGTGGTGGTCGCCGCCGCCTTCGCGGCGCGGGCGGTGGTGCTGTTCGGCCTGCTGCCGGTGCTGTCCTGGGCCGGTCTGGCGCAGAAGGTCAGCAATTCCTACAAGTCGGTGATGCTGTGGGGCGGCCTGCGCGGGGCGGTGTCGCTGACGCTGGCGCTGGCGGTGACCGAGAATTTCCGCGTGCCGGACCGTGTCCAGAGCTTCGTCGCGGTGATGGTCACCGGCTTCGTCTTCGTCACGCTGTTCGTCAACGGCACCACGCTGCGCTGGCTGATCCGCGTGCTGAAGCTGGACGAACTGACGCCGGTGGAGCGCGCCATGCGCAACCGGGCGCTGGCGCTGTCCACCGACAGCATCCGCGACCGCGTCGCCGCCGTCGCGCAGACCTACGAGGTCGACGGCGCGGTCAAGGACGTGATGATCTCCCGCTACGAGGAGAGGCTGAAGAAGATCGACCAGGACAGCCGGGACGAGGCGAAGCTGTCCAATGAGGACCGCATCACCATCGGTCTCGTCATTCTGGTGAATCGCGAGGAAGAGCTCTATTACGCCCACTTCTCCGAAGGGGTGGTGTCGCGCGCGGTGATGGAGATGCTGGCCGGGCGCAGCGGCCGGCTGCTGGACGCCGTCAAGGCCCAGGGCCGCAACGGCTACCGCGCCTTCGAGGAGCCCTTCATCGCCTTCTCGCCCTGGATGCGGGGGGCCAGCTGGCTGCAGCGCCGCTTCGGCATCCACCGCCCGTTGGCGCGGCGCCTGTCGATGCGGTTCGAGGTGCTGGTCGCCGTGCGCACCGTGCTGCGCGAACTGCTGGCCTTCACCCGCGACCGGCTGGCCCGCGTGCTGGGGCAGGAGGTGGCGTTCGAGCTGGAAGGCATGCTGGTCGGCCGGCTGGGCATCGTCGAGCAGGCGCTGTCTGCGCTGAAGCTGCAGTATCCCGACTATGCCGTGGTGCTGCAGAGCCGCTATGTCGGCCGCGCCGCCCTGCGGCTGGAGCATGCCGACTACCGGACCCTCTACGCCGAATCGATCATCAGCCAGGAGGTGTTGACCGACCTGGAGCGCGACCTGGAGCAGCGCCGCCGGGTGCTGGAACGGCTGCCGAAGCTGGACGTCCGCTTCGACGTGGCGGAGCTGGTGCGCCGGGTGCCGCTGTTCGCCGGCCTGCCGGCGGAGCGGGTGACGACCATCGCCACGCTGCTGCGGGCCCAGCTGGCCCTGCCGGGCGAGACCATCGTGCGCAAGGGCGACCGCGGCGACGCCATGTTCTTCATCGCGTCCGGCGCGGTCGAGGTGCTGGTGCCCAATCTGGCGGAACCGGTCAAGCTGGGCACCGGCGACTTCTTCGGCGAGATGGCGCTGCTGACCCGCCAGCGGCGCAATGCAGACGTGCGGGCCTTGGGCTATTGCCAATTGCTGGTGTTGGATGAGAAGGATTTCCGCCGGCTGGTGCAGAAGGACGCGGATCTGCGATCCCACATCCAGGCGGTCGCCGAGGCCCGCCGGCAGCCGACCCAGTCGTCCCCGGCCGTCCCGGCGGTGAGCTGACCGCAGGAAGGGAATTTTTCATGGGCGAGACCGCGACGGGCGGCGGCCAGACATGGCTGCGCCTGATGCCGGGTCTTTTCGTGCTGCTGTGGAGCACCGGCTTCATCGGGGCGAAATACGGGCTTCCCTATGTGGAGCCTCTGACCTTCCTGCTGATCCGGCTGGGGTTGGTGGCGTTGGTGCTGGCGCTGGTGGCGCTGGCCACCCGCGCGCCCTGGCCGAAGGACTGGCCGACCGCGGGGCGGATCGCGCTGGCCGGGCTGCTGGTGCACGGCGTCTATCTGAGCGGCATCTTCATCGCCATCGCGCACGGCCTGCCGGCGGGGGTCACGGCGTTGGTGGTCGGAATCCAGCCGCTGCTGACCGCCGCGCTGTCCGGCCCGCTGCTGGGCGAGCGGGTGAGCGGCCGGCAATGGGCCGGCCTGCTGCTGGGTCTTGCCGGCGTCGGGCTGGTGGTGCGGGAAAAGCTGTCCGTCGATGCGGCGCATCTGGTCCCGCTCTGCTATGCCCTCGTTGCGCTGGTCGGCATCACCCTGGGCACGCTCTACCAGAAGCGCCATGGCGGCGGCATGGACCTGCGCAGCGGAACCGCCATCCAGTATGGCGCGACCGCGCTCGCCCTGGCGGTTGCCGCCCCGCTGACCGAGACGATGCAGGTGCAGTGGACGGGGGAGTTCGTCTTCGCCCTGCTGTGGCTGTGCTTCGTCCTGTCGGTGGGCGCCATCTTCCTGCTGTTCGCCCTGATCCGCCGCGGGGCTGCGGCCAAGGTCGCCAGCCTGTTCTACCTGACCCCGCCGGTAACGGCGCTGATCGCCTGGATCCTGTTCGGCGAGAAGCTGGGCGTCGTGGCGCTGGCCGGGATGGCGGTGGCGGTCTGCGGCGTGGCGCTGGTCAACCGGAAGTGAGGGGGCGCCGTGACGGCGGGGGCGGGGGGCGGGGGAGGTCCGGCTTCCCGCCCCCGCCCCCGCCGTCACGGCCGCTCCGTCATCCCCACTTCATCTCACCGGTCGCCACCTTGGCGCCGATGTCGAGCGCGATGCCCATCCCGGCCTCGGGGTAGCGTCGCTTCATGGCGGCGATCAGGTCGGCGCTGGTCTTGGCCTTCGACAGTTCCTCCTCGAAGGCCAGCAGATAGGCCTTGGTGTAGGCGATGGCCGCCGGGTCGGTGCCGGCGCCCGGCGCGGCATGGCCGGCGACCACCAGGGCGGGGTTCCGCGCCGCCATGGCGTCCAGGGTGCGGATCCAGGCGGCCCGCGCTTCGGCGGTCGGGGTGTCGGCGGTCCAGACATGAAGGCCGGAGAAGACCATCACCCCGCCGACGATGGCGCCCAGCGACGGAACCCACAGGTAGCGTCGGTTGGCCAGCCCCTGCGCATCGACGATCTCGATGGACTGGCCCTCCAGCGTCAGCGAGGGGCCGTCGAACGGCTCCGGCATCGCCACGTCGGCCAGGGTCTGCGGACCGTTCTCCTTCAGCTTCGGCCCCCAGACCGCCAGCTTCTTCTCGACATTGCCCTTGATGGCCTCGACGGTCGCGGTTGCGGCGACGACGCGGGCGGTGGGGAAGGCGGCCCTGACCGGACCCAGGCCGAAATAATAGTCGGGGTCGCTCTGGCTGACATAGATGGCGGTCAGCGTCCGGCCGCTCGCCCGGATCGCCTCGGCCAGCGCCTTGCCGTCGGACAGGGTGAAGCCGCCATCGATCAGGATCGCCTCCCGGTTGCCCGACAGCAGGACCGGCGTCCGGAAGAAGCCGGCCTCGCCCGCGGGAAAGTGACGCCAGGACAGCGGAGCGCCAGCGGCGGCGAAAGCGGATGCGGAGGGGAGAAGGGTCGCGGCACCGCCCAGGGCCAGGGCGTGCATCGTGGTGGCAAGGATGTCCCTGCGGGTGATCATCGTCGGTGTCCTTCGGGTTTGGCGGTTGAAATCGGGCGCTTACTGGGCCTGCAGCAGCGCCGCCAGCCGGCCGGGTTTGGAGAAGAGGATTTCGGAATCGAGCTTCCGGCGGTGCGTGCCGTCGTCATACAGCAGGTTCGGCACCCCGTTGGCGCGATGGGCGGCCATCAGCTGCCGGCCGCGCTCCACCCGCAGGGCGTCGAAGACCGTCAGATCCTCCGACCCTTCGGTGAGCAGGGCGGCTGCCGTGTCGAGGCCAAGCCCGGCCAGGATGTCGGCCAGCGTCTCGACCGCCGTGATGTCCCGGCCACCGACATAGCGGGCGGACTGGATGGCGGCCAGCGCCGGAAATTCCCGGTCGGGCGCGGTCATCGCCACCGCGGCGAGGGCGAGCGTCGCCGGTCCGCTGTCGAGCCGGCGCTGCCGGTCGGCGAGGACTTGGCTGCGGTACAGCTCGCTGAAAGGCTGGCCGGTCAGGGCCTGGATGCGCTGGTCGTTCGCCCAGGCATAGGCGGCGAAGCCGTCGTCCATCGGCCGGGCTCCGGCTCCCGAAAACAGCCCGACCGGCAGCAGTTCCAGCGCAAGGTCGGCGACCGCCGCAAGCGAGGCAACGGCGGGCGAGGCGCCGTAGCACCAGCCGCACAGCGGGTCGAACAGATAGGTGACGGTTCTGGTCCGGGTCATGATGGGGTCCGGGGCATGGTTGGCCGGCCTGACCGAGGCCGATGGGGTGAGCCGACCCTATCCGGCGGCGATTGTGCTGTATAGCCGGCATGAAATGGACATATCGTATGCCAATAACTGACAATTGAAGCCGGCAGGACGGGCCATGAGCGACCCCAGGCACCTGAACCGCATCGCCTATTTTGCGGCGGTGGCCGAAACCGGATCCTTCACCGCGGCGGCGGAACGGCTGGGGATCACCAAGGCGGTGGTCAGCCAGCAGGTCGCCCGGCTTGAGGAGGAGGTCGGCGCCACCCTGCTGGTCCGCACCACCCGCAAGGTCCGTCCGACGGAGGCCGGCATGGCGTTCCATCGGCGCTGCGTGGTGATCCTGCGCGAAGCCGACGATGCCTTCGCCGAACTGGCGGAGAGCGCGGCGGCGCCATCCGGTCTGCTGCGGCTGACGGCGCCGTTCGACTACGGCGTTTCGGTGGTGGTGCCAGCCATTGCCGCCTTCACCGCCGCCCATCCGGCCTGCCGGGCCGAGATGGCCCTGTCCGACCAGTCGCTGGACCTGCTCACCGGCAATTTCGATCTGGCGATCCGCGTCGGCTGGCTGACCGACACCAGCCTGCAGGCCCGCCAGTTCGGCAGTTTCCGGCAACTGCTGGTCGGCACGCCCGAAATGGCCGGGCGGTTGGGCAATCGCGTCGGGCCGGACGCCGTCGCCGCGGTGCCCTTCATCGCCAACACGGCGCTGCGCGATCCGTTGAACTGGCAGTTCGCGTCCGCCGCGGGCGAGCGGCGCGGGGTGACGCTGCGGGCATCCATCGCGCTCGACGCCACCTTCGCCGTGCGCGAGGCGGTGCGCGCCGGAGCCGGCCTGTCCGTCCTGCCGGATTATTGCGTGTCCGATGACCTCGCCACCGGCCGGTTGCTCCATGTGCTACCCGACTGGAGTCTTCCGTCGGGCGGCATCCATGCGGTCTTTCCGACTGCCCGATTCCGCCCGACCAAGGTGCGGGCCTTCGTCGATCTGCTGACCGGACGGGAGCGTCAGCGGCGCCGGGCGGCGGATTGACCGGGCGAGGCGGCGATTTTCGCGGCAGGCTGCGGGCTGCGGCGAAATTTCGCTGGATCGTTCGCCCGGTCAGCAATTTAATATGTCTGACAAATCGATAAATCCCCTCGGGAGGGAAGCGGATGGCGGACGTGCTGGATTTCGGCAGCTTCGACTACATCATCGCCGGCGGCGGTACGGCCGGCTGCGTGCTGGCCAACCGGCTGTCGGCCGATCCGGACGTCTCTGTCCTGCTGCTGGAGGCGGGCGGCAAGGACAATTGGGTGTGGCTGCACATCCCCGCCGGCTACCTGTTCTGCATCGGCAACCCGCGCACCGACTGGTGCTTCAAGACGGAGGCCGAGGCCGGGCTGAACGGGCGCAGCATCCACTATGCCCGCGGCAAGGTGCTGGGCGGCTGTTCGTCGATCAACGGCATGATCGCCATGCGCGGACAGGCGCGCGATTACGACGAATGGGCGGCCATCACCGGGGATTCCCGCTGGAGTTGGAAGGAGGTTCTGCCGGTCTTCAAGGGCAGCGAGGATTACTGGCGCGGCGCCGACGAGATGCATGGCAGCGGCGGCGAATGGCGGGTGGAACGGCAGCGGCTGCGCTGGGACCTGCTGGACCGCTTTGCCGAGGCGGCGCAGCAGGCCGGCATCCCGCGCAACGACGATTTCAACCGCGGCGACAATTTCGGCGTCGGCAGCTTCGAGGTGAACCAGAAGGGCGGCATCCGCTGGAGCGCGGCCAAGGCCTTCCTGCGCCCGGCGCTCGACCGGCCGAACCTGAAGCTCGCCATCGAGGCGGCCATCGACAAGCTGGAGATCGCCGACGGCCGCGTCACCGGCGTGCGCTTCACCGTCAAGGGGGAGGCGGCGCGGGCGACTTCCAGGATCGAGACGGTGCTGGCCGCAGGCTCCATCGGCAGCCCGGCGATCCTCCAGCGCTCCGGCATCGGCCCGGCGGAGCATCTGAAGACGCTCGGGATTCCGGTGGTGCTGGACGCGCCCGACGTCGGCGCCAACCTGCAGGACCATCTGCAGCTGCGCATGATCTACAAGGTCGATGGGGTGCTGACGCTGAACAAGCGGGCCGGCAGCCTGTTCGGCAAGGCGATGATGGGGCTGGAATATGCCCTGTTCCGCAAGGGACCGCTGACCATGGCGCCGAGCCAGCTCGGCGTCTTCGCCAAATCCTCGGCGGAGATGGAGACGGCCGACCTGGAATACCATGTGCAGCCGCTGTCGCTGGAGAAGTTCGGCGATCCGCTGCACGGCTTCCCGGCCTTCACCGCCAGCGTCTGCGACCTGCGCCCGGCCTCGCGCGGCTGGACGCGGATCACCGCCGCCGACCATCGCGAGAATCCGGCCATCGCGCCTTGCTACCTGTCCGACCCGGCCGACCGGGCGAAGGCGGCGAAGGCGCTGGCGCTGACCCGCCGCATCGTCGCGCAGCCGGCGCTCGCCCCCTATCATCCGCAGGAATACAAGCCGGGGCCCAGCTTCCAGACGGAAGAGGAGCTGGCGCGCGCCGCGGGCGACATCGGCACCACCATCTTCCATCCCGTCGGCACCTGCCGGATGGGCGGCAAGGACGACGCCACCGCCGTCACCGATGCCGAGATGCGGGTGCGGGGCTTGCGCGGGTTGCGGGTGATCGACGCGTCGGTGATGCCGACGCTGACCTCGGGCAACACCAACACGCCGACCGTCATGATCGCCGAACGCGGCGCCGCCCTGATGCGGGCGGACCGCCGCGCGGCGTTGCGGGGGTAGGAATGCACGCCCTCCTCCGGCGGGAGAGAGGGCGATCCAGTCACCGCCCCGTGCTGTAGACGCCGTGGATGCCGAACTCCACCGGCTGGCCGGTCAGGTGGCGGGTCAGCAGGGTGGCGACCTCGGCGGCGGCGGGCTTGCCGTCGAGCGCGGCAAGGTCCCGCTGCAGCGCCGCCATCGGCTTGGGCGAGGCGATGGCGAGGAAATGGTCGGCGCCGAAGGGCGGCTCCACCGTCAGCGCCAGCCGGTAGGGTCCGCCCTTCGGGATCTGCGCCGGGTCGCTGCGCTCGGCCAGCGGATAGAGGTAGTTGACCGTCCCGTCGGCGGCGAGATTGATCAGGGTGAAATAGGTCCCGCTGTTGCCGCGGATGTCGAGCGAGACCGTCTCGCCCTGGCGGTAGTTGCGGTCGCCCGGCTCCAGCGCCAGCGCCAGCGAGCGGTCCTGCGCCGCCGCCTTCACCCGCACCACCAGCGACCATTTGTCGATCACACCCTGCACCCGCCGCCGGGTTTCCGGCGCCATCGGGTCGCCGGCGATGCTGGCCAGCACGTCGCCCATCGAGCTGACCACCTCGCCGCTGGCGCTGTCCCAGACCAGGGCGGGATCGTCCTTGCCGGCCGGCTCGATGCCGGAAAGACCGGCGCTCAGCGTCTTCACCGCCGCCGGTTTGCCCAGGATGCGCAGCGGGATCGGGCCCGCCGCCGGCAGCAGGGACGGCGGCTTCGGCCTGGAGGCGACCGGGTCGATCAGCGGAATCTCGCCGCGGCCGCGCGGTTGGACCTGGGGATGCTGCTTGCCCTCCAGCGCCATGCGGACGGCGCCGCGGATGTGCGATTCCAGCTCCCCCTTGGTGACGATGCCGTCGCCGTCGCGGTCGGCCTGTCCGCGCAGCGCGTTGGCG
Organism: Azospirillum humicireducens; assembly: GCF_001639105.2. Classification (NCBI taxonomy): domain Bacteria; kingdom Pseudomonadati; phylum Pseudomonadota; class Alphaproteobacteria; order Rhodospirillales; family Azospirillaceae; genus Azospirillum; species Azospirillum humicireducens. The sequence goes on from NZ_CP028907.1 coordinate 190,075, forward strand.
AAGGCCCAGCTCAGCGCCCCGCGCGGCTTGCGGTCGATCATCACCTCCGGCGCCAGCTCATGCTCGGCGACGGCGGCGAAGAAGGTGACGTGCGGCTGGTCGTCCGCCTCCGCTTGCAGGGCGGCGCGGGTGGGCGGGGGCAGGGCGTCCTCCTCGATGCGGTCGACCGGCGCGCCGTCGATCTTGGCGGCCCGCGTGCCCAGCATGCCGGCGCGGTCGTCGAAGCCGCGGGTCATCGTGCCGGAATGGCAGGAATCGGAGACGAAGATCACCCGCCGCGGGGCGGCTTCCTTCAGCAGCACGGCGATCTCGTCGTCGGTCAGACGCTGGGCGGTGCCTGGACCGCGCGGGGCGAAGTCCGCCAGCACCAGGAACTCGTCCATGCCGTCGACCTCGCTGCCGGGAACACGCTCCGGTTGCTGCGCGCCATGGCCGGCGAAGGTCAGCACCAGGGTCGAGTCGGGAGAGGTCTCGGCGATCAGCTCCCGCCAGGCGGCGATGATCCGGCTGCGCTCCGCCTCGCCGTCGATGAACAGGCGCAGCTTCTTGACGCCCAGCCCCTTGAGCGCGGCGCTGATGTCGCGCGCATCGTTGACGGCGCCCTGCAGCGGATTGATCCGCGTGTAGCGGTCGATCCCGATCACCAGCGCCGCGATCTCCGCCCGCGCCGGGTTCGCCGCCGTTACGGCCGTCCCGGCGGCAAGGCCGGCAGTCATCCCGGCCAGAATCCTCGCCGCCATCCGGCGTCGCACTCTTCCGAACATCATATCCCCCTGAATCCGAAGATCATACATTTCCCGGGAAGCCGTGCCTCAAAGGTTACAGGCCGCAAAATTGCTTAAAAGGCCGCACGAATTGGTAGTAATGCCCTCTTCCGTTACAGTTGTTGCTGTGGCAGCGTTGCGGCGGGTCCTGATCGGCGGCGGGGTGCGCCCACTGTGGGGGTGGTGCGGACGTCCCGGAGTTCTGGAACCGATCGAAATATGTCTTGAACAGAAAAGCAAACGGGAATCCAGGTCATGCGAAGCAACCGTGCCAAGGCAAGTCTCGTCTCGCTCACCATCGTCGCCATGGCGCTCAGCGGCTGCGTGACCACGCAGACCGACCGCATCGGCGCCAACGATGGCAGCGACGCCTGCTATCAGTACCGCGTCGCGCTCGATTCGACCGGCAACTACTATGCCGAGGACATGCTGAAGGGCGCCGCAATCGGCGCCGGCGTGGGCGCGCTGACCGGTGCGCTGGCCGGCGGCAACATGAAGAGCGCGCTGATCGGCGCCGCCGCCGGTGCGGCGCTGGGCACGCTGGGCGGCTACTGGAACTCCAAGATGCAGCAGGGCCGCGATCAGGCGATCCTGGGCGTGATGACCGACCTGGACACCGAGAACCAGAACCTGAACCGCACCCAGGTGGCGATGGACCAGCTGGTGAACTGCCGCCGCGCCGAGATCGCGCGGGTCAAGGCCGACTACAAGGCCAAGCGCATCGGCAAGCCGGAGGCCGAGCAGCGCCTGGCCCTGATCCGCGGCCAGCTGGACAAGGATTACGCCATCGCCAGCAGCATCAACCAGAACATCGTCAAGCGCCGCGACGAGTATCTGGTCGCCGCCGACAACATCGAGCCGGGCTCGGCCGAGAAGATCCGCACCAAGACCGCGGTCAAGCCCCAGACCAAGAAGAAGCCGGCGAAGCAGACCGCTTCCACCCCGGCCTCCCAGGTGGTCGAGCGCACCAACACCGCCTTCGAGACGTCGGAGCGCATCAACTCCACCACCAGCAGCATCCAGCAGATCGCCCAGAAGGAAGCGACGCTGGACGCCGTCTGATCGGCGCGGACCTGACCGGCGGCGGCTTTTTGCGGAGAACCCGCAGGACTGCCGCCGGACGACACCAGTGCAAGCGGAACGGATGATGGCCGGCTGTCTCTCTCGCCTCAACGCGCGCCTGCGGCGCGGCGCTCTTTCCGTCGTCCTGCTGGGCGTACTCCTCTGCGGTGCGGCGGTGGCGTTCGCTGCCCGGCCGGTGCTGGCGGGCGACGCGTCCACGGGGGCGTTCCTGCGGATCGAGACCGGCGGCCACACCGCCCGCGTCAACCGGCTGGCCAGCGACGCGCAGGGCCGGCTGATCGCCACCGTCTCCAACGACAAATCCCTGCGCCTGTGGGCGCGTGACGGCGGGGAGCCGCTGGGCGTCCTGCGCGTGCCGATGGAGGCGGGGGACGAGGGCGCGCTCTATGCCGTGGCCCTGTCGGCCGACGGGTCGCTGGCGGTCGCCGCCGGCAACACCGGGTCGAGTTGGGGCGACGGCGTCACGCTCTACCTGTTCGACGTCAAGGCGCAGCGGCTGAAGGCCAGGCTTGCGGGACAGCCGCAGGTGCTGAACGACCTTGCCTTCTCGCCCGACGGGCGCTTCGTCGCCGGGGCCTTCGGCGGCACCGCCGGCATCCGCGTGTGGGACAGCGCCAGCTTCAAGCTGGTCGCGGAGGACAGCGCCTATGAGGCGCGGGTGTCGGCGCTGGCCTTCGCACCCGACGGGCGACTCGCCACCGCGTCCTTCGACGGCAATGTCCGCCTCTATGACGCCGCCTTCAAGCCGAAGGCCAAGCGCAAGCCGGGCAAGGGCATGCCCTATTCCGTCGCCTTCTCGCCGGACGGGACGCTGCTGGCGGTCGGCTATGCCGATCAGGCGCAGGTCGACGTTCTGGCCGCCGCCGACCTGAAGACCCGCCATACGGCCAAGGCCGCCGGCGTCACCGGCGGCAGCTTCGCCGCGGTCGCCTGGGACGGCACGGCGCTGGTCGCTGCCGGCACCGCCACGGTGGACGGCAAGCGCAACGTGGTGCGGCGCTGGGCCGATGCCGGCAAGGGAAGCTACACCGACACGCCCGCAGCGCGCGATTCCGTGACCCATCTGCTGGCCCTGCCGGGCGGCGGGGTCGCCTTCGCCGCCGCCGATCCGGGATGGGGCGTGATCGACCCGGCCGGCCGGATGCAGTTCGCCCGCATGGGCGACGTCGCCGACTATCGCGACATCCATCTCGGCCGCTTCGGCCTGTCCGACGACGGGCTGGTGCTGGAATTCGGCATGGAGCAGGGCGGCGGGCGGCCGATGCGCTTCGACGTGCTGGCCCGCAGCCTGACTCCGGCGCCGGACGCACAGCCCGGCCTCGCCCGGCCGGTGGCGGAAGGTCCCGGTATCGGGGTCTCCGATTGGCGCAACACCCGCAACCCCAAGGTCAACGGCCAGCCGGTGAAGCTGGACAGCGGCGAATGGGCGCGCAGCGTCACCGTCCTGGGCAAGCAGCGCCGTATCCTGCTGGGCGGCGAGTTCAGCCTGCGCCTGCTCGATTCCGCCGGGGCGGAACTTGCCCGTGCCGAGGTTCCGGCCGCGGTGTGGGGCGTCGTCGCGTCGGCCGACGGGAGCGTCGCGGTGGCGGCGCTGGGCGACGGCACGCTGCGCTGGTACGCTCTGTCCGGCGGATCCCGTCCGCTGGAGGAGCTGGCGGCGCTGTTTCCGCACCGCGACGGCCGCCGCTGGGTCCTGTGGACGCCGGAGGCCTTCTTCGACCATTCCGAAAGCGGCGGCGAGACCCTGGTCGGCTTCCACCTGAACGATCCCAAGAAGAAGGGGCTCCAGTGGGTCGAGTTCAAGCAGGTCTACCGCGTGTTCAACGCCCCGGAACTGGTGCGCGCCAAGCTGCAGCAGACCGGTCAGGCCGAGATCGCCGCGCGGCTGTCGGCCATCGGCGACATCCGCCGGCTGACCCAGAGCCGGCCGCAGGTGACGCTGCTCGACTATTGCACCGTTCCGGCCGGAAGCCGCGGGCTGGCGCTCGGCACCGGCGCCACGGAGCCGGCGGCTCCCGCCCCGTCGACGCCGGCCGCCGTCACGGTTCCCACCAGCGCCGAAACCTGCCATCCGCTCGACATGACGCCGGTCAGCCGTGCCTTCGCCCGCGCCAAGGAACCGGCGCCGGCCGTCCAGGCGGCTGCACCCTCTGCGCCATCCCCTGCGCCATCCCCTGCGCCATCCCCTGCGGCCTCCGCCAAGCCGGTGCCGCAGACGTCGGAGCTGGAGGTCGCGGCGGAACAGCCGCGCCTGTCGGTCACGCTGCCGGAAGGCATCGGCGCGGTGCGGCTGCGCTACCGTCTGGCCGACACCGGCGGCGGCATCGGGTCGGTCGACCTGTTCCTCAATGGGCGCAACGTCAGCGGCCAGGACAAGTCCCGCGCCTTCGCCCGCGCCAAGGAACCTGCGGCCGCCGCGCAGCCGGCCATTCCGGCTCCGGCTGCGGCCGATGCGCCGAAAGACGCCGGCAAGGAGCTGCTTCCGCCGCCGGAGGAGCGCGTCAGCACCGTCCGCCTCGACCCCGGCAGCAACCGGTTGCAGATCCGTGCCTACAACGGCAGCGACGCGATCTATGAGCGGTCGCCGCTGGTCGATTTCGTGCTGCCCAAGCCGGCGGCGACGGCCGACGCGCCACCGGCTGGCGCCAAGACCGAGCGTGCCGCTCCAGCCAAGCCACGTCTGCTCACCTTCGTCGTCGGCATCGACAAGTATAGACCGGAGGGCACGCAGCTGCGCTTCGCCCGCGCCGATGCCTCGTCCTTCGCCGAGACGCTGAACGGCCGGGTTCCCGCCGGCTACGACCGGGAGCAGTCGCTGGCGCTGTCGAAGGCGCTCTATGACGAGGAGGCGAGCCGCGACGCCGTCATCGCCGGGCTGGAGGAACTCGCCGCAAATGCGCGGGAGGAGGACACCGTCGTCCTCTATCTGGCCGGCCATGGCGTGATCGTGCCCTCGCCGAAGGACCCGTCGGTCAAGCTCTACCACTTCATCACCCAGAACGTGACCGCCGCCACGCCGCAGGCGATCGGCGAGCAGGGCCTGTCGGAGAAGGAGCTGAACCGGCTGGTCAGCGCCATTTCCGCCCGCAACGTGCTGGTGATGCTCGACACCTGCCATTCGGGGGCGGTGTCGGCGGGCACGGTCGACAAGCTGTACCAGGACATGGGGCAGCGCTACCTGCTGGCCGCATCGTCGGAGCAGGAGGAGGCGCTGGACAGCTATGACGGCCGCAACGGCATCTTCGCCCATGCGGTGCTGGAGGGGCTGAAGGGCAAGGCCCTGCTGCCGGGGGACGAGGCGATCTACAACCTCACGCTCGGCCAGTATGTGAACCGTGCGGTGCCGCGTCTGGCGCGTGAGAAGAAGTGGAGCCAGTCCGCAATCTTCAAGACCGGCGGCAATGAGCTGAACCCCTTCCCGCTGGCGGCGCCGCAGCCGGCCCAACCCTGATGGGGCGCCCCGGACGGGGATGCGCGGAGGTACGGCAAATCGCCGCGCATCCCCCGGATTCGCCCGCCAGAAATGGCTAGATAATGGTCGGTTAGTTCGTTCACAGTGTTCACGGAAGTGGGGCTGGACCGCTTTCGTGGCGGCACGGGGATTGGGGTGGACATGCAAGGCGGCGATCAGTTTGGCGGCATGCCCGGACCGGAGACGGAACGCACTGTGCTGATGCCGACGCCGGGAGGCCGGCGCGCATCCGGCGCTTCCGACGGGGAGCCAGCCGCTGCGGCGCGGGTGGAGGCCGTCGGCCTGCCGGGGCCGGCGCTGGCCGGCATCTTCGCCGCCCGTTCGCCGCTTGCCGCCGCCGCGTCGCCGGTGCTGCTGCTGGCGGCGCGGCTGAACGACGTGACCGGTGTGCCGGACCTGGAATCGCTGCGCCAGCGCGTGATCTCGGCCCTGCGCGACTTCCAGCATTGGGTGACCAAGTCCGGCATGGACGCCTGGACCCAGGCGACCGCCCACTATGCGCTCTGCGCCCTGATCGATGATATCGTGCTGAACTCGCAATGGGGCAGCCAGAGTTCCTGGACGCGCCAGAACGTCACCAGCATGTTCCACAACAACGTCGTCGGCGGCGACCAGTTCTATGAGCGGCTCGCCACCGCCCGGCAGGATCCGGGCAAATACGGCGACCTGCTGGAGCTGATGTATCTCTGCCTGTCGCTGGGCTTCCGCGGCCGTTACCGGGTCGCCGGCCGGCAGGACAGCGAGCATGCCCGCATCCGTGAGGATGTCTACAATATCCTGGTCAAGCATCGCGGCTATGCCGACCGCATCCTCTGCCCGAACGCGGCGGCGCTGGCGATGGACTACCGGCCGCCGCGCAGTTCGCTGCCGGTCTGGGTGGCCGGGGCCGGCACGGCGCTGTTCCTGCTGCTGCTGTTCCTGGCCCTGAGCTTCCTGCTGAACGGCGCGTCGGACCGGCTGTTCGCCGGCATGCGCGGCCTGCCGCCGCATGGCGGCGTGGTGATCGAGACCCCGGCTCCGGTCAAGCTGGCGGAAGCCGCCCCGCCGCCGGAGATCGCCCCGCCCCCCCCGCCGCAGACCACCCAGGTCCAGCGCGTGCGCAAGTTCCTGGAGCCGGAGATCGCCGAAGGGCTGGTCGAGGTGACGGAGGACGCGCTGTCCATCACCGTGCGCATGCGCGGCAACAACCTGTTCGCCAGCGGCAGCGCCAGCCTGAACGACAAGGTGCGGGCGTCGGTTCTGCGTGTCGGCCGCGCCGTGGCGGAGGAGCCGGGCGCGGTGCTGATCACCGGCCACACCGACAATGTGCCGATGACCGGCGGCGGGCGGCTGCGCTTCCCGTCCAACTGGCACCTGTCGAAGGCCCGCGCCGAGTCGGTGATGGCGGAATTCGCCCCGCTCTTCGCCGACAAGTCCCGCCTGAAGGCGGAGGGCAAGGCCGAAACCGAACCGGTGGCGTCCAACGACACGCCCGAGGGGCGGGCGGCGAACCGCCGGATCGACATCATCCTCAGGAAGTGAGCGGAGCCGTCCCCGACGGGGGCGGTGCCAGCGGCCGGAAAAGATCAGGGACAGGGGTATCGGAATGAGTCGGCTGACCGCCATCTTGCTCTCCCGCGCAGTGCTGGGCTTCATCGGGGCGGCCATCGCGGCGGCGCTGATCGCGCTGCTGGCGCCGTTGGCCGGGCTGGAGATGCCCTGGCTGGCCGTGGCCGCCGCCGTGCCCTTCCCAATCCTGGCCGTCGTGCTGATCCTGCTGAAACGCCGCGACGCCAAGGCCGAGGAGCGGATGACGGAGGAGCTGACCGGCGGAAGCGACGCTGCCCGCATGGCGGCGATGGACCAGGCCGACGAGGTCGCCGGCCTGCGCAAGACCTTCGCGGACTCGCTGGCCCTGCTGAAGGCCGGGCGCAAGCAGCGCGGGCTGGGCGATGGCTATCTCTATTCCACCCCCTGGTACGTCATCATCGGCCCGCCCGGTGCGGGCAAGACCACGGCGCTGCTGAAGAGCGGCCTGAACTTTCCGCTGGCCGAGCAGACCGGAGCCAAGCCGCTGAAGGGCGTCGGCGGCACCCGGCAATGCGACTGGTGGTTCGCCGACGAGGCGATCTTCCTCGACACCGCCGGGCGCTACACCACCCAGGACAGCCACGAGGCGGTCGACCAGACCGGCTGGGGCGCCTTCCTGAAGCTGCTGAAGGACGCGCGGTCGCGCCAGCCGATCAACGGCGTGCTGGTGGCGATGGCGGTTCCCGACCTCGCCGCCGCCGGGCCGGAGGAGCGGGCGCAGCATGCCGCCGCCATCCGCCGCCGCCTGCGCGAGCTTTACGAGACGTTGAAGGTCAAGGCGCCGGTCTATCTGCTGCTGACCAAGGCCGACCTGATCGCGAGGGGCTGAAGGGCAANGGCAGATCGTCGGCGTCACCCTGCCGGCGGCCGAAAGCGAGTTGGGCGATGCCGGCATGGCGACGCTGGGCAGCGAGCTTGACGGCATCGCCGGCCGCCTGTCCGCCCGCGCCGTCGACCGCATCCAGCAGGAGCATGCGCAGGAGCGCCGCGGCGCCATCTTCGCCTTCCCGTCGCAGCTGGCCTCGCTGAAGGAGCCGCTGCTCGATTTCGTCGCCGCCGCCTTCAAGGCCAACCGCTATGAGCCGGCGCTGCGGCTGCGCGGCGTCTATTTCACCAGCGGCACCCAGGAAGGCACGCAGATCGACCGGCTGATCGGCGGGCTGGCCGAGAGCTTCGGCCTGCCGGCGGCGCCCTTCCGCGGCGGCGCCGTCGCCGCCGGGCAGCAGCGCAGCTATTTCCTCGGCGGGCTGCTGAACGATCTGGTGTTCCGCGAGGCCAATCTGGTCGGCTTCGACCCGTCGGCGGAACGGCGGCGCATCTGGGTTCCGCGCATCGCCTACAGCCTGTTCGGGCTGGTGACGGTCGCCGCCACCGCCGCCTGGGTCGCCAGCTATCTCGGCAATGCCGGGCTGATCGACCGCGAACAGCAGGCGGTCGATGCCTATCGCCCGAAGGCGGAGGCGCTGGCCGCCGGCACGGTCGCCGACGACGACATCCGCCGGGTGCTGCCGGTGCTGAACGAACTGCGCGCCCTGCCGGCCGGCCACGACACGCAGGCGCTGAAGCAGAGGCTGGCGCTCGATTTCGGGCTCTACCAGGGCGACAAGCTGGAGGATGCCGGCGACGCGCTGTATCGCCGCGCGGTCAACGGGCTGCTGGTGCCGCGCCTGCTGGTGCGGGTGCAGCGCGACCTGCGCGACCGGCTGGTCGCCGATGACGCCCCGGCGGTGGAGGCGCTGCTGCGGCTCTACCTGACGCTGGGCGGCGCCGGGCCGGTCAATGGCGAGGAGGTGAAGGCCTGGACCGTCGGCTGGCTGCGCCGCGTCTCGCCGCCGCCGGGCGAGGACGAGACCAAGGCGCTGCTCGGCCACATCGATGCCGGGCTGGGCGCCCCCGCCGGCCTGCCGAAGGTCAATCTGGATGCCGAGCTGATCCGCCAGTCGCGCGAGGTGCTGGCCCGCACGCCGCTGGCCGCCCGCGCCTATGCCGCCATCCGCGACGGCGAGGCTGCGCGCAAGCTGCAGGAATGGCGCCCGACCGAACAGGCCGGGCCGGAAGGCGACCGGGTGTTCCGCCGCTCCTCCGGCGCGCGGTTCAGCGACGGCATTCCGGGATTCTACACGCAGCAGGGCTTCACCGGCGTGATGCTGCCGGGCCTGCCCGGTGCGGCGCGGTCGGTGCGCGATCTCAGCTGGCTGCTCGGCCCCCCGCGCGGGGAAGAGGCCGGACCGGAGCTGGAGACGGCGGCGCTGACCCTGTATCTGCGGGATTATGCCGGGCGCTGGGACGCGCTGCTGAACGACATCACCCTGGTGCCGGCGGCCAACCCGAAGGCGCTGGGCGAGGCGGTCAACATCCTGTCCGGCCGCAGTTCTCCCCTGCAGAAGCTGCTGGCGGCGGTGGCGAACGAGACGACGCTGCAGCGCGTGCCGGAGGCGCCGGCCGGCGCCTCCCCCGCGGTGGCCGCGGTGGCCGCGGCGGTCGCCGACAGCGGCGTCGCCAAGCTGGTCACCCAGATGGTGGACGACCGCTTCCGTCCACTGAACGACTTCACCCGCAACAGCGGCAATGCCCGGCTTGAGGAACTTCTGCGCCAGCTGGAGGGCGTGCATGCGGTGCTGGCGCGGCTGTCGCTGGGCTCCGGCAGCGGGCAGAAGCTGTTCGATCTGGCGGCAAGCGGCGGCGGCGAGGTGTTCCAGAAGCTCGCCGCCGACATGGCCTATTACCCGCAGCCGGTCCGCCGCTGGACCGAGGAGCTGGTGGAGCAGGGGACGGCGCGGACGCTCAGCGGCGCGCGGTCGCAGATCAACGCCGAATGGCAGAGCACGGTGCTGCCCTGGTGCCGCCGCGCGCTGGACAACCGCTATCCCTTCGTCAAAGGCGCCTCGGCCGATGTCGGCATGGATGACTTCGCCCGGCTGTTCGCCCCCGGCGGGCTGATCGACGCCTTCTTCGCCAACCGGCTGCGCCCCTTCGTCGACACGACGAAGGAGCCCTGGCGCTGGCAGCCGTCGGCGGCCGACCTTGGCATTCCGTCGTCGGTGCTGCCGGCCTTCCAGCATGCGGCTATGATCCGCGACGCCTTCTTCCCCGATGGCGGCCGGGTGCCGTCGCTGCGCTTCGAACTGCGCCCGACCTATCTCGGCGCCGGGGTGGAGCAGGTGGATCTGGACATCGACGGCCAGCGCATGACCTTCGCCCGCAATGCCACGCTGGCGCAGGGGCTGCAATGGCCGAAGCCGGGCGGGGCGGGCGATCTGCGCGTCACCTTCACCGGCCAGCCGACCGAACCGCCGGAGATGACCCAGCGCACCGGAAGCTGGGCCTGGTTCCGCACGCTGGACGCCAGCCGCGGCCGCAAGGGATCGGTGCCCGACCGCATCCCGTTGAGCTTCGCCGCCGCCGGCAAGTCGGCCAGCTTCGACGTGCGGATGACCAGTGCGGTCAACCCCTTCTCGATCCGCGATCTCAAGGACTTCCGATGCCCGGACAGCCTGTGATGGGCCAGCCGGTGATGGGAAACACGGGCTGTTTCGGGAAGCTGCCGGCGCGGGGCGACTTCCTGCTGCGCGGGCTGCCGCGCGCCTTCGCCGACCCATGGCACGATTGGCTGCTCGACGGGTTGCAGGCCAGCCGCGCTGCGCTGGGCGGGGGGTGGATGGACCGCTACCTCAATGCGCCGATCTGGCGCTTCACGCTGGAGGCCGGAATCTGCGGGCCGCAGGCGGCGGCCGGGGTGATGATGCCAAGCGTCGACAAGGCCGGGCGGCAGTTCCCGCTGGCGCTGGTCGCCCTGTTCGCCCCCGGCCGGACCGCCGCCGGAGCCGAAAGCGATGCCGCATGGTTCGAGGCGGCGGAGGAGTTGGCGCTGTCCGTCCTGACCCACACGCTGGACGTGGAGGCCTTCGTCGGCTCCGTCGCTGCGCTGTCGGTGCCGCAACAATCGGGTGAGGCGCCTTCCACCGGCGCCCGCTGGTGGACGCTGGGCGGGGAGGGCGTGGCGGAGCAGGGCTTCACCAGCGCCGGCTTGCCGCCTTCCGCGAACTTCACCCATTTCCTGACCGGCCGTGCCGAGGAGGAGGGGGCGTGATGCAGTTCACCCAGGACGACCGCATGTTGTCGCTGGAAACTCCGGCCGGACCCGACGTGCTGCTGGTGGAGCGGGTGCAGGGGCGCGAGGCGCTGTCCAGCCCCTTCCTCTACCGCATCGACGCGCTCGGCCCCATCGAACCGCTGGCGGCCGAGACCATCGTCGGCAACAGCGTCAACATCGGCTTCCGCCAGTTGGACGGCGAGCGCCACTATGTCAACGGCATCGCGCGCTCGCTCGGCGTCGGCGTGCCGGTCGGGCGCGACCAGCGCTATTACACCATCGAGGTGGTGCCCTGGCTGTCGCTGCTGTCCTACACCAGCGATTGCCGCATCTTCCACAGCCTGGGCGGCGGCGGGCCGATGGCGGTGCCGAAGATCGTCGAGACGATCTTCCAGGAATTCGGCTTTTCCAACTTCGAATTCCGCAGCCTGAGCGGCAATTACCAGCCGCGGGAATACTGCGTCCAGTACAACGAGACCTATTTCGACTTCATCAGCCGGCTGCTGGAAGAAGAGGGCATCTATTACTACTTCGCGCATGAGCGCGACCGCCACAAGCTGATCCTGTCCGACAGCGCCGCCGGCTATGGCAAGCTGTCGCCGGCCACCTTGCGCTTCAACCCCAGCGGCCAGTATGCCGACCAGATCGAGCGGTGGGAGCGGGTCTATTCCATCGCGTCGGGCCGCTGGGCGACCAAGGACTACGATTTCCAGGCGCCGCGCACGGCGCTGGACAGCGGCGAGGCGTCGGTCGCCAAGGTCCCGGTTTCGACCAAGTACGAGCTGTTCGAATATCCCGGCCGCTATGCCACGCGCGACGCCGGTTCGGCGCTCGCCCGCCGCCGGATGGAGACGGAGGAGCGCGGGCTGGAGGGGGTGCGCGGTGTCGGCGCCTGCCGCAGCCTGCATCCCGGCATGATCTTCGCCCTGACCGAGCATCCGACAGCGGCGGAGAACAACCAGCCGGTGGTGGTGGCTGAGCTGGAGTTCGACGCCTGCAACGAGGGCTTCCTGCCCGGCGACAAGCGCAAGGCGTCCTACGGCAACAGCTTCCGCGCCTTGCCAGCCAAGGCGGTGGTGCGGCCGGAGCGGCGGACGCCCAAGCCGTCGGTGCGCGGCATCCAGACCGCCTTCGTCGTCGGCCCGGCGGGGGAGGAGATCTACACCGACAAGTTCGGCCGCATCATGGTGCAGTTCCATTGGGACCGCCGCGGCCGGTCGGACGAGAAAAGCTCCTGCTGGATCCGGGTGGCGCAGAGCTGGGCCGGGCACCAGTGGGGCATGCAGACGGTGCCGCGCATCGGCATGGAGGTGCTGGTCGATTTCGTCGACGGCGATCCCGACCGGCCGATGGCGATCGGCGTGGTCAACAACGCCGACGCGCTGCCGACCTACGCCCTGCCCGAACACAAGACGCGCTCCGGCATCAAGACGCGCAGCTCGCCCGGCGGGCGCGGCTTCAACGAAATCCGGTTCGAGGACAAGGCGGGCAAAGAGCAGATCTTCCTCCATGCACAGCGCGACTACGACCTGCGCATCGGCCATGACAGCCGCACCTCGGTGGCGTCGGGCCAGCATGTGAACGTCGCCGGCGGCCTGTGGGAATGGGTGGGCAGGAACCACCACGCCACGGTGGACGGCGACCATGTGGAATCCATCGGCGGCGGCGTGTCGCGCACCGTCGGCGTCGACCTGCACGACAAGATCGGCACCAACTATGCGGTCCATGCCGGGGCGAACCTGTGCCTGGAGGCCGGCGCTTCGCTGACGCTGAAGGTCGGCGGCAACTTCATCACGCTGAGCCCGGCCGGCATCGCCATGAACGGCACCATGGTGCTGATCAACAGCGGCGGGGCGGCCAACGGTCTGAGCGCCTCGCCGGCCAAGCCGGACAAGCCGTCGCCGGCCGACAAGGACAAGGGCGGAACGATACCGGCCCCGCCGAAGGCCAAGCTGCCGCGCCCGGCGCAAAGCCACACCCCGAAGACAGCGGCCCAGGCGATGGTGATGCGCAGCGCCGCCGCGTCCAACACACCGCTGTGCGAGATCTGCCAGACATGACCCCCGGCATGACCCCAGACACGAGCAGGGCGATGACAGAGCTTTCCACGCGCCGCTCCCCGCAGGAGGTGGTCGCGCGCCTTGCCCATCATCTGTGGCCGCAGGGGGATGACCGAAGGGAAGAGGCGCGCGCGCTCTACATGATCGTCGATGCCGCCCGCGATCCCGGCCTCTATCCCGGCCTGCTGGCGCGGGAGGAGGAGGCCGACATGCGTTCCCTCTACCAGGGCGACACGGCGAGCGAACTGGCTGAGGTGGCGCCCTATCTTGTCCGGCTGACCCGCGGCAGCGCCGTCGCCGACTGGCTGGTGGGGGAGGGCTGGGGCCGCGGCTGGGGCATCCTGGTGCAGGCCGACGGCGACATCGACGCGGTGCGCCGCCATTTCCGCAAATTCACCATCGTCAATGGCGAAGGCGGGGCGGCCTATCTGTTCCGTTTCTACGATCCGGCGGTTCTGGGCAGCTTCCTGCCGATCAGCGACGAGGCCCAGCGCGCCGCATTGTTCGGCCCCGGCATCCGGTTCATGATGGAGGATGCGGGCGCCGACGCGCTCGTCCTGTTCGAATCGGTGAACGGCGACCTGCGCCGCGTCGAAATCCCGCTGCGGACCTCTCCGGGCCCCGCATCGGGTGCAGACGCGCCCCGCGTTCGCTGATCCCGAGGCCGGAGGAGACCCGCCCATGCCACCCGCCGCGCGCCTGACCGACATGCACACCTGCCCGATGACGACCGGTCCGGTCCCGCATGTCGGCGGCCCCATCGTCAGTCCGGGCGTGCCGGCGGTCCTGATCGAGTTCCTGCCGGCCGCGGTGGTGACGGACATGTGCGTCTGCGTCGGCCCGCCCGACGTGATCGTGAAGGGATCGGCGACGGTGGTCGTCGGCGGCCGGCCGGCGGCACGGCTGGGCGACCGGACCGCCCATGGCGGCGTGATCGTGACCGGCGCGCCGACGGTGGTGATCGGCGGCTGACCGCCGGGCAAGAGGGTTCTGGCAGCGGGTTTGGAGAACGTGGAATGCTGAGGCTGAGGATCGTTTCGGACCATCGGGCGTCGCTGGGCGGCAATGCCGAGAAGACGCTGCATGGCGGCGACCTCACCGTCGGGCGCGGGGTCGAGAATGGCTGGATCCTTCCCGATCCCGACCTGCTGCTGTCGCGCCAGCACTGCGTCTTCGAGAAGGCCGGGGCCGGCTACCGTGTGATCGACACCAGCACCAACGGCGTCTTCCTCAACGGGTCCGACCGGCCGCTCGGCCGCAATGTCCCGGCGGATCTCAGGTCGGGCGACCGCATCCGCGTCGGCCGCTTCATCATCGAGGCGACGGTGGAAACGCTGTCCGCCCCCAGCTTCACCGAGATCTCCGGCGCCTTCCGGCTGGGCGGGAGGGATGACTCGCCCGATCCCTTCGCCCCGCCCCCGGCCCCGGCCCATGCCGCTGCACCGGACCGGTTCGACGAGCTGTTCGCCGACCCTGCGGTGCGCCCGTTCGAACACCGGCCGCTGCGGTCGGAAGAGGCGCCCTTCGATGCCTGGACCTCCTCCAGCAGCGGCGCCGCCCCGCGCGAGCGGGCGGAGGACTGGCGCTTCGGCACGCTGGACGACCATTCCGATCCGCTGCACCAGTCGCTGTCGATCGGCGTCTCGTATCAACCGTCTGCCGCCGCACCGCCGCCGTCGGTTGGCGGCATCCCCGACGACTGGGACGACGAGCTGTTCGCCCCGCTGAAGCCGGCGGCCTCCGCCGTTCCGGACCCGGTTTTCCCCGCCGTGTCGAAGACGGCACAGCCGCTGCCGGAAGACTGGAACATCGACGAGACGCTGCCCGACCCGGCGGCCGACCCGCTGCCGGTGGAGCCGCCGCCGGTCGCCCGGATGGCCGAGCCGATTCCGCTGCCGGACGACTCCGTCATCGTTCCCCATGCGGCGCCACAGTTCGTACCGCCGCCTCCCGTGCCGGCCGCCGCGCCGGTCGCCGTTCCTGCCGCTGCGCCCGTCGCCGATGCGGGGGCTGCGGTCGCCGCCTTCTATGAGGGGTTCGGCGCGCCGCTGCCGCCGGAGGGGCTGCCGGATCCGAATGCGATGATGCGCGGCCTGGGCGAGGCGCTGCGCGTCAGCCTGGGCGCGCTGCATGGCTCGCTGCGGGCACGCTCCCGCTTCAAGGACGAGTTCCATCTGGAGCAGACCAGCTTCCGCCCGGCGGGGGAGAACCCGCTGAAGCGGTGCGAGACGCTGGACGAGGCGGTGTCGGTGCTGGCCAACCCGCGCCTGCGCGGCTTCCTGCCGATGGCCGATGCGGTGCGCGAGGCGGCGAGCGACGTGCAGGTCCACCACCTCGCCTATGCCGCGGCGCTGCAGACCGCGCTGAAGCAGGTGGTCGCCAAGTTCGATCCCGGCGCGCTCAGCCAGCGGCTGGAGACGCGGCTGCTCGACAGCATCGTCCCGGCGGCGCGCAAGGCCCGCTATTGGGACCAGTACGAGGCGCTCTACAAGGATCTGGTGGTCGAGCTGGAAGAGGATTTCGACCGGGTCATCGGCGACGCCATCGCCCGCGAGTACGACCGTTTCGTGCGTGGTGAACTCGGGGGCGATACCAGCGGTGCTCCGGAGGGCGGAAAGCCGGACTGACCCGCCGCCGCTCCACCCTTCGACACCGCCCGCCCCTTCCCGAACCGGACCGCATCCCGCCATGGCCCAGACCCCCGACGACAGCCACGAGCCCACCGCCATCCTGCCGGCCGCGCCCGGAGGCGCGAAGCAGGGGGCGGATGCCGAGGCGACAAGGCTGACCACGCCGCCGGCAGCCGCCACCCCGGTGCCTGGGGCGTCCGTCGCCCCGTCCTCGGTTACTGCGGCGTCCGTCTCCGGTGTCGACGCGGCGGGTGGACGGGCGGCGCCGGCGCCGATCGGGCCGGGCACCCTGCTGAGCCATACCTATGAGGTGGCCGGGCTGATCGCCCGCGGCGGCATGGGCGAGGTGCACCGTGCCCGCCATGTCGACATGAACACCTGGCATGCGGTGAAGGTGATCCGGCCGGAACTGGCGCAGGACGCCAAGATGGTGGAGCTTCTGCGGCGCGAGGCGGCGGCGCTGCGCGAGATCCGGCATGAGGCGGTGGTGTCCTACGACGGCGTCTTCCGCGACGAGTATGGCCGGATCCTGCTGTCGATGGAGTATCTCGACGGGCCGTCGCTGCAGGAGGTGCTGCAGGGCGGGCCGCTCGACCCGGATGACGTCGCCATTCTGCTCGACCGCGTCGCCTCGGGGCTGGCGGCGGCGCACCAGCGCGGCATCGTCCACCGCGACATGTCCACCGACAACGTCATCCTGCCCGGCCGCGAGATCGCCAACGCCAAGATCATCGACTTCGGCATCGCCAAGCAGACCGCAGGCGGAGCGGGGACGGTCATCGGCGACGCCTTCGCCGGCAAGTACGGCTATGCCTCGCCCGAGCAGTTCGGGCTGTTCGGCGGGCAGGTCGGGCCGCAGTCGGACATCTACAGCGCCGGGCTGGTGCTGGCCGCGGCGGCGCTCGGCCGTCCGCTGGACATGGGCCGCACGCCGCAGGCGATGATCGAGCGGCGCATGGCTGTGCCCGACCTGTCGGCGCTGGCCGAGCCGTTGCGCGGCGTCCTATGCTCCATGCTGGAGCCCGATCCGCAGAACCGCGCAAAAACGATGACGGAACTGGTCGGCGCGCTGACCCGGCGCCCGGCGGAGATCACGCCCTTCGACGCCACGCCCTTCCCAGCCGCGACCCCTGCGACCGAGGAGCCGAGGCCGGCGGTGGCCGAGAGGCAGGCGAAGACGGTTGGGGCGCCGGCCGCGCCGGCGAAGAAGGCTCCGGTCGGGCTGATTGCCGGTGGCGTCGGCGGTCTGGTGGCGGCAGGCGTCGCCGGTTTCCTGCTGTTCGGGCAGTCGCAGCCGCCGGCCCAATCGACGGCGCCGGTGAAGGAAGCCGCGGGTCCCGCTACTCCCGCCCCTGCAACTCCCGCCGTGCCGCCTGCGGCCATGACGACGGCGCCGCTCGGCTCGTCCACTCCGTCGGCGCCCTCCCCAACGCCTGCGGAGCCCGTGAAGGCGGAGGCGCCGGCTCCCGCGGCTCCCGTGCCGCCGCTGCCGGTCATCCCGGCCGTCCAGACCGTCGCACCGCCCGCTCCTACGACACCCCCCGCACCGTCCCAGGTCGTGCAGGCCGCGCTTCCGGTCGCTCCGCCTGTGCCGACGATCACGCCGGCCGAGGCCCGCAAGAGGGTGGAGGCCGCGGCGGGCGGGTTCGCCTGCTCCGGAGTCAGGGCGGCGGAGACCGGCAAGGGCCTGCGCATCGGCGGCTATGTCGGCAGCGATGCCGATGCCGGCGCGCTGAAGGCGGCGATCACCGGCCTGCCGGGCGGCGTCGACATCGATGCGCGCGTCGCCGTCCGTCCCTGGCCGCTGTGCGAGGCGCTGGGCGTCGCCGGGCTGCCGGCGCGGGCGGAGGGGCGGGGGGCCGATGCGCTGGGGCTGGGCCTGAACCGGCCGTCGATGGTCTATCGCCAGGGTGAGAAGCTGGAGGTCACGGTGACCGCCGGCATGCCGGGCTATCTGACCGTCGATTACATCGACATCGAAGGCAACGCGATCCACATGGTGCCGATGCGCCTGCGCCGCGACGACCGCATCGACGCCGGCCGTCCCGTCACGCTGGGGGTCGCGAAGTCGCCCAGCGACCGCGTCTACACCATCGCGCCGCCTTACGGCCCGGCGATGATCCTGGCGCTGGTGACGCGCGAACCGCTGTTCCCCGCCGAGCGTGAGGAGGTGGAGCCCGCCGGTCCCTATCTGGCCAGCCTGCGCGCGGCCATCGCCAAGGCCGAGGCTAAGGGAAACGTCGTCGTCCAGTCCGCCTTCTTCACCACAGTGGCCGAGTAGCCGGGCCGATGGACAGCGGCGGTCGGCGTCTCGCCGTCATTGGCGGTGCACTGGCGCTCTGTGCGCTGGTGGGCGGGTTTCTGGGGATTGGCATCGACTGGCTGGCCGGACCCAAGGGTCCGCCGCCGGTCGTGGTCGTGGAGCCGCCGCCGCCGATTCCGGTCCCGAGCGCCATCCCGGCTGCCGATGTTCCGGCCGCAAGTCCGGCGCCCGCCCAGCCTCCGGCGTTCTCGGACCTGTCGTGCCCCGCGGGCTTGCCGGACGGGCCGGCGCCGCGCTGCCACAGCCTGCGGGTGCCGTCTGACTGGCAGCGGCCTGACAGCCTGCCGCTCGACCTGTTCGTGATGGTGCTGCCGGCGTTGAAGGGCATGCCCGCCGCCGATCCGGTGGTGGTGCTGGCCGGCGGTCCGGGGCAGGGCGGCAGCGACGATCCGCGCGGCACCGCGGCGATGCTGGCGCCGATGCGCGCCAACCGCGACATCATCCTGGTGGACCAGCGCGGCACCGGCAGGTCGGTGCCGTCCTTGCGCTGCCCGGCGCTGGACCCGCTGCGCATCTGGTTCGGCGGCGTGACGGCGGAGGATGCCGTTGCCTGCCTCGATCCGCTGCGCCGCGCCGGCTACCGGCTTGAGGATTTCGACAGCGGGCAGAGTGCGGCTGACCTGCGGGCGCTGCGCGGGGCGCTGGGGGTGGAGCGCTGGAACGTCGTCGCGACCTCCTATGGCGGGGTGCTGGCCCAGGCGCTGCTGCGCCTCGACGGGGCGGCGGTGCGCAGCCTCGTGCTGAACTCTCCGGCGGCGGTGGATGCGACGTGGCTCGATCTCGACCGGCTGACCGCGATCCGGCAGGCCCATCGCCGGATGGTGGAGGATTGCGCCGCCCAGCCCGAGTGCGCCCGCGCCTTCCCGCAGCTGGGGCAGGCGGTGGAGCGGCTGGCGGCGGCGCTGGAACGGCGGCCGCTGGAACTTCGCCTCCGCCATCCCGGCACCGGGCGGGAAAGCGAGCTGCAACTCACCTGGCCGATGCTGGCGAATCTGCTGGCCCTGCGGCTGGGCAGTGCCGACGGGATGGTGGTCGTCCCGGCCCTGCTCGACCGGCTCGACCGAGCCGTTGCGCGGACTGGCGGGGCGGGGCCGCTGGAGGATGCGGCGGCGCTGTCCCTGATGGTGCCGCCGGCCATCTGGGGCGTGCTGGACAGCCTCGCCTATGGGTTGAACCTGACGGTGGGATGCCGGGAGAACCGTCCGCGCATCGATGCCGCCGCCGCCCGGCGCGCCGCGGCCGACCTGCGCCCCCATGTGGTGGCGGACGCGGTGGAGACCGATTACGACGCGGCCTGTCCGGTGCTGAACCTGCCGCCCATCGATGCGTCCTTCTACCAACCAGTCGAATCCGACGTGCCGGCGCTGATCCTGACCGGCGCCTATGACACCTTCACCGCCCCGGCGCGTGCCGAGGCGATGGGGCGCAGTCTCAAGCGGGCGACGCCGATGTCCTTCCGCGGCCTCGGCCATGACGTGCTGGGAATCAGCCAATGCGGGCGGAGCGCCGCCGCCCGCTTCGTCGAGACGCTGTCCGTCGGCGATGCCGGGGCCTGTGTCGAACGGCTGCTGCCGCCGACCTTCGCCACCCGGCTGCCCGAACGGTGAGGCCGGTCGCCTCTCTTTTGCGTGCCGCTCTCGCCGTCCTGCCTCTGCTGCCGGCCGGCTGCGCCGCGGTTCCGCGGGAACGGGTTGCGGCGGTCGATGAGGCTGCCGGAGCCGCCGGCCTGTTGCCGCGGCGCTTTGCGGCGGCGCCCTTCACCCTGGCCGGCTGGCTGCGCTCCGGCGGGGCCGGGCCGCTGGTCGTCTATATCGAGGGCGACGGCCATGCCTGGAGCAGCCCGACCGAGCCCTCGCGCGATCCCACTCCCGGCAACCCGGTGGCGCTGTCGCTGGCGCTGACCGACCCGGCGCCGCGTCTGCTCTATCTCGGCCGGCCCTGCCAGTATGGCGGGGTGGCGACCGACGCCGCCTGCTCCACCCGGATTTGGACGTCACACCGCTTTGCGCCGGAGGCGATCGGCGCCCTCGGCCGCGCGTTGGACGAGGCGAAGCGGGAGAGTGGCGCGGACCGGCTGGTGCTGGTCGGCTATTCCGGCGGCGGGACGGCGGCGGCGCTGCTGGCGGCAAGACGCAGCGACGTGGCGGCGCTGGTGACGGTGGCGGCGCCGCTCGACCTCGCGGCCTGGGCGGCGGCGAAGCGGCTGACGCCGCTGACCGGATCGCTCGACCCGGCGCGGGAGACCGGACGGCTGGCGTCGGTGCCGCAATGGCACATCGCCGCGGGCAGCGACCGGGTGGTGCCGCCGGAGGTGGTGCGCGGCTTCGGGACCCGTGTCGGCGCGCCGGTGCGGGTGGTGCCGGGGATGCAGCATGACGGCGATTGGGCGGCGCTGTGGCCGTCGCTCAGGACCGCGTTCCCGGTGTCGCTGGGAACGGGGCAAGCAGGGTCTTAACGATTTCACCGCCGGCCCCTGCGCGTCCATTGCCAGACGCCGGTGCAAACACTATGATTTCAAAGGTGCAACCCGGGTGTCCGCAGGGGCGAGACCCGTAACGCCTGAGACGATCGGAAGACCCGTATGGA
Source organism: Azospirillum humicireducens (assembly GCF_001639105.2). Classification (NCBI taxonomy): domain Bacteria; kingdom Pseudomonadati; phylum Pseudomonadota; class Alphaproteobacteria; order Rhodospirillales; family Azospirillaceae; genus Azospirillum; species Azospirillum humicireducens. The sequence goes on from NZ_CP028907.1 coordinate 210,655, forward strand.
CGCTCACGACCTTTCCCTGGACGACAACGGCACGATCCAGGCCATCGGCATCCTCGCCGACGTGCTGGACGGGGTGGAGGGGCCGGGCGGTCTCGACACGGTGCTGGTGTCCAAGGCTCTGCGTCAGGTGATCGCCACCAAGTCGCAGCCGGCCTTCGAGTTCGCCTCCCGCGCCTTCAACACGCTGGACCCGTCGGTGCGCCGTCAGGTGGCGGAAAGCGCGGACGAGGCGGCGCACCATGCGGTGGAGCTGCGCGGCCGGGTCGGCGGCTTCCTGTCGACCGCCCCGAAGAAGCCGGTTCCCCAGGGCCCGGTGGTCGGCCAGCAGCCGAACTTCATCACCGCGCTGAACCTGCGCTCCCGCCGCCGGCCGAATTCGCCGTCGTAAGTCAGGGCGCTTCAGCCGGTCTCCTGCGGCCTCATCTCCTGCGGCAGCGTGTCGAGCAGCGCGCAGTCCCAATAGGGGCGCGGGCCGAAACGCTGGACCAGGAAATCGACGAACACCCGCACCTTCGGCGACAGGTGGCGGTTCTGCGGATAGACCGCGTTGACGCTCACCTCCGATGGGACATAGCTGTGCAGGACGCTGACCAGTTCACCGCGCGTCAGCGCCTGTCCGCACAGGAAGGTCGGCGACAGGATGAAGCCGACGCCTGACATCGCCGCCTCGCGCAGCAGGTCGCCGTTGTTGCTGCGGATCGGTCCCGACACCCGGATGTTGCGCGTCTCCCCGTCCACCGTGAACTGCCAGATGTCGGGCGTCGGCACGTTGGTGTAGATCAGGCAGGCGTGCCGGGCGAGATCGTCCGGGCTTTCCGGCACCCCGTGCTTTTGCAGATAGGCCGGGCTGGCGCACAGCGCCATCCGCGCGGGAGCCAGCCGCCGGGCGATCAGCGAGCTGTCGCGCAGCCGGCCGATGCGGACCGCCAGATCATAGCCCTCGTCGACCAGATCGACCGTGCGGTCGTTCAGGTCCATGTCGATCTCGATGGCCGGATAGCGGTCGAGGAATTCCGCCACCGCCGGGGCAAGATGCATGATGCCGAAGCTGACCGGCGCGTTCAGCCGCAGACGGCCGCGCGGGGCGGCGTGCAGATCGGCGACCGCCTGCTCCGCCTCTTCCAGATCGGCGAGGATGCGGGTGCAGCGCTCGTAATAGGCCTGCCCCACTTCGGTCAGGCTGAGCTTGCGGGTGGTGCGGTTGAGCAGCCGCGCGCCGAGCCTGTTTTCCAGCTCGCCGATGCGGCGGGAGACCACCGACTTCGACAGGTTGAGCCGGTCGGCGGCGGCGGTGAAGCTCTTGGTGTCCACCACCTTGATGAAGGCGAGCATGTCGTCGAGGCGATCCATGGCATTGTTGTACACCCGGAAACAATGAGGTGCCAAGATCCGGGATTACCGGAAGCGCCGCCGCACCCTATGTCTGGTGTCACCGCCGGGCCAAAACCGGTCGCGGCGAGCCAATTCACCAACCGAACAGGGAGTGGCGACGATGGCGAAGGTTCTGGTCCTCTATTACAGCAGCTGGGGCCATGTGTCGGAGATGGCGCAGGCGGTGGCCGAAGGCGCCCGCTCCGTCGCCGGGACCGAGGTGGCGGTGAAGCGCGTGCCCGAACTGGTGCCGGAAGCGGTCCGCCAGTCCGCCCATTACAAGGACGAGAGCGACATCCCCGTCGCCACGGTGGACGAGTTGGCCCAGTATGACGCCATCGTCATCGGCACGCCGACCCGCTATGGCAACATGGCCTCGCAGATGAAGAACTTCCTCGACCAGACCGGCGGCCTGTGGGCCAAGGGTGCGCTGGTCGGCAAGGTCGGCGCGGCCTTCACCTCCACCGCCACCCAGCATGGCGGGCAGGAGAGCACCATCCTCAGCACCCACACCGTGCTTCTGCATCTGGGCATGGTGATCGTCGGCCTGCCTTACTCCTTCCAGGGCCAGATGGGCGTTTCGGAGGTGATGGGCAACTCGCCCTATGGCGCCAGCACCATCGCCGGCGGCGACGGTTCGCGCCGGCCGAGCGCGGTCGAGCTGGACGGCGCCCGCTTCCAGGGCCGCCATGTCGCCGAGATCGCGACGAAGCTGCACGGTTGACGACGGGCAGACGCTGAAAAGAGAGGAGGGAGCCGTGGGCCTGCTGATCGATGGACAGTGGCGCGACCAGTGGTACGACACCAGGAAGACCGGTGGTGCGTTCGTCCGGACCGAGGCGCAGTTCCGCGACCGGGTGTCGGCCGACGGCTCCACCCCCTACCCGGCGGAGGCCGGGCGCTATCACCTGATGGTGTCGCTGGCCTGCCCCTGGGCGCACCGCACGCTGATCTTCCGCAAGCTGAAGCGGCTGGACGACGTGATCGGCGTCAGCGTCGTCGATCCGCTGATGCTGGCGGACGGCTGGACCTTCGCCGAACCGGAACCCGTGACCGGCGCCCGCCGCCTCTATGAGGTCTATCTGCAGGCGAAGCCCGGCTACAGCGGCCGGGTGACCGTGCCGGTGCTGTGGGACAGGAAGACCGGCGGCATCGTGAACAACGAGTCGGCGGAGATCATCCGCATGCTCAACCGCGAGTTCGACGCCTTCACCGACATGCGCACCGACTTCTGCCCGCCGGATCTGGTGGAGGAGATCGACCGCGTGAACGCCTTCGTCTATGACGCCGTCAACAACGGCGTCTACAAGGCCGGCTTCGCCACCTCGCAGGACAAGTACGAGGCCGCCTTCGATGCCCTGTTCGCGGCGCTGGACGAGATCGACGCCACGCTGGCGACCCGGCGCTGGCTGGTCGGCAACCGGCTGACCGAGGCCGATTGGCGCCTGTTCACCACGCTGGTCCGTTTCGACGCGGTCTATGTCGGCCATTTCAAGTGCAACAGGCGGCGGATTGCCGACTATCCGCACCTGTCGGGCTATCTGCGCGACCTCTATCAGGTGGCGGGCGTGGCGGAGACGGTGAATTTCGACCACATCAAGCGCCATTACTACGGCAGCCACGCCACCATCAACCCCACCGGCATCGTGCCGAAGGGGCCTGACCTGGACCTCGACGCGCCGCATGGGCGGGAGGCTTTGGGGCCGGAGGCGCTGGAGGCGTGACGGATCGGCCGGCGGCCGCTGGCGAGCCGGCCGGTACCCGTCAGGGCTTGTGGCAGCGGGCCATGTCTTCCGGGTTGCCCATCGCTTCGCACTGGAATCCGTTGGAGAACTTGAAGCGCAGCGGCCCGGTCTTGCGCACGCTGACCACCGGCTTCTTGCCGGTGTCCTGGAATTCCACCCAGGCGGAACTGTCGAAGCGGGTCTGCAGCCCGTTGCTGAGCCGCACCCGGCCCTGGTTGTCCTTGATCACCTGGATGCCGGTGTTGAACAGCAGGTTCGGCCCGTCCTGCTTCGCCGACAGGCCGTTGGTGCAGTTGACGCCCTCCGGCTTCACGGCCACGCACTCGAAGGAGCCGGGCTGGCTGGCGGTGAGGACCATCGCATAGACGGCGACTTCCAGAACGTTGAGCGGCATGGGCGTACACCGGGTGATTGGTGGCGGCTGATTGGTGGCTGGTTCGAAAGAGCGCAGGACCGCGGCGGGACGCCGTTCGCGCTTCCTCCGTCTTACGGACCATGTGGTTACGAAAGAGATAATGTCGCGCCTGCGGTCGAATCTTGCGTGGCCACGCCCTTCCGCCCGCCGCAGGCGTGACCATGACCGGTGCGGCGGCCCGGCAACTGGACTTGCGTGGCCCGGACCGGTAGAAGCGGTCGCATCGGCCATGGCTTCGGCCATTTGCTTCAGCCAGAGGGGGCGGGCGCAATCCCATGACGTTCCAACAGCGTTTGATCCTGCTGGTCACCGGTCTGGTGCTGCTGGCGGTGGTGGCGGTCACCACGACGATGGCATTCACCACGCGCGCGGTGCTGACCGAGCGGATCGAGGCGGAGGCGCGGCTGACCGCCGGCCTGCTCGCCCGTGGCGCCGCCCAGGCCGTCGACCTCCCGCGCGAGGTCGATGCCCTGCTGTCCGAACGGCTGCTGTCGGAAGCGACGCTGACCGCCCATCTGGTGGCGCTGGCGGAAACGGCGAAGCTGGCGCCCAAGGCCATCAACGACCGGCTGAAGCAGATCGCCGAGTCGGGCGGCCCTGACGAGATGTGGATCACCGACAACCGCGGCCGGGCCTATCTGCACAATCTGCCGGGTCCGGATCCTGTCTTCGGCCAGGATGCCAAGAGCGGGCCGCGCCATGGTGCCTACAGCGGCCTGCTGAACCGGTCGCCCGCATCCCTGGCGTCGGAGCCGGCGATGGAGAACGGCCGGCTGATGAAATTCGCCGGCGTGACCGGCGTCGACCGGCCGCGCATCGTCCAGGTCGGCGCCGACATGCGGCGTCTGGGGGACCTGCTGCGCAAGTCGGGGGCAGAGGGAGCGATCGACGCGCTGATCGCCACCCGCGCGGTGGAGGCGGCCTGGCTGCTCGACCGCGACGGCCGGGTGCTGGCCCGCGGTGCCGTGGTGTCCAACGGATCGGGCGGTCCGCTGGCCGATGCCGACACCGCCGCGGCCAAGGCGGCGGCGACCGCCGGCGACGTGACCGTCCGCGTGTCGGGCGACGGACTGCTGGCGCTGGCGCCCATCCGCTATGCCGCGGCCAATGCCGCCGCGGCCGGACTGCCGGCGGTTGCGGCCGTGCGCGTTCCCTATACCGAGCCGGGGGCGATGCTGGGCCGGCAGTTGAAGATCGGCGGTCTGGTCGGCGTCTTCGTGCTGGCGCTGGGCGTCTATCTCAGCATGCGCTTCGCCCGCGATCAGATGGCGCCGGTCGAACGGCTGAGCGAAGCGGTCAAGGCGGTGGAGGCCGGGCGCTTCAACCCCCTCAGCCTGAACGAGGCGGCGGACCGCGACGACGAGTTCGGCCGGCTGTCCCGCGTCTTCCGCCGCATGGCGATGGAGGCGACGGCGCGCGAGGAGACCTTGGACGCCCAGCTGGTGATGCGCGGGGCGGAGCTGGAGACCAAGAGCGAGAAGCTGGCCGCCGCCGAACAGCTGATCGAGGAGGAGCAGCGCGCCGCCCGCGACGTGCAGTCCAACCTGCTGCCGCGGCAGCTGCCCGTCGGCCGCGACAGCCAGTTCTTCGGCGCGCTGGTGCCGGGCCATGCCGTCAGCGGCGATTTCTACGATGTGGTCGAGCTGGACGAGCGCTATAGCCTGCTGGTGACCGCCGGCGTGTCGGGCGGCGGCGTGCCGGCAGCCTTCCTGATGCTGATGGTGCGCGCCGCCATCCGCGAGACTGCCCGCCCCGGTGTCGGCCCCGCCGCCATCCTGACCGGCGCCAACGAGCGGCTGTGCGGCGAGAGTCCCTTCAACGGCTTCGCCACCGCCTTCGTCGCCATCTATGACCGTGTCGCCGGCACGCTGGTCCATGCCGCCGCCGGCCACCGCGGCGCCTGCCGCGTCACCCCCGAGGGCGGGGTGGAGTTCCTGTCCGCGGCCGGCGGCCCGGCGTTGGGCATCCGCCGCGGCGCCCCCTATGGCGAGGCGGCCACGGTGCTGAACCAGGACGAGACCCTGTTCCTGTGCACCGATGGCCTGCTGCAGTCGGTGAACGGTCAGCGCGAGCCCTTCGGCGAGGAGCGCCTTGCCGCCGCCTTGGCCCATGGCCGCGGCATGTCTGCCCGCGACCGTGCCGAGCTGGTCCTGCGCAGCGTCCAGGGCCATGTCGGGGAGGGGGCGGTTGCCGGGGATCTGGTGTGTCTGGTGATGCGGCGGCTGCTGCCGGTGACGGAGGCGGTGGAGGCGGTTTGAGGGGGGTGAGCGCAATCCGACACTCACCCCGCTCCCCCCCTTCGGAGAGGGTTTCTTCGCAGTTGCAAAAATTCTATCCTGGTGCGGCAGAATCCAAGTATGGAGCCGCGAGCATGGACCGCAAGCCGGACGAGACCACTCTGACCGCCCATCTGCCGAATCTGGAGATCCAGATCCGTCACCGCGAGGCGGGAGAGGACGGGGCGGAGGTGATTGCCATCCAGTTCCGCGCCACCCCGTCCTTCGATGCGGTGGCGAAGCTGCTGGCACCCGGCTTGATGAACCCGCTGCTGCTGGCGGGTTCCACCGGCGGAAAGCCGGGTGGCACTCCGTTTGACGCCAATCCGATGGCGTCCGCCGCCGGCATGGCCGAGCTGTGGATGGCGCCGATGCGGCTGTGGGGCGAGATGGTGCGGCAGGCCTGGGCGCCCTGGATTCAGATGGGGCAGCAGATGGGGCCGCGCCGCTAGGTCAGTCCGATCAAATCAGGGCCACTTCACCTCGGGCGGCAGGCTCATCAGGATCGCCTCGGTGTTGCCGCCGGTCTTCAGGCCGAAGGTGGTGCCGCGGTCGTAGAGCAGGTTGAACTCGACATAACGGCCGCGGCGGATCAGCTGGTGCTCCCGCTGCTCCGCCGTCCAGGGCCGGTTCATGTGCCGGCGCACCAGGGCGGCGTAGGTGTCGAGGAAGGCGGTGCCGACGTCGCGGGTGAAGGCGAAGTCGGCGTCCCAGTCGCCCGAGTCGAGATTGTCGAAGAAGATGCCGCCGACTCCGCGCGCCTCGCCCCGATGCGGCAGGAAGAAATAGCGGTCGCACCACTCCTTGTAGCGCGGATAATAGTCCGGGTGGTGGCGGTCGCAGGCGGCGCGCAGGCCGGCGTGGAAGTCCGCGGTGTCCTGCTCGTCCTCCATCATCGGCGTCAGATCGGCCCCACCGCCGAACCAGCCCTGGGTGGTCACGATGTGGCGCGTGTTCATGTGCGTGGCCGGAACCAGCGGCGAGCGCATGTGCGCCACCAGGCTGATGCCCGCCGCCCAGAAGGCGCCGGTCTCGGCCGCGCCGGGGATGTTGGCGCGGAATTCCGGGCTGAAGGTGCCGTGGACGGTCGAGATGTTGACCCCGACCTTCTCGAACACCCGGCCCTTCATCACCGACATGGTGCCGCCGCCGCCCTCGCCGCCGCCATGGTCGGGGCGGGTCCAGCTCTTGCGCTCGAACCGGCCCGGAGGCAGGTCGGCGTGGGTGCCGGTCAGCTCGTCCTCCAGCGCCTCGAAAGCGGCGCAGATGCGGTCGCGCAGCTCCCGGAACCAGGATGCGGCGCGGGCCTTGCTGTCTTCGATGGTGTCTGGAGTTGCGGCAGTCATGGCGTTTCCGGCTGTGCGCAAGAATAAGATGCGGCGGTCTGCCGCAGGGCTTCACCCAACACCATCGCCGCGCTGACCGCAACGTTCAAGGAGCGGGCGGGCGGAACCATCGGGATGACCAGCCGGGCATCGGCGGCGTCATGCACCTCGTCGGGCACCCCGGCGCTCTCGCGTCCGACCAGGATGCGGTCGCCGGGGGCGAAGCGGAAGCCGGTGTAGGGGATCGCCGCCCGCGTGGTCAGCAGCACCAGCCGTCCGGTCTGCGGCGCCGCGCGGTAGGCGGCCCAGGAGCTGTGCCGGGTCCAGTCGAGATGGTCCAGATAATCCATCCCGGCGCGGCGCAGCCGGCGGTCGTCCAGCACGAATCCGCAAGGCTCGATCAGGTCGAGCCCCACCCCCACCCCGGCGGCGAGTCGCATCAGCGTGCCGGCATTCTGCGGAATGTCGGGTTCGAACAGTACAAGGCGCAACGCGGGACTTGCCTCGAAGTGTTTGTTTTGCATACAAATAGTCTAGCCCCTACACACGCGACAAATTGTCTCCCGGCCAAGGACTTTTCAAGATGTCGACGCGACGGTATACCGCAGCGCAGAAGCTGGAGATACCCACTCCGGACCGATGCGGCATGCCTGAGGGTTTTTCCTTCGGCGGGCGGGCTTGCCGTGTCATGCATAAAAACGGTCCATCGGTCGTCCGGCGCGGGCAAAGGGCGTCGGGCATGCCTTGAGGAGAAACAGGCTTATGGCTCAGACCACGCATCCGCCCGGGACGGGTGGCCACGCGGCCTCCAGCGGCGAGGGGGGTTCCCGCCGCGATTTTCTGTATCTTGCCACCGGTGCGGTCGGCGTTGTCGGGGCGGCCTCGGCGGCCTGGCCTTTCATCGACAGCCTGAATCCGGCGGCCGACACCCTGGCGCTTGCCTCCATCGACGTTGATCTGGCTCCGGTCGCCGCGGGGCAGGCGATCACGGTCACCTGGCGCGGAAAGCCTGTCTTTGTCCGCCACCGCACCGCCGAGGAGATCGAAGCCGCCAAGCAGGTCAACCTGGGCGACCTGCGCGATCCGGCTGCCGACGATGCCCGCGTGAAGAAGCCGGAATGGCTGATCGTCATCGGCATCTGCACGCATCTGGGCTGTGTGCCGCTCGGGCAGAAGGTCACCGATCCGCGCGGCGAGTATGGCGGGTGGTTCTGCCCCTGCCACGGCTCGCACTACGACACCGCTGGGCGCATCCGCAAGGGCCCGGCCCCCGCCAACCTTGTCCTTCCGACGTACGCCTTCACGGGCGATACCAAGATCCGGCTCGGTTAAGCGGCCCAACGGTTCTGGAGACCCCGAGATGGCTCAGGCTCAAGCCACCAAGTTCAAGAATCCGGTCGTGAACTGGATCGACAGCCGCCTGCCGATCTTCACGATGCTGGATCACGAGTACAACCACTACCCGATGCCGCGGAACGTCAACTATCTGTGGGCGTTCGGTGCCATCGCCGGCATCATGCTGGTGATCATGATCGCCACCGGCCTGTTCCTGGCGATGCAGTATTCGTCCCACACCTCGCTGGCCTTCGATTCGGTCGAGCGCATCATGCGCGACGTGAATTACGGCTGGCTGATCCGCTACGTGCACGCCAACGGCGCGTCGATGTTCTTCATCGCCGTCTACATCCACATGTTCCGCGGCCTCTATTACGGCTCCTACAAGGCCCCGCGCGAAATCCTGTGGATCCTGGGCGTCATCATCTTCCTCGTCATGATGGGCACCGCCTTCATGGGCTATGTGCTGCCCTGGGGCCAGATGAGCTTCTGGGGCGCCACCGTCATCACGAACCTGTTCTCGGCCTTCCCGATCGTCGGCGACCCGATCGTGACCCTGCTGTGGGGCGGCTTCTCGGTCGACAACCCGACGCTGAACCGCTTCTTCGCGCTGCATTTCCTGCTGCCCTTCGTGCTGCTGGGTCTGGTGATCCTGCACACCGCGGCGCTGCATGTCTGCGGTTCGAACAACCCGCTGGGCATCGACCCGAAGGGCCCGCAGGACACCGTTCCGTTCAACCCGTACGTCACGGTCAAGGACGGCTTCGCCGTGGTGATCTTCCTGATCATCTACGCGTCGTTCGTGTTCTTCATGCCGAACTACATGGGTCATCCGGACAACTACATCCCGGCCAACCCGCTGGTCACGCCGGCGCACATCGTGCCGGAATGGTACTTCCTGCCCTTCTACGCCATGCTGCGCGCGATCCCGGACAAGCTGGGCGGCGTGCTGGCGATGTTCGGCTCGATCGCGCTGCTGGCCTTCCTGCCGTGGCTCGACCGGTCCAAGGTCCGCAGCTGCAAGTTCCGTCCGATCTACCGCCAGTTCTTCTGGATCCTCGCCCTCGACGCGCTGGTTCTCGGCTATGCCGGCGCCATGCCGGCCGAAGGCGCCTGGCTGATCATCGCCCGTATCGGCACCGCCTATTACTTCTTCCACTTCCTGGTCCTGCTGCCGGTGCTGGGCAAGCTGGAACGGCCGAGTCCGCTCCCCAACAGCATCGCCGAGTCCGTTCTGAAGGGCGGGGGCGGCATCGCTGCCGGCGCCCATGCCAAGCCGATGGAGAAGGCCTGATGCGCGCGTTGAAGACTGCTATCCTCTCGGCGGCGCTGGCTCTCGGCCTCGCCGGGGCCGCGCAGGCCGCGGAAGGCGTGCACATCCCCAAGCAGAACTGGCCGCACAGCGGCATCTTCGGGACCATCGACAAGGCGTCGGCCCAGCGTGGCTTCCAGATCTACAAGGAAGTCTGCGCCGCCTGCCATTCCATGCGTCTGGTCCCGATCCGCACCCTGGCCGGCATCGGCTTCAGCGAGGACGAGCTGAAGGCGATCGCCGCCGGCTATGAGGTGCAGGCCGGTCCGAACGATGCGGGCGAGATGTTCATGCGTCCGGCCGTTCCGGCCGACCGCTTCCCGTCGCCCTTCGCCAACGACCAGGCGGCCCGTGCGTCGAACAACGGTGCCCTGCCGCCCGACCTGTCGCTGATGGCCAAGGCCCGTGTCGGCGGCGAGGATTACCTCTACGCCTTCCTGACCGGCTTCGAGGAGCCGCCGGCCGACGTCAAGCTGATGGACGGCATGAACTACAACAAGGTGTTCCCCGGCCATCAGGTCGGCATGCCGAACATCCTGCAGCCGGACGGCGTCACCTTCGCCGACGGCACCAAGGCGACGGTGGAGCAGCAGGCGCACGACGTGGCGACCTTCCTGACCTTCGCCGCGGAACCGCACCTGGATGCCCGCAAGCAGATGGGCGTCAAGGTCATCCTGTTCCTGCTGGTGCTGGCTGGCCTGATGTATGCCACCAAGCGCAAGCTGTGGAGCACGCTGCACTGAGCCCGACGGTTCGGTGAGGCAATTCGGACCTGGACAGGGCGCCCCTTCGGGCGCCCTGTTCGTTTATGGGGGAACGGGTCGTCCGGGCGGTGGACTTACGGCGGAGAAGACGAATGGTGGACAAGCTGATCGACGAGATCGTCGATTTCTGGTTCGACGAGGCGATGAAGCCCTATTGGTTCCGCAGATCGGCCAGCTTCGACCGCGCGGTCGCCGACACGCTCGGTCCCCATTACGAGGCGGCGGCCCGCGGCGACCATGATCGCTGGATGGAGGATGTCGACGGCTGCATCGCGCTGTGCATCCTGCTCGATCAGGTGCCGCGCAACATGTTCCGCGACGATCCGCGCGCCTTCGCCACCGACGACAAGGCACGGGCCGTGAGCGACCATGCCGTCGCCAACGGCTTCGATCTGGAATGCACCACCGACGAGCGGATCTTCCTCTACCTGCCCTATGAGCATCACGAGGATCTCGCGAGCCAGGAGCGGTCGGTGGCGCTGTTCACCGAGCGGGTCGGCGACGAGACCACGGTGCGCTATGCCCTGCGCCACCGCGAGATCATCCAGCGCTTCGGCCGCTTCCCCCACCGCAACGCCGTCCTCGGCCGCCCGAGCACGCCGGAGGAGGAGGCGTTCCTGAAGGAGCCGGACTCCTCCTTCTAGCGTCTCACGCCTGTTGAGGCGCCAGCCAGCGTTCCAGTGCGCCGAGCAGGTCGGCGCGGCGGACCGGCTTGGTCAGGTAGTCGTTCATGCCGGCGGCGAGGCAGCGGACGCGGTCCTCCGGCTGGGCATTGGCGGTTACGGCGATGATCGGGATGCGGCTGCGCTCGTCGCCCAGCTTGCGGATGGTGGCGGTGGCCGCCACCCCGTCCATATCGGGCATGGCGACGTCCATCAACACCGCCTCGGGCGGTACCGGCGCCTGGGCGACGGCCACCACGGCCTCCGCCCCGCCGGTGGCGGTCTCGACCGAAAATCCTGCCTTGGCGAGCAGGCCCGCCACCACCATCCGGTTGGTCGCGCTGTCATCCACGACCAGGAGCCGGCCGCCGCGCGAACGCGCCCAGCTCATCAGCAGCTCGCCGTCGGTGGTGCGCGACGGCAGGGCGGCCGGCATGTCGAGCATCGCCCGCAGGGAGCCGTCGTTCTCCTGCGTCACGGTCATCTGCGCGCCCATCGCCGCCAGCAGCCGACGGGCGAAGTCCTTGCCGAACCCGTCCTTGCAGTGCCCATCGTAGCGGCCATGCAATTCGGCCCGGAGAACGACCGACTCCTCGCCGTTCGGCAGGGCCGAGAGGCGGAGGCTGAGCCGGCCCGGTTCGGCGCAGGAGATGGCGCTTGCGGCCAGCGCACTGCACAGGCTGCTCACGGTCTCGGCATTGCCGATCAGCCGCGGCGGCGTGCCGGTCAGCACGCTGACGTCCAGGGTTATCCCCCGCGCTTGCGCCAGAGCCGTGGTGGAAACCGCCAGCATGCGGGCCATCGCTTCCGGAGCGAACGCTCTTCCCCGGTTGAGGGGGACTTGATGCAGAATGTCACCGTTCATGGCCCGCCATTGGCAAAATGCAACGCAGCTTGCAGTGACCGTGTCGGAAAGCGATGGAGATCCGCGCTCCTAGCGATAATGCGACCGATTATCAGCAAGGAGCGGGCCATCGGCGCATCATTTCCCAAGCCGCGACACGCAAAGCGCGTTATCCTGCGACGACATACCGAGGTAGGCTTGGCCGAGGTAGGCTGGCCAACGCCGGGGAAATGGCTTGATGGCGGATTCGATGTTTCGGCGAATGGTCGGCCGGCCGTTGCAGCTATTGGGGGCAATCGGGTTGGCGGTTCCGCTTCTGTTCGGTGCAGCGGCGCAGGCCGGCGAGGCCGTTCCCTACTGCGCCGATCCCGATTGGCCTCCCTACGAATCCATGTCCGCCGACGGAAAGCACCAGGGCATCGCGGCAGACCTTCTGGCGCTGGTTTCGCGGCGTTCCGGGGTGGCTTTGCGGGCCGTGCCGACCCGTGATTGGGAGGAGAGCATCGCGGCGGTGCGCGACGGGCGGTGCCGCTTCCTCAGCTTCCTGAACCGGACGCCGAAGCGGGAGGAATGGCTGGCCTTTACCGAACCGCTGTTCATCGACCCGAACGTGCTGGTGACGCGGGAGGGGCATGATTACATCGCCGATCTGGCCGCTGTCGGCGGCGAGACGATGGTGCTTCCCAGGGGAACCTCGGTCGAGGAAAGGGTGAGGCGCGAGTTTCCCAACCTCCGCATCGTCCTGGTCGACAGCGAGGCGGAGGCCTTCGCGACGGTTTCCCGTGGCATGGCGGACATGACGTTGAGGTCGCTGACGGTCGCCGTCTATACGATCAAGACCGCCGGCTGGTTCAACCTGAAGGTTGCCGGCCATCTGCCGGGCTACGAGAATGCGTTGCGGATCGGCGTTCGCAAGGACGAGCCGGGGTTGCTGGCTGTCCTCGACCGCGGGGTTGGAACGATTTCCACCGCCGAACGGACATCCATCGCCAACCGGCATGTCGCCATTCAGGTCCAGTCGCCGCTCGATGCTTGGACGCTGACGAAGCTGCTGGCGCTTCCCGCCGCGGTCGTCCTGACCAGCCTGTTCTGGGTCGTCAAGCTGATGCGGGTGAACGAGCGGCTGCGGGTGCAGTCGCGCACCGACGTATTGACCGGACTTGCCAACCGCAGCCATCTGAACGAGGTCTGCCGTTCGGAAATGGAGCGGGCCGCCCGATATGGCCGGCCGATGTCGATCATCCTGGTCGATCTCGACCATTTCAAGCAGGTCAACGACCGGTTCGGACATGTTTTCGGCGATCAGGTCCTGGTCGAATTCGCCGGCTTGGCAGGCAAGGCGCTGCGGGCCACCGACACGGTCGGCCGGTGGGGCGGCGAGGAGTTTCTCATCCTGTGCCCGGAGACCGGCCCGGGAGCCGCGTTCGCGTTGGCCGAAAGGCTGCGCCGCATGATGCGCGCCTATGATTTTCCCAACGGCCACCGCCAGACCGGCAGTTTCGGCGTCGCCCCCTTTCGCGACGGCGACAGCATCGACCGGTTGCTGATCCGTGCCGACAATGCGCTCTACCGCGCCAAGAACGAAGGTCGCGACCGCGTCGTGCTCGACGAAGGTTCGGTGGACCTGACGGAGCCGGCGCTCAGCCGGACGGCGTGTCCGGCGGATTGAACAGGTAGGGCACGAAGCTGCGGTGATGCTCGTTCACCCGCAACTCGCTGCCGATCGGCGGGAAGGCGCGCTGCTGGCAGTCGGTGCGCTCGCACAGGCGGCAGTTGACGCCGATGGGGACCGCCGCCTTGAGGTCGGCGATGTCGATGCCGGCGGCATAGACCAGCTCCGGCGCATGGCTCGCCTCGCATCCCAGCCCGACGGCGAATTGCCGTGACGGCTTCAGATAGGCGCCGCCGCGCTTGGTCACGGTGCGGGCGATGCTGATGTAGGTGGTGCGGTCGGGCATCTGGGCGAACTGCACCAGGATCTTGCCGGGCTGTGCGAAGGCCTCGTGCACGTTCCACAGCGGGCAGGCGCCGCCGAAGCGGGCGAAGTGGAAGCGGGTGGCGGAATGGCGCTTGGTGATGTTGCCGGCCATGTCGACCCGCACGAAGTAGAAGGGCAGGCCGCGCGCGCCCGGCCGCTGCAGGGTGGAAAGCCGGTGGCAGACCTGCTCGAAACTGGCGGAGAAGCGGCTTTGCAGCTGTTCCACGTCGTGGCGCAAGGCGCGGGCCTGCGCCGCGAAGGCACGGTAGGGCAGGACCAGAGCACCGGCGAAGTAGTTGGCGAGCCCGACCCGGCAGATCGACCGGGCGTCCTCGCTGGAGAATTTCGCCTGATCCACCAGCTCGTCGATCTGGTCGCCGAACTCCAGCAATGCGATCTGGTTCGCCATGTGGAAGGCGCGGCTGGCGCTGGTCAGCAGGGCCGACAGGCGCAGCGTGCCGGTGGAGGCGTCATAGCTGCGCATGGCGGTCTCACCCGCCTCGTCGGCGACGATCTTCACCCGCACGTCGTGGCGGCGCTTCAGATAGGCGGCCAGTTCGTTCAACAGCGATCCGGAATGGATCTTCTCGGTGTCCCACAGCCGCTCCGCCGCCTCGTCCAACGGGCCGATGTAGTTGTTGCAGTAGTGGAAATAGTCCCGCACCTCCTCGTACGGAAACTGCGGCCCGGCAAAACTGTCGCCCTGTTCGCGGTTCGACAGGCTGTCGGCCAGCGACTGCACCCGCTCGTGCAATTTCTGATAGGCCTGATGCAGGCTGAGAACCCGACGGGCCAGCTCCGGGCTGGAGCCGACCACGCTGCGCAGCTCGCCCGAGGTCAGCGGTGCTCCCGCAAAGAGCGGGTCGGCCAGCGCCTCGCGCAGGTCGGAGACCAGCCGGCTGTCCTCGTCCTCCAGAAAGGCGGACAGTTCCAGTTCGAAGGTGGCGGCGATCCGCATCAGCACCGACAGGGTCAGCGGGCGCTGGTTATTCTCCAACTGGTTGAGATAGCTGGGGGAAAGCTCCAGCGTCTTGGCCAGCGACGCCTGGGTCAGACCGCGCTGTTCGCGCAGGCGGCGCAGCTTATAGCCAAGGAAGAGTTTCTTTTGCATGCGTATAAAATCCCGCCCAACGGGCGGCGTTGGAAATCCGCCGTTCTTCGCAATCTTAGCAAGCACAAAGCCGCATTTGCAAAGGGCTTCGCAACTTCGCACCTTTTTGCGAAGAGGCTGTTTGAAGCGCTGCGAAGTTTGTGAATAATCCGCGGCGTTCCGGTGAATGATTGCGTCGCTCGGCGCCGGAGCGGGGACCGTCACTGCGACGCCAACGATATGGGAACGCCCGATGCAAGACATTCTGGCCAAGTTGGAGTCCAAGCGCGCCGCGGCGCGGCTGGGCGGCGGTGAGAAGCGCATCGCCGGCCAGCACGCCAAAGGCAAGCTGACCGCGCGTGAGCGGATCGAGCTGTTCCTCGACGAAGGGTCGTTCGAGGAGTTCGACATGTTCGTCGAACATCGCTGCATCGACTTCGGCATGGAAAACCAGAAGGTCCCGGGCGACGGCGTGGTGACGGGCCACGGCACCGTCAACGGCCGCCTCGTCTTCGTCTTCAGCCAGGACTTCACGGTCTTCGGCGGTGCGCTGTCGGAGGCGCATGCCGAGAAGATCTGCAAGATCATGGACCAGGCGTTGAAGGTCGGCGCCCCGGTCATCGGCCTGAACGACAGCGGCGGCGCCCGCATCCAGGAGGGTGTCGCCTCGCTCGGCGGCTATGCCGAGGTGTTCCAGCGCAACGTCGATGCCTCGGGCGTCATCCCGCAGATCTCGCTGATCATGGGGCCGTGCGCCGGCGGTGCTGTGTACTCGCCGGCCATGACCGACTTCATCTTCATGGTGAAGGACAGCTCCTACATGTTCGTCACCGGCCCCGACGTGGTGAAGACCGTCACCCACGAGGTCGTGACCGCCGAGGAGCTGGGCGGCGCCGTCACCCACTCCACCAAGTCGGGCGTGGCCGATCTGGCCTTCGAGAATGATGTCGAGGCGCTGCTGCAGCTGCGCCGCTTCGTCGATTTCCTGCCGTCGTCGAACCGGGAGAAGGCGCCGGTCCGCCCCTGCGCCGATCCGCTCGACCGCGAGGACTTCTCGCTCGACACGCTGGTGCCGGAGAACCCGAACAAGCCCTACGACATGAAGGAGCTGATCCTCAAGATCGTCGACGAGGGCGACTTCTTCGAACTCCAGCCGGAATACGCCAAGAACATCCTGATCGGCTTCGCCCGGATGAACGGCTCCACGGTCGGCATCGTCGCCAACCAGCCGATGGTGCTGGCCGGCTGTCTCGACATCGACAGCTCCAAGAAGGCGGCGCGCTTCGTTCGCTTCTGCGACGCCTTCGAAATCCCGATCCTGACCCTGGTCGACGTCCCCGGCTTCATGCCCGGCACCAGCCAGGAGTATGGCGGCATCATCAAGCATGGCGCCAAGCTGCTGTACGCGTACGCCGAGGCCACCGTGCCGAAGGTGACGGTCATCACCCGCAAGGCGTACGGCGGCGCGTACGACGTGATGTCGTCCAAGCATCTGCGCGGCGACGTGAACTATGCGTGGCCGTCGGCGGAAATCGCGGTGATGGGCGCCAAGGGCGCGGTGGAGATCATCTTCCGCAGCGATATCGGCGACGCCGAGAAGATCGAGGCGCGTACGGAAGAGTACAAGCAGAAATTCGCCAATCCCTTCGTCGCCGCGTCGCGCGGTTACATCGACGACGTCATCATGCCGCACGGAACCCGCCGCCGCATCACCAAGGCGCTGTCCATGCTGAAGAACAAGCAGCTCCAGAACCCCTGGCGCAAGCACGACAACATTCCGCTGTGAGGGCCGGCAGCATGTTCGAGAAGATCCTCATCGCCAACCGTGGCGAGATCGCCTGCCGCGTCATCCGCACGGCACGCCGCATGGGCATCAAGACCGTCGCGGTCTATTCCGACGCCGACAGGAACGCGCTCCATGTCGAGATGGCCGACGAGGCCGTCCACATCGGCGCCGCTCCGTCCGCCCAGAGCTACCTGCTGGTCGACCGCATCGTCGAGGCCTGCAAGAAGACCGGTGCCCAGGCGGTCCATCCCGGCTACGGCTTCCTCTCGGAGAAGCGCGAGTTCCAGGAGGCGCTGGCGGCTGCCGGCATCGCCTTCATCGGTCCGGACGCCCACGCCATCCAGGCGATGGGCGACAAGATCGAGTCCAAGAAGCTGGCGAAGGAAGCCGGCGTCTCCACCGTTCCCGGCTATCTCGGCGTCATCGCCGACGATGAAGAGGCGGTGACGATCGCCCGCGACATCGGCTATCCGGTGATGATCAAGGCCTCGGCCGGCGGCGGTGGCAAGGGCATGCGCGTTGCCTGGAACGACGAGGAGGCGCGCGAGGGCTTCCGCTCGGCGACCAACGAGGCACGCTCCAGCTTCGCCGACGACCGCGTCTTCGTCGAGAAATACATCCAGCAGCCGCGCCACATCGAAATCCAGCTGCTGGCCGACGGGCAGGGCACCTGCCTGTACCTGCACGAGCGTGAATGCTCGATCCAGCGCCGCCACCAGAAGGTCATCGAGGAGGCTCCGAGCCCCTTCCTCGACGCCGCCACCCGCAAGGCGATGGGCGAGCAGGCGGTGGCTCTGGCCAATGCGGTGCAGTACAAGTCGGCCGGCACGGTGGAATTCATCGTCGATGCCGAGCGCAACTTCTACTTCCTGGAGATGAACACCCGCCTCCAGGTCGAACATCCGGTCACCGAGCTGATCACCGGCCTCGACCTTGTCGAGCTGATGATCCGCGTCGCCGCCGGCGAGAAGCTGACGATCCGCCAGGAGGACGTGCAGCTGAACGGCTGGGCCGTCGAGGCGCGCGTCTATGCCGAGGATCCCTTCCGCAACTTCCTGCCCTCCACCGGCCGCCTCACCCACTACCGGCCGCCGGCCGCCCACCCGCATGTCCGCGTCGACACCGGCGTGTTCGAGGGTGGTGAGATCTCGATGTACTACGATCCGATGATCGCCAAGCTCTGCACCTGGGGATCGACGCGCGATGCGGCGATCGCCGGCATGCGCGAGGCGCTGGACCAGTATTACATCCGCGGCGTCAGCCACAACATCCCGTTCCTGGCCTCGCTGATGGCGAACCAGCGCTTCGTCGACGGGCGGCTGACCACCAACTTCATCGCCGAGGAATATCCGACCGGCTTCCACGCCTCGGACCTGCCGCCGGAAGACCCGGCGGTGCTGATCGCGGTGGCCGCGGTGATCCACCGCAGCCTGAACGACCGCGATATCCAGATCTCCGGCAAGATGCCGGGCAACAAGGCAAAGGTGCGCGACGACTGGGTGGTCGTGCTGGACGGCACCCAGCATCCGGTGCATCTGCATCCCGCGGACGGCAGCCCGCAGCGCATCGGCTACACCGTCGACATCGACGGCAAGCACCACACGGTGTGGAGCGACTGGCAGATCGGCGAGCCGCTGTTCCGCGGCACGGTGAACGGCACGCCCGTCTGCGTCCAGATCGACCGCGTCGGCATCGGCTATCGCTTGCACCACAGCGGGTCGCAGGCCGTCGTCAAAGTATTGACCCCGAAGGCGGCACAGCTCGACGCCCTGATGCCGGTGAAGGCGCCGCCTGACATGTCGAAGTTCCTGCTGTCGCCGATGCCGGGCCTGCTGGTGTCGCTGGCGGTGACGGAAGGCCAGGAGGTCAAGGCCGGCGAGGTTCTGGCCGTGGTCGAGGCGATGAAGATGGAGAACATTCTGCGCGCCGCGCAGGACGGGACGGTCGCGAAAATCCACGCAGCCCCGGGCAGCAGCCTGGCGGTCGATCAGAAGATCGTGGAATTCGCGTAACCGTATAAGAAGAAGAAACGCAATCGAGAGGAAGCGTACCCCCTTGCCCCCCTTCCGCCGGTCCATTCGACCGCCGGAAGGGGGCGCATCGGACGGAAACGCACTGCCAAGTCCACCAGCGCCCATAAGAAGCCATCAGGAGGCGTCGATGACCGAGTTCCCGCAGAAGACCCTTGCCGACTGGGACAAGCTGGCCGCCAAGGATCTCGGCGCCGACGGCGACATTTCCAAGCTGGTCTGGAAGACCCCGGAAGGGCTGGACGTCAAGGCGCTCTACACCGCCGCCGACCTGGAAGGGCTGGAGCTGGACACGCTGCCCGGCTTTCCGCCCTTCACCCGCGGCCCGCGCGCCACGATGTATGCGGTGAAGCCCTGGACCATCCGGCAATATGCCGGCTTCTCCACCGCGGAGGAGTCCAACGCCTTCTACAAGGCCAACCTGAAGGCCGGCCAGATGGGCCTGTCGGTGGCCTTCGACCTCGCCACCCACCGCGGCTATGACAGCGACCATCCGCGCGTCGTCGGCGATGTCGGCAAGGCCGGCGTGGCCATCGACAGCGTCGAGGACATGAAGGTCCTGTTCGCCGACATCCCGCTCGACAAGATGTCGGTGTCGATGACCATGAACGGCGCCGTGCTGCCGATCCTGGCCGGCTACATCGTCGCGGCCGAGGAGCAGGGCGTTTCGCAGGACAAGCTGAGCGGGACCATCCAGAACGACATCCTCAAGGAGTTCATGGTCCGCAACACCTACATCTACCCGCCCGAACCCTCGATGCGGATCATCGCCGACATCATCGAGTACACCTCCCAGCACATGCCGAAGTTCAACTCGATCTCGATCTCCGGCTACCACATGCAGGAGGCCGGCGCGACGGCGGTGCAGGAGCTGGCCTTCACCATCGCCGACGGTCTGGAATATGTCCGCGCCGCGATGTCCAAGGGGCTGCCGGTCGACAAGTTCGCGCCGCGCCTGTCCTTCTTCTTCTCCATCGGCATGAATTTCTTCATGGAGATCGCCAAGCTGCGCGCCGCGCGCCTGCTGTGGTCCTCCCTGATGCAGGAGAAGTTCCAGCCGAAGGACGCGCGCTCGCTGGCGCTGCGCACCCATTGCCAGACCTCCGGCGTCTCGCTGACCGAGCAGGACCCCTACAACAACGTCATCCGCACCACCATCGAGGCGATGGCCGCGGTGCTGGGCGGCACCCAGTCGCTGCACACCAACGCCTTCGACGAGGCGCTGGGCCTGCCGACCAAATTCTCCGCCCGCATCGCCCGCAACACCCAGCTGATCATCGCGGAGGAGGCCGGCGTCACCAAGGTGGTCGATCCGCTGGGCGGCTCCTTCTACATCGAACACCTGACCCACAGCCTCGCCAACGCCGCGCTGGAGCTGATCGGCCGGGTCGAGGAGATGGGCGGCATGACCAAGGCGGTCGAGAGCGGCATGCCCAAGCTGCTGATCGAGGAGGCCGCCGCCCGCCGTCAGGCCGCCATCGACCGCGGCGAGGAGGTGATCGTCGGTGTCAACAAGTACCGTCCGGAGAACCCCGAAGGGGTGGACGTGCTGGACATCGACAACACCGCCGTCCGCGAGGCGCAGATCGCCCGGCTGAAGCAGATCCGTGCCACCCGCGACGAGGCCAAGTGCCAGGATGCACTGGCGGCGCTGACCAAGGCGGCCACGGAGAAGACCGGCAACCTGCTGGCCCTGTCGGTCGAGGCCACCCGCGCCCGCGCCACCGTCGGCGAGATCTCCGACGCGTTGGAAAAGGCCTTCACCCGCCATGTCGCCGTCATCCGTTCGGTGTCGGGCGTCTACGGCTCGGCCTATGAGGGCGACGAGGGCTTCAGGAAGATCCAGGAGGAGGTGGCGTCCTTCGCCGCCGAGGAAGGCCGCCGGCCGCGCATCCTGGTGGTGAAGATGGGCCAGGACGGCCACGACCGCGGCGCCAAGGTGATCGCCACCAGCTTCGCCGACATCGGCTTCGACGTCGACATCGGGCCGCTGTTCCAGACCCCGGACGAGGCGGCGCGGCAGGCGGTGGAGAACGACGTCCACGTCATCGGCGTGTCGAGCCAAGCCGCCGGCCACAAGACGCTGGTGCCGCAGCTGATCGAGGAACTGCGCAAACAGGGCGCCGGCGACATCCTGGTGGTGTGCGGCGGCGTGATCCCGCCGCAGGATTACGACTTCCTCTACAAGGCCGGCGCCGCGGCCATCTACGGGCCGGGCACCAACATCCCGAAGGCGGCGTCCGACATCCTGGGCATCCTGCGCAAGCAGAAGGCGGCGGTTTGATGAGTGGTGGCGGGAAGAGCGAAGGCTCTTCCCGCTTTTGAGTCAGGCGGCGGGGGCCTTTGAAATTTGACGGGGTGATGCGCGGTAGAGGCATCGCCCCGTCGCTTTCAGTGATCCCAATCCAGTTCCCGGATGGCTTGCCGCCGCTCCTGCATCGTCAGTTCAATTCTGTAGCGCCGTGGATTGCCGCACATCCAGCAACTGCACACTGCCATATTGTCGGCTACCTTCTGCGGAACGTCGGCCCAAGGGAGAATACGCCGAACCTTCGCGACCATACGGGCACGCTCATGCCGGCGGCGCGCCCGCGTCATGTCTTTAGACATCTTGCCTCTCCAAGCTCGATGCCCCGGCGCGTCCCGTCCAACATTGAACGGCGCTGCCGGGGCTATCGTGGCTTGGGAGGAGAGGCGATCGAATTCGTCATGCCGGGATTGTAGCCACGGGTCGGGGCGGCGTCACGCTCTCCTTCCCGAAGTTGAAATGTGTCGGTCGGACTCCGAGGATTTCAAACTGAGAGACCATCCAGCTGGTCACGAACTGGACAGGATAATGCTGCGTCACTATCCTTAGGATGGTGACGCATGGTCGGGAGCCGTTCGATGTCCAGGATCGATCCAGCCAAGAAGAATGAACATCCCGTTTCCGATACGCTGGAAAACGCATCCCATGTGTCGTCCATGGATGCCGAAAAAAAGAAGTGGATGGAAGACAATCGGGTGGCCTTCGCCGCCTATGATGCGTTGGTGGACCGGCTTGGTCTTTTTGGTGAAGAGTACCGGAACTTCGAATGAGATTTCTCGACGTTTGCCTCAATCCGGCGGCGAAGGGAAAGAAAAATCACCCCATTCCCTATCTCTTGATCGTTCAGGGTGATTATGTCGGTATCGACAGAACCCGTGTGGTCGTTCCGTTGATCCGTTCATCCGAAGTTGAAACTCCAATTCCCAAAATCATGCCGTCGATCATGGTCGGTAACGAGCAATTCGTCGTCGTGACGCCGCAGATCGTCGCTTTGCCTGTTGCGCAAATCGGCGCTGTCGTCGCGTCCGCATCCGGCGCCCATTCCGACATCCTCCGTGCCATCGACGTCCTGACAGGCGACTTTTGACCGTCACCGCCGAAACAGACCTTTATGCCCCGGTCAAAGCCTTCCTCGAAGCCCAGGGCTACGATGTGAAGGCGGAGATCCGCGGCTGCGATCTCGTCGCCACGCGCGGGGACGAGCCGCCGGTGATCGTCGAGCTGAAGAAGCGCTTCACCCTCGACCTCGTGCTCCAGGGGGTGGACCGGCTGGCGGTCAGCGACAGCGTCTATCTCGCCGTGCCGCAGCCGGGGCGCAAGGCGACCGGGCCGTCGCCTCTCGACAGCGACGTGAAGAAGCTCTGCCGCCGGCTGGGGCTCGGCCTGCTGATGGTCGACCTCGGACTGGCGGAGGGGCAGCGCGTCGCCGTGCTGCTCGATCCGGTTCCCTACACGCCGCGCAAGGACAGGAAGCGCACCCACCGGCTGCTTGGCGAGCATGCCCGCCGGGTGGGAGATCCCAACCGCGGCGGTTCCACCCGCGTCGCCATCGTCACCGCCTACCGCCAGGACGCGCTGCGCATCGCCCGCCTGCTGGGCGGCGGACCGCTGACCGTCGCGGCGCTGCGCAAGGCCGGGGCGCCGAAGGATGTCGGGCCGATGCTGCAGCGCAACGTCTATGGCTGGTTCGAGCGTGTCGGGCGCGGCACCTACGCTCTGACCCCGGCCGGCGTCCAGGGGCTGGAGGCGTTCGCCCATGCCCTGGCGGAGGCGTGACACTCCGCACCGCCAAGCCTATGATCGTCGCCACCCAATCCACGATCCCATCAGGCTGGAGCCGGCTTTGTCGGACTACATCAGCAATCTCGTCGTCTTTTTCGTCGTCGTCGATCCGCCGGGGCTGGTGCCGCTGTTCATCGCGCTGACCCGCGGCTTCGACGACCGCCACAAGCGGATCATCGCGCTGCGCGGCACCGCCATCGCCTTCGTGGTTCTGGTCTTCTTCGCCTATTTCGGCAAGGTCGTGCTGCAGACCCTGTCCATCGAAATGCCGGCCTTCCGCATCGCCGGCGGGGCGCTGCTGTTCTGGATCGCCTTCGAGATGCTGTTCGCCAAACGCTCCGAACGGAAGGAGCGCGACACCGGCGAGGCGATGACCGACGAGGACGCGCACGACATCGCCGTTTTCCCGCTGGCGGTGCCGCTGATCGCCGGGCCGGGCGCCATCACCTCCATCCTGCTGCTGATGGACCGCACCGGCGGCACGGTGGCGGGACAGATCAGCGTGCTGGGCGCGGCGGCGACGGTGATCGGCGGGGTGACGCTGATCCTGCTGGGCGCCGACCGGGTCGGGCGGCTGCTGGGCCGCACGGTGATCCACACGGTCAGCCGGGTGCTGGGCATCGTGTTGGCGGCGCTGGCCGCGCAGACGATCATTTCCGGCATCACCGCGGTCTATCCGCCCCACTGACCGGCCCCAAACACTCCGTATGTCCCTCCAAACCCTTGTGCTGTCGGGTTTAAGCCTGAAAGGCCAGTCCCCTTTCCGCGGCAGCCGCACACTCTGCATGGCCTCCTGCCACATCGGCGCCGGGCAATCGCCCGGCGCAAGCGTTTCCTCGCGCCCAAACAATATGAGGCGGCGGCCATGGAGCTCGATCCATTGATCCTGTCGCGGATTCAGTTCGCGTCCACGATCTCTGGTGCTGCGTTTCCGCGGTCTGCTGTATGGCAGCGACTGGTTCCACCGCGTGCTGGTCGGCGGCATGCCCATCGTCACCGCGGTGCTGGCCATCGCCCTGTGGCGGGCCATCGACAACAGCCGGGAGGTGGCGCCCTCCGTGCTGTCGATGGCGCTGTTCGCCCTGTCCTACCTCGGCCTCGCCATCAGCCTGTGGCCGCACCTGATCCCGGCGATCCTGGGCTACACCGCCTATTCCTATTGGGTGTTCCGCGGAAAGGTGACGGGCAGCTTCGGTTACCATTGAGCGGAGGAGGCGCCCCGTCCTAAAACGGGCCGGGTTTCGAGAAAAGCGAAAGGGTTGGGGCCATGGATATCGACATCAGCTTCGCCGAGGCCATGCTGCGCCGGGGTGCCGGCCTGCTGGAGGCGGAAGCGGGTGAGGTGGGGACCGATCCCTTCGCCGTTCTGGCCCGGTTGCTGGCCGCCGCCGCGGCGACCGACGCGCCGCTGGTGGTGCTGAGCGAAGGCGGCAGCCATCCCGCCCTGTTCGACGAGGCCGCCCGCCGCGCCGGGGAGCCGCTGACCGCGCGCCTCGCCGGCCTCGCCGCCACCCGGCAGGGCGAGCGCGCCACCATGTACGAGTTCGACGGCAGCGGCCCGCTGACCGGCAACCGCATCGTCGCCGCCCTGCTGCGGCCGGAGGAGCGGCCCGACCTGCTGCATGTCTACATCGCCGTTGGCCGGTTGCGCGGGGGAGAGGCGCAGATCACCGTGCCGCCGGCACTTCTGCGGTTCGACGCGGCGGCGCTCGGCCAGACGCTGGGGCTGCTGGGCGATGCGGTATCGCGCAGCCCGAACGCCGCCACCGCGGCACTGGCCCACGCCGCCGCCGTCCTGCCGATGGAGGGTCATGAGCAGGGCGGCATGCCGGCGGCGCTGCTGGACCTCTACTGGCATGCGCTGACCCTGGCGTCGGTGCGGGCGGACGGGGGGTTGGCGGTGATGACGCCGGAGGGGAGTGCGTGAGGGTTGGCTTTGAATGCCCCCTCCTTTGCAATTCATTTGAAACTCTTTCCCGCGCTGCCGATCTGGTGACAGAGTTAACGTCGGTGAAATACTGCGTCACATCGTCACCAGTTCATCGGGAGCAGCCATGCGCCAGCGCCTCCGCTTCTATCTCGGCGACGAGCTTCGGGAGATCGAGACGGTCGATCCGACCTTGACGGTGCTGGATTGGCTACGGCTGTCGGAACGGCGGGTCGGCACCAAGGAAGGCTGTGCGGAGGGCGATTGCGGCGCCTGCACCGTGGTGGTCGGGCGGCTGGACGGCGACAGGCTGCGTTACGAGGCGGTGAACGCCTGCATCCGCTTCCTCGCCACGCTGGACGGCTGCCGGCTGCTGACGGTGGAGCATCTGAAGGGACCGGACGGCGCGCTGCACCCGGTGCAGCAGGCGATGGTCGATTGCCACGGCTCGCAATGCGGATTCTGCACGCCGGGCTTCGTCATGTCGCTGCTGGCGCTCTACCTGAACGAGGAGCGGCCGGACGGGCAGCGGATCGACGACGCGCTGGCCGGCAACCTGTGCCGCTGCACCGGCTATGAGCCCATCGTCCGCGCCGCGCATGCCATGTACGACATCGGCGACCGGGATGCTGACCGTTTCGCCGACCGTGAGGCGTGGGCGGAGAAGCTGACGGCCCTGCGCGACGGGGAGATTCTCAGCGTCGGCGCCGGTGGGCGGCGGTTCCTGGCGCCTGCCACCGTGCCGCAACTGGCGCAGCTCCTGCTCGACAATCCGGGCGCCACCATCGTGGCCGGCGCGACCGATGTCGGGCTGTGGGTGACCAAGTTCCAGCGCGTGCTGGCGACCGTCATCTACACCGGCCGGGTCCGCGACCTGCGGCGGATCGAGGATCGCGGCGATGCGCTGGCGATCGGGGCCGGCGTGACCTACAGCGATGCGGCGGAGCGGATCGCCGCGCTCTATCCCGATTTCGGCGAGCTGATCCGCCGCATCGGAGCGGAGCAGGTGCGCAACATGGGCACCATCGGCGGCAACATCGCCAATGGCTCCCCCATCGGCGACAGCCCGCCGGCACTGATCGCCTGCGGCGCCACCCTGCGGCTGCGGCGCGGCGACGAGACACGCGAGTTGCCGCTGGAGGATTTCTTCATCGAATACGGCAAGCAGGACCGCCGCGAGGGTGAGTTCGTCGAGGCGGTGATCCTGCCCAAACCGGCGGCGGGCGTGCGTTTCCGTGCCTACAAGATCGCCAAGCGTTTCGACCAGGACATCTCCGCCGTCTGCGGTGCCTTCCGCCTGACGCTGGATGGCGAGGGGCGGGTGGCCGACATCCGCATCGCCTTCGGCGGCATGGCCGGCACGCCCAAACGCGCCGCCGGGGCCGAAGCGGTGCTGCTGGGCCGTCATTGGACGGAGGAAACGGTGGTCCAGGCGATGGATGCGCTGGCCGGCGACTACACGCCGCTGAGCGATTGGCGGGCCAGCGCGGGCTATCGCTCCATGGTGGCCGCGAATTTGCTGATGAAGCTGTATGTCGAGACCAGCGACCCGGCGGCGGACACCCGTCTCGTCGGCGACCGGAGGCTTGCCCATGCCTGACGTGACGACCCCAATCGTGCCTGCGGCCCGGATCGAGGGCGCCGTCCACGACTCCCGTCGGCATGAAAGCGCGCATAAGCATGTCAGCGGCGAGGCGGTCTATGTCGACGATATCGCCGAGCCGGCCGGGCTGCTGCATGTCTATCTGGGGCTGAGCAGCCGGGCGCATGCGCGCATCCGCTCCATCGACCTGTCGCCGGTCAGGCAGGCTCCGGGCGTGGTGGCGGTCTTCACCGCCGAGGACGTGCCGGGGGTGAACGACATCGGCTGCCTGGGCAAGCATGACGAGCCGCTGTTCGCCTCGACCCTGGTCGAGCATGTCGGCCAGCCGATCTTCGCCGTCGCCGCCGAAACCCGCGACCAGGCCCGCCGCGCCGCCAAACTGGCGGTGATCGAGTATGAGGATCTGCCGGCCGTCCTGACCATCGCCGCCGCCCGCGACGGCGAGCGGACGCTGGTGACAGCGCCAATGACGCTCCGGGTCGGCGACGCCGATGCGGCGCTGGCCGCGGCGCCTCACCGGGTGGAGGGGCGGCTCGCCATCGGCGGGCAGGAGCATTTCTACCTGGAAAGCCAGATCGCCATGGCGGTGCCGGGCGAGGATGGCGAGGTGCTGATCCATGTCTCCACCCAGCACCCGACCGAGGTGCAGCACATCGTCGCCCATGTGCTGGACCTGCCCAGCGCCGCGGTGACGGTGGAGGTGCGGCGGATGGGCGGCGGCTTCGGCGGGAAGGAGACTCAATCGAACCTGTTCGCCGCCTGCACCGCGCTGGTCGCCAAGCGCACCGGCCGCGCCGCCAAGCTGCGTCCCGACCGCGACGACGATTTCCAGATCACCGGCAAGCGCCATGATTTCGAGATCGACTATCGCGTCGGCTTCGACGACAGCGGGCTGATCCAGGGCGTCGACATGCTGTTCGCGGCACGAGCGGGCTATGCCGCCGACCTGTCGGGGCCGGTGACCGACCGTGCGCTGTTCCATGCCGACAACGGCTATTTCTATCCGGCGGCGCGGCTGGAATCGCTGCCGCTGAAGACCAACACGGTATCCAATACGGCGTTCCGGGGCTTCGGCGGCCCGCAGGGCATGGTCGCGGCGGAACGGGCGATCGACGAGATCGCCTTCGCGCTGGGCAAGGACCCGCTGGAAATCCGCAAGCGGAACTTCTACGGGACGGATGCCGAGGGAGGGGAGCGCAACCTGACGCCCTACCACCAGACCGTCACCGACAACATCCTGCCTGAGCTGGTGGCGCAGCTTGAGGAGAGCAGCGGTTACTGGACGCGGCGGGAGGAGATCCGCGCTTTCAACGCCAACAGCCGCATCCTGCGCAAGGGGCTGGCGCTGACCCCGGTGAAGTTCGGCATCTCCTTCACCGCCAGCCATTACAATCAGGCCGGCGCGCTGGTCCATGTCTACACCGACGGCAGCATCCAGCTGAACCATGGCGGCATCGAGATGGGGCAGGGGCTCTACACCAAGGTCGCCCAGGTGGTGGCCGAGGAGTTCCAGGTCGACATCTCCACCATCCGCCCGACCGCCACCAGCACCGGCAAGGTTCCCAACACCTCGGCCACCGCTGCGTCGTCGGGCTCCGACCTGAACGGCAAGGCGGCACAGGCGGCGGCGCGGACCATCAGGGAGCGGCTGGTCGCCTTCGCGGCGGAAAAGTGGGGGGTGGCACCCGACGCGGTGCGGTTCGAGCGCAACCGTGTGCGGGTCGGCGACCATGACATGAGCTTCGCCGAGCTGGTGCGCGCCGCCTATATGGCGCGGGTCCAGCTGTCGGCCACCGG
Source organism: Azospirillum humicireducens (assembly GCF_001639105.2). Classification (NCBI taxonomy): domain Bacteria; kingdom Pseudomonadati; phylum Pseudomonadota; class Alphaproteobacteria; order Rhodospirillales; family Azospirillaceae; genus Azospirillum; species Azospirillum humicireducens. The sequence goes on from NZ_CP028907.1 coordinate 239,005, forward strand.
ATTCTACAAGACGCCGAAGATCCATTGGGACCGCGCGGCTGGGCGCGGCACGCCGTTTTACTATTTCGCCTATGGCGCGGCCTGCGCCGAGGTGACGGTGGACACGCTGACCGGCGAATATGTCGTCGACCGGGTTGACATCCTGCACGATTGCGGCCGCTCGCTGAACCCGGCCATCGACAAGGGGCAGATCGAAGGCGGCTTCGTCCAGGGCATGGGCTGGCTGACCATGGAGGAGCTGTGGTGGGACGGGCAGGGCCGCCTGCGCACCCATGCGCCCAGCACCTACAAGATCCCGGCCTGCTCCGACCGTCCACGCATCTTCAACGTCGCGCTGCTGGAGAATGCGCCGAACCGCGAGGACAGCATCTTCCGCTCCAAGGCGGTGGGCGAGCCGCCCTTCATGCTGGGCATGTCGGTGTTCCACGCCCTGTCCGACGCGGTGGCGAGCGTCGCCGGGCACCGGGTCTGTCCGAGACTGGATGCGCCGGCCACGCCGGAGCGGGTGCTGAGGTGTATTGCGGCGCTGCGGGAGCGGGTGGCGGTTCCCCGGCAACCATGACGATCCTCTCCACCACCCTCTCCAACTGGCTGACCCAAGGCGCGCCGGCCATCCTCGTGACCGTCGCCGAGGCGCGCGGCTCCACCCCGCGGGAGGAGGGGGCCGGCATGCTGGTGGGGCGGGAGGCCTGCGCCGGAACGGTCGGCGGCGGGCGGCTGGAATGGACCGCCATCGCCACCGCGCGGCGGATGCTGGAGGACGGCACCGCCGCCGAAACGCTCGACCTCCCCCTGGGGCCGGCGACCGGGCAATGCTGCGGCGGGCATGTCGTGCTGCGGCTGGAGCGGGCCGATGGCGGCACCGTCGCCGCCTTGCAGGACCGGGAGCGCCGGGCGCGGGAGGCGCGGCCGACCCTGCTGCTGTTCGGTGCCGGCCATGTCGGACGGGCCATGGCGACGGCCTTCGCCCCGCTGCCGCTGCGTCTGCTGTGGATCGACGGCCGGGCGCAGGAGTTTCCCGAAACGATACCGGCGGGCGTGGAGCGCATCCTGACCGACAGCCCGCTCGACCCGCTGGCGGGGGCTCCGGCCGGGGCGGGCTATCTGGTGCTGACCCACAGCCATGCCCTGGATTTCGAGATCGCCGAGGCGGCGCTGCGGCGGGGCGACGCCGCCTATGTCGGCATGATCGGCTCGGCGACGAAACGGGCGAAGTTCGAGCGCTGGTTCCGGGCGCGGGGGCGGGATGTGCAAGCGCTGGAGGGGCTGACCTGTCCCATCGGCGCCGCGCTGACCGGCGACAAGCGGCCGGAGGTGATCGCGGCCCTGGTGGCGGCGGAACTGCTGGTGGCGTTTGCGGTTCCCTCCCGTGTCTCCCTCTCCCCCCCGCTCACNCCCTCATCCTAACCTTCTCCCCAGGGGGGAGAAGGGATCTTGGCGGGAGAGGGCATTTTCCTCACCCCATCGCCTCGGCCCCCGACACCAGTTCGATCAGCTCATTCGTGACCTGTTCCTGGCGCAGGTGGCGCGCTGTGGCGGTCAGTTCGTCCAGCGTGGTTTCGATGTTGTGGCGGGCCGTCATCATGGTGGACAGGCGCGCGGCGTTCTCGGCGGCGAAGCTCTCCATCGCGGCATCGGCCAGCAGGGCGAAGACATACTCGTCAACCAGCCGGGCGATCAGGTCGCGGGGCGGCATGTTGATCAGCGGCGGCACCGTCCGGGCGCCGTCGCGCGGCAGCCCGAGCGGCAGCAGGGGACGGCGCACCAGCTCCGGCGGCGCACCCGCATCGGTCCGGCCGTAGAGCAGCTCCACCCGGCCCAGCCGTCCGTCCGCCGCCGCTTGGTAGAGTTCCTCGGCGATGCGCCGGGCGGTGGCGGTGACGGCGTCGGTGTTGGTCGCCATCGCCGTGGCCCAGGCCGGCGGACGGCCGCGTTCCTCCAGCAGGGCGGCGCCGCGCGACCCCGCCACCCACAAGGCGCAGCCCGGCGGTGCCGCCAGCCCCGCATCGACCAGCTTTTCGGCGAAGGCGCCGACGAAGCCGTGCTCCGGTGCGAACAGCACCCAGGCGCACTGGCCGTGTCCGTTGACGGGCCAGTGCGGCGGCGCGTCGTCCTGCAAGGCCGTGGCCTGGGTCAGCGCCCCGGCGATCGCCTCGGCATAGGCGCGGGTGCCGGCCAGAGTGCCGAGCGCCTGTTGCAGCCGCATGGCGGCGAGAGAGCGCATGACGTCGGTCACGGCCTCCAGATCCTGCACGCTGGCGCGGCGTGCCTCGACCTCCGCCAGCCGTTCGGTCATGGCGCCTCTCCGGTCAAGCCCGAGACAGCTTGCGCAATCAGGTCGCGCAGGACCGCCTTGGTTGCGTCGTCGAGCGTATCGCCGATATGCGGCGGGTGGGCGGCGACCAAGCCCGCCAGTGCCGCCTGGAAATGCGCCATCGCCTCCAGCCGCATCCCGTCCAGCGTGCCGTCGGCCAGCGCCAGCAGCTGCGCCGCCTGGACCGCCAGTGGGCGGGGCGACAGATGGCGCTGGGCCAGCAGGGCGCGCATGCGCTGGCCATGCTCCACCGCCTTGCGTGTCCGCTCGTCCACCAGACCGCCGAAGCGGGTGAAGACCTCCAGTTCGAGGAACTGGGCGTAGTCGAGCCGCAGCGGTTCGGCCAGGGTGCGCAGGACCGGCGGCTGCGCCTTGCCGCCGACGCGCGACACGCTGCGGCCGATGTCGACCGCCGGCTTCTGACCCTCGTAGAACAGCTTGGCGTCGAGGCAGACCTGGCCGTCGGTGATGGAGATCAGGTTGGTCGGGATGTAGGCCGACAGGTTGCCGCCCTGGGTCTCGGCGATGGGCAGCGCGGTCAGCGACCCGCCGCCCCTGGCCGGGCTGAGCTTGGCCGCCCGTTCCAGCAGACGGCTGTGCAGGTAGAAGACGTCGCCCGGATAGGCCTCCCGCCCCGGCGGACGGCGCAGCAGGAGCGACAACTGACGGTGGACCGCCGCATGCTTGGTCAGGTCGTCGACGATCACCAGGGCGTGGCGTCCGCTGTCGCGGAAATGCTCGGCCATGGTGAAGCCGGCATAGGGCGCCAGCCATTGCAGGCCGGGGGCGGAATCGGCGGCGGCGATGACGAACAGGGTGCGCGCCGCAGCGCCGCCCTGGCGCACCGCCTCGATGGCCGCGCGCACGCCCGACGCCTTCTGGCCGACGGCGACATAGACGCAGAACACGTCTCCGCCGGTCTGGTTGAGGATGGCGTCCACCGCGATGGCGGTCTTGCCGGTGGCGCGGTCGCCGATCAGCAGCTCGCGCTGGCCGCGGCCGAGCGGAAACATGGCGTCGATCGCCGCGGTGCCGGTCAGCAGCGGTTCGGACACCGCCGCGCGCTCGGCGATGGTCGGGGCGGGGCGTTCCACCGGCTCCCACCCGTCGGCCTCGATGGGCGGACCGTCGTCCAGCGGGTTGCCGAGCGGATCGACCACCCGCCCCATCAGCCGGTCGCCGACCGGCACGCGCAGGACCGTTCCGGTGCCGTGGACGGTGCCGCCGGCAGAGACCGGCGTGGCGTCGCCCAGCAGGATGCAGCCGATCCGGTCATCCAGATCCATGGCGAGCCCGGCGACGCCGCCGGAGAACAGCAGCAGCTCGTCCACCCGCACATCGGGCAGGCCGGAAACATGGGCGATGCCGTCGCCGACCGACTCCACCCGCCCGACCGATTCCAGCCGCGCGGCGGTGTCCAGCCCGTCCAGCCGGCGCAGCGCGCCCGGCATCCAGGCGTCGAGCGCATCCTCAAGCGAGGGCGCCGGCATCGGTTCTTGCGGAGTCATGACGGGTCATCTCCTCCTTCGCCTCGGCAAGCGTCTGTTTCCAGCTGCGGCGGACGACGCTGTGGGCGAAATGCAGCTCCACACCGGCGATCAGCGACGGATCCTCGGTCAGTTCCAGCGCCACAGGCCGGTCCAATGCCGCCGCCAACCGGTCGCGGGCATGGGCGACATCCTCGTCCGGCAGCGGGCCGGCCGCGGCGAGACGCACCGGCACCGGCTCTGTCCCGTCCCCGAGGGCATGGCGCCGGTCGGCGGGCAGCGCCTCCACCGCCGCGCAGGCTTCCTCCAGCAGCGGTCGGGTCAGGGTGCCGCATGGGGCGTCGCGCACAAGCCGGGTCGCCAGCTGCGTGCCGAGATCGGCGGCGTGGCGTTGCAAGGCGCCCAGCGCCTGTGCCCGCTCGTCGGCCAGCCGGTTGCGGGCCTCCTCCAGCGCATGGTCGGCCTCGATCCGCGCCCGGTCGAGCAGTGCGGCGCGTTCGGCCTCGGCCTCGGCGCGGGCGGCGGCGATCAGGCGGTCGCGTTCGGCCGGCAGGGCTGCGCGCTGGTCCTCCAGGCTCCGGCTTGCGGCTTCGGCGGCTTGGCGCGCGGCCTCGGCCTCGCTGCGGACGCGCTCGGTGGCGGCCTGCCGCTCGGCGATCACCGCCAGGACCGGGCGGTAGAGGAAGCGGCGCAGCAGCCAGACCAGGATCAGGAAATTGACCGCCTGGAGCAGAATCGTCCAACCGTCGATGTGCATGACGGGCTCCGGAAATGCCGCGGTCAGGCGAAGGGGTTGGCGAACAGCAGAAGCAGCGCCACGACGAGGCAGTAGATCGCCATCGTCTCGATCATCGCCAGACCGACGAACAGGGTGCGCGACAGGGTGTTGGCGGCTTCCGGCTGGCGGGCGATGGCCTCCATCGCGGCGGCGACGGCGCGTCCCTCCGCCAGGGCCGGCCCGATGGCCCCGACCGAGACGGCCAGGGCGGCGCCGAGGATGCTGATCGAATGGACATCCATGATTCCTATCCCTTTTCTATGGTTCCGACCGCGCCGCCGATGAAGACTGCGGCCAGCACGGTGAAGATGTACGCCTGGACGAGGCCCAGCAGCAGCTCCAGCGCCATCAGCGGCACCGGCACGAACAGGCCGGCCAGCGACAGCACGATGGCGATGACGAACTCCCCGCTCATCACGTTGCCGAACAGGCGGACCGACAGCGAGAAGGCGCGCGTCAGTTCCGACAGGATGTTCAGCGGCAGCAGCAGCGGGGTGGGGTGGGCGAAGCCCTTCAGGTAGGGCCACAGGCCGCGGCGGCGGATGCCGAGCGCCTGCGAGGCCAGCAGCACGACCAGCGCCAGCGCTGCCGCCGTCTCCAGGAAGGCGGTCGGCGCCTTCAGCCCCGGCACCAATCCGGACAGGTTGGCGACCGCCAGATAGAGGAACAGCGTGCCCAGCAGCGGCAGGAAGGGCGTGGCGTCGGCCTGCATCGTCTCGGCGATCTGGCGGCGCAGGGTCTCCACCACCAGCTCCAGCACGGTCTGGACGCGGCCCGGCCGCTCCACCCGCAGGCGCCGCGTCGCCAGGGCGGAGCCCAGCGTCATGGCCGCCATCAGTCCCCAGGTGACGACGACCGGCAGCGTGACCGGGACCGGTCCCAGCAGGAAGACAATCGGCGTCGTCAGGGGCGAGTCCGTCATGGCCTTCCCGCCTCCGCCCGCTTTTCGCGCCGGACCACGAGGCTGCGGGCCAGCTGGAATCCGGCCAGCATGGCCAGCAGCGCCTCCGCCCCGCCCCACAGGGCGGCGAGGGTGAAGCCGGCGGTGGCGCATGCCAACCGCAGCAGGTAGAGCGGGACCGCCCGCCTGACCCCACCGGACACATAGAGGCGCGCGGTCGCCGCCAGACCACGGAAGAACAGGGTTCCCAACACCAGCCCCGCCAGGGTCCCGGCCAGGATGGGAAGGAGATAGGGGGCTGTCATCGCGTCAACGCTCCTGCTCGATACGGCTCCAGGCGAGCCATCCGCCGAGCGCCACGCCCGCGAACAGCAGCGCCGCCGTCCAGAAAATCCCGCCGCCCGCCCGTTCGTCGAGCCAGCGCCCGGCGAACAGGCCGGCCAGCGTCGGCACGATCACCAGCCAGCCCAGCGCGCCGATCAGGGCGAGGTTGCGGCCCATCGGCCGTTCGCCCTCGCGGTCCCAGCGCTCCCGCCTTTCGCGATGGCGGCGGACGCTGCCGGGAAGCGGATCCTTGTCGTCGCTCATGGCGCCTCCTCCCCGCTGTCGGGAGTGGGGGTAAAGGGGCCGGAGGGGCGGCGACCGGGGCGCAGATAGGCCAGGATGTGGCGGATCGCCGCCAGATGCATGCGGCGGGCGCCGCTGTGCGCCTCCCCCTCCTCCTCGCGGTTGCGGCGGAAGCGGGCAAGCACGTCGCGCTCCAGGGCGTGCAGGTCGTCGCCGACCACCGCCTCCCGTGTCGCCACGGCGATCCGGGCGCCGTCGTGGATGGTCAGCACGCCGCCGCGCACGGCGCAATGACCCTCGCGCCCGTCGGCGGTGCGCCAGCTGACGACGGAGATCGCCAGGGCGGTCAGCAGGTCGGCATGGCCGGGCCAGACGCCGAAGGCGCCGCTGGCATCCTCCGCCCGCAGATGGCGGAGGCCGGTGAGCCGGGCGGCGACGGAGGTGGGGGTGGTGACGATGAGGGAGAGGTCGCTGGTTCGCCCCCGCCGGGATTCCCTCTCCCCAGGGGGAGAGGGGGATGTCCCCGGATTCTCGCTCATGTTCCCCTCCCGGCGCGGTCGCGCTCGCGCACCTGGTCCAGGGTGCCGGTCATGAAGAAGGCGCTTTCGGCCCAGTCGTCGCCCTCGCCGTCCAGGATCGCGCGGCAGCCCTTCAGCGTCTCGTCCAGCGGCACGCTGACGCCGCCATGGCCGGTGAAAGCCTCCGTCACCAGGAAGGGCTGGGTCAGGAAGCGCTGCAGGCGGCGGGCGCGGCGCACGGCCAGACGGTCGGCGGCGCTCAGCTCCTCCATGCCCAGCAATGCGATGACGTCCTGCAGGTCGCGGTAATGGGCGATGGTCCTGCGCACATCCTCCGCCAGCCGGTAATGCGCCTCCCCCACCACCAGCGGGTCGAGGAGGCTGGAGGTGGAACTGAGCGGGTCCACCGCCGGATAGAGCCCTTCCGCCGCCATGGCGCGCGACAGCACGATGGAGCTGTCGAGATGGCTGAACAGCTCCGCCACCGCGGGATCGGTGAAATCGTCGGCGGGGACATAGACCGCCTGGATCGCCGTCACCACCGCGCCGGGGGTGGAGGCCACCCGCTCCTCCAGCTCGGCGATCTCGCTGGCCAGCGTGGGCTGGTAGCCGACGCGCGACGGCAGGCGGCCGAGCAGGCCCGACACCTCCGCACCGGCCTGGACGAAGCGGAAGACATTGTCCATCAGCAAAAGCACGTCGAGCATCTTCTCGTCGCGGAAATGCTCGGCGATGGTCAGCGCGGTCAGGCCGACGCGCCAGCGCGCGCCCGGCGGCTCGTTCATCTGGCCGAAGACAAGCGCGGTGCGGTCGAGCACGCCGGAGCGCTTCATCTCCTCCCACAATTCCTGTCCCTCGCGGGAGCGTTCGCCGATGCCGGCGAAGACCGAGATGCCGGTGTGGCGCTCCACCATCTTGCGGATCAGCTCCATCACCAGCACGGTCTTGCCGACCCCGGCGCCGCCGAACATCGCCGCCTTGCCGCCGCGGGCCAGCGGTGCCAGCAGGTCGATCACCTTGATGCCGGTCTCCATCGGGTCGCGGCGCGGACTGCGCCGGGCCAACGGCGGAGGCGGACGGTGGATGGGCGCGCGCGGCGTGTCGGGCGGCAGTTCCGGCCCGTCGTCGCGCGCCAGCCCCATGACGTCGAGCAGCCGGCCCAGCACCGCCTCACCCACCGGCGCGGTCAGCGGGCCGCCGGTGGAGCGGGCCGGCGTGCCGCGCCGCAGGCCGGAGGTGCCCTGCAGCGCGATTGCGCGGACTGTGGCGGCGTCGAGATGGCTCTGCACTTCCGCCACCAGCCGCTCGGGACCGTCCCACAGGATCTCCACCGCGCCGAACAGCGGCGGCAGCGCCGTTTCGGGAAAGCGGATGTCGATGACGGAGCCGCGGACGGCGACAACCCGGCCTGCAGCCGGGGCGGATATCGGAGCGGCAATCGGATCGGCAGATGGTCGCGCGGGGGTTTGGACGGACATGGTCACTCCGGCCGATTGGGCGGAACGGGAACCGTGCGGAATGGCGGCGATGAGGGCAGCGCTGCGGCTGTGCTGCGGCTTCAAGGCCCCACCCGGCCTTCCCCCGGCGGGCGGGGGAAGGGGCGCCCGGATGCTCCCGTGGATTTCTCCCGTGGGGCGGCGCCATGGGGGGGGAGGGCAATGCGTCAACCAGATCGACCACCTGACCCCAGCATAGCCCCCTTCGTTGCGTTGCGGCATTGCGTCAAATCAAACCCTGCCCCCATGGAATCGCCCGGTCGGGTTCCGCAGCGCCGTCATCCCATGGCCGAGGCCGATGTAGGACAGCAGGCGGGTGGGCCGGGAGGAGGCCACAGAGGGAGCGGGTGCCAATGTTGGAGCTGGATCGCTGAAAAGCCCTTCTCCTGCGAGGGGAGAAGGGCTTTTGGTGTGCATAGGAGAAAGGCGGACTTATCCTGCGGCGATTGGCCGCGCCCCAACAAGCCAAGGTGCGCGGGGCGGTGCAGGCTCTGCCGTTTCGGATGGAGCGGACTGTTCCGGTTCCTCCGCGATGGAGCGAGGGAGAGTTCCCGGCAGGGACGCTCGGCGGCGAAAGGGCCGCGCCATTTCTACGGGATTTTGCGGACCTGCCCGTCCATGCCTTCGTCCGGCACGGTCGCGGTATGCAGATCGATGGCGAAGGAACGTGGATCGCGGCCGCGGTCGCGGGCGACATGGCGCAACAGCCCGCGGTCGAGCCGCACCGTCACCTCATTGCGCCGCCAGCAATCGCGGCGCCGCCCGCAGGGCCTGCAGGCGTGCCGGACGCGTATGAGCTGCCGCGTCCGCCATCGCCCCATGCTCCCGACCGTTCATGGCGGAAGCGTCGCGCCAGGCTGTGCCGGTCGCAAGGGGCGATGACGCCGCGGGCTGTGGTGTTGTGGCCTCAGCCCAGCTCGAACTTGATCCCCTGGGCCAGCGGCAGCGCCGAGGAGTAGTTCACCGTCGCGGTCTGGCGGCGCATATAGGCCTTCCAGGAGTCGGAGCCGGATTCGCGGCCGCCGCCGGTCTCCTTCTCGCCGCCGAAGGCGCCGCCGATCTCCGCACCGCTGGGGCCGATGTTGACGTTGGCGATGCCGCAGTCGGACCCGGCGGCCGACAGGAAGCGCTCCGTCTCGCGGACGTCGGTGGAGAAGATGCAGGAGGACAGCCCCTGCGGCACCGCGTTCTGCAGCGCGATGGCCTCCTCCAGCGTGTCGTAGGTCAGGACGTAGAGGATCGGCGCGAAGGTCTCGTGACGCACCACGTCGGTCTGGGCCGGCATCTCGACGATGGCCGGGGTGACGTAGTAGGCATCGGGGAAGCGGTCGGTCAGCGTGCGCTCGCCGCCCGTGACCGTGCCGCCCTCGGCCTTCGCGGTCTCCAGCGCGCGCTGCATCGCCTTGAAGGCATCGGCATCGACCAGCGGGCCCATCAGCACGCCGGACTCCAGCGGGCTGCCGATCGGCACCGAGGCATAGGCCGCCTTCAGGCGCGGCAGCAGCTGGTCCTTGACCGAGCGGTGGACGATCAGCCGGCGCAGCGTGGTGCAGCGCTGGCCGCAGGTCCCGACGGCGGAGAACAGGATGGCGCGGAGCGCCATGTCGAGATCGGCCGACGGCGCCACGATCATGGCGTTGTTGCCGCCCAGCTCCAGGATCGAGCGGCCGAAGCGCTCCGCCACCACCTTGGCGACCTCGCGGCCCATGCGGGTCGAGCCGGTGGCCGAGACGATGGGGAAGCCGGGATGGGCGACCAGCGCCTCTCCGATCTCACGGCCGCCCTGGACGAGCTGGGACAGGTTGGCCGGCGCATCGCCGAAGCGGGCGACGGCGCGGTCGAAGATCACCTGGCAGGCGGCGGCGGTCAGCGGGGTCTTCTCCGACGGCTTCCAGACGACCGGGTCGCCGCAGACCAGCGCCAGCGCCGCGTTCCACGACCACACCGCCACCGGGAAGTTGAAGGCGGAGATGACGAGGCAGGGACCGGCCGGGTGCCAGGTCTCGCGCATGGAATGGCCCGGACGCTCCGACGCGATGGTCAGGCCGTAGAGCTGGCGCGACAGGCCGACGGCGAAGTCGCAGATGTCGATCATCTCCTGCACTTCGCCCAGGCCTTCCTGGTAGATCTTGCCGGCTTCCAGCGAAACCAGACGGCCGAGATCCTCCTTGGCGGCGCGCAGCTCCTCGCCCAGCAGGCGGACCAGCTCGCCGCGGCGCGGGGCCGGCACGGAGCGCCATGCCTCGAAGGCGCGGGCGGCGTTGGCGACGATGTCAGACACCTGCGAGGGCGTGGTCTCCGCCACCGTGGCGAGCGTGGCGCCGTCCACCGGGGACCGGGCGGTGAGCCCGGCTCCGCTGGAGGTCAGGCCGAAACGGGAGAGGATGTCGCTGTGCTGCACCGGGGTGGCTCCTTGGGTCAAAAAGCGAGGCGTTGGATGGTCCCTCTCCCGTCCCGGGAGANCACGGATTTCGGACAGCGTCCGGCTGGGGGTCAGGGCTTCGGGGTCGAGCTTGATGTGGATGATCGCCGGCAGGCCGGACGCGCGGGCGCGCTCGAAGGCCGGGGCGAACTGGTCGGTGGTCTCCACCGTCTCGCCATGGCCGCCATAGGCGCGGGCGAAGGCGGCGAAATCGGGGTTCTTCAGCTGCGTGCCGGACACGCGGCCGGGATATTCGCGCTCCTGGTGCATGCGGATGGTGCCGTACATGCCGTTGTCGACCAGCAGCACGATGACGGCGGCGCCCTCCTGCACGGCGGTGCCGAACTCCAGCCCGGTCATCTGGAAGCAGCCGTCGCCGGCGAAGCACAGCACGTCGCGGGTGCGGTGCTGCAGCTTGGCGGCGATGGCGGCGGGCAGGCCATAGCCCATGGAACCGCAGGCCGGCGCCACCTGGGTGCCGAAGCGGCGGAAGCGGTGGAAGCGGTGGATCCAGGTGGCGTAGTTGCCGGCGCCGTTGGTGAAGACGGCGTCAGGCTCCAGCCGCTCGTCCAGCCAGGCCATGATGCGGCCCATCTGCACGTCGCCCGGACCGGCGTCGGGCGGTGTGCTCCAGGCCTCGTAGGCGGCGTGCGCAGCGTCGGCGCGGGCGGCCCAGCCGGGCTTCGCCGTTGCGGAGAGTGCGGCCGTCGCCTCAAGGAAAGCGGCCGGGGTGGCGACCATGCCGAGCGTCGGGCGATAGACGCGGCCGATCTCCTCCGCTCCGGGGTGGATGTGGACCACCGCCTTGCCGGGATCGGGACTGCCGAGCAGCCCGTAGCCCTGCGACGGCACTTCGGAGAAGCGGTCGCCCAGCAGGATCAGCAGGTCGCTGTCCTTGACCAGCGCCGCCAGCTTCGGATTGATGCCCAGTCCGATGTCGCCGGCATAGAGCGGGTGTCCGTGGTCGAACAGCATCTGGCGGCGGAAGGTGACAGCGACCGGCAACGACAGCCGCTCGGCGAAGTCCCGGAGGGCGGCGACCGATTCCTCCCTCCAGCGGGAACCGCCGACGACCAGCAGCGGCCGGTCCGCCTTGCCCAGCAGATCGCCGAAGGCCGCCATCTGCGCCGGCGTCGGGGCGCTCTCCACCGCCAGGGCCAGCGGAGCCGCGGCCACGTCCGCGGTTTCGGTCAGCGTGTCTTCCGGCAGGGCCAGCACCACCGGGCCGGGCCGGCCGGCCATCGCGGTGTGGAAGGCGCGGGAGATCATCTCCGGCACGCGGTCGGCGCTGTCGATCTCGGCGACCCACTTGCACATGCCGCCGAACAGCTTGCCGTAATCGACCTCCTGGAAGGCGTCGCGGCCGCGCATGCCGCGCTCGATCTGGCCGACCAGCACGACCAGCGGCGTTTCGTCCTGCTGGGCGACATGGATGCCGGAGGCGGCGTTGGTGGCGCCGGGGCCGCGGGTGACGAGGCAGACGCCGGGACGGCCGGTCAGCTTGGCCTGCGCCTCCGCCATCATCGCCGCACCGCCCTCGTGGCGGGCGACGACCATTTCGATGGGGCTGTCGTGCAGGGCGTCCAACACGGCGAGATAGCTCTCGCCCGGCACGCCGAACACCCGCCGCACGCCCTGCGCCTCCAGCGCTTCGACGATCAACTGACCACCGGTCTTCATCGCGATGCCGCCCCGCCCTGCCTTGTGGGAATATTCCGGATCTCCAGGATACCGACCGTGCCGTGCCGCGCGCCAGGGCGCAAACGACTTTCTTTCCACAGGTCATGAGCTTTGGTAATGAAGCGGTCATGGATCTGCAGCGCCGCCTCCTCCCCTCCATGAGCATGCTGACCGCCTTCGAGGCAGCTGCCCGCACCGGCAGCTTCACCGCCGCGGCGGCGGAGCTGTCGCTGACGCAAGGCGCGGTCAGCCGGCAGGTCAAGGCGCTGGAGGACCAGATCGGCACCGCGCTGTTCACCCGCAAGGGCCAGCGGGTGAGCCTGACCCCGACCGGGGCGCTCTATGCCGACCCGATCCGCGACGCGCTGCGCCAGATCGCGGCGGCAACCGTGCGGACCATCGCGGCACCCAAGGGCGGCGTCCTGAACCTCGCCATCCTGCCGACCTTCGGCACGCGCTGGCTGGTGCCGCGGCTGCCGGCCTTCCAGGCGGCGCACCCGCAGGTGACGATCCACTTCACCACCAAGCTGGCGCCCTTCGATTTCCGCCTCCACGACCTGGACGCCGCCATCCATTACGGATTGGGCGACTGGCCCGACGCCGTCTGCGACCATCTGCTGGACGAGGAGGTGCTGCCGGTCTGCTCCCCCGCCTTCCTCGCGGCGCATCCGGTGGCGGAGCCCGCCGACCTGCCGGCGCTGCCGCTGCTGCACACCAGCACCCGCGCCGACGCCTGGAACGACTGGCTGTCGGCCCAGGGCCTCGCGCCCCGTCCCGGCGCCGGCATGGTGTTCGAACAGTTCGCCACGACCGCACAGGCGGCGGAGGCCGGGCTGGGCGTTGCATTGCTGCCGACCCTGCTGGTCCGCGCCGAGTTGGAGGACGGCACCCTGGTCCCGGCCATCGACCGGCCGCACCGCAGCGCGCGGGCCTATTACCTCGTCCATCCCCGCGGCAAGGCCAACCACCCGCCCTTCGCCGCCTTCCGGCAGTGGCTTCTGGCGGAGGCGCGGGGAGAACAGGCTCCCGCGTAGCTCAGACAGCCACCAGGTCCCCGGTGCCCTCGCCGTCGCGGCGCACCGTCAGCCTGCGGTCATGGAAGGCGGCGAGGTTGGGGCGGTGGCCGATGCTGACCATGGCGGTGCCGGGCAGGCGCTCGCGCAGCAGGCGGTAGAGCCGCTCCTCCGTCTCCGGGTCGCAGGCCGAGGTCGCCTCGTCCAGATAGAGCCAGCCGGGCTTGTGCAGCAGGGCGCGGGCGACGGCGATGCGTTGCTGCTCGCCGCCGGACAGGCGTTGCGACCAGTGGTCCTCCTCCGCCAGCCGGTCGGCGAAGCCGGCCATGCCGACGGCGTCCAGGGCCTCGCGCACCGTTTCGGTCCCGAAGGCATCCGGGGCGGCCGGATAGGTGACGGCGGCGCGCAGGGTTCCGATGGGGAGATAGGGCCGCTGCGGCAGGATCATGCTGCCGGTGGCGGCGTCGGTGCCGCCGGCCGGCAGCGCGATGCGGCCCTGGCCGAAGGGCCAGATGCCGGCGATGGCGCGCAGGATCGTGCTCTTGCCCGAGCCGGAAGGACCGGTGATCAGCAGCGTCTCGCCCGGCCGGACCGTCAGGTCGGCGCGCAGCAGCGGCGTGCCTCCGGTCGGCAGCGTCAGGGCCAGCCCGTCAAGCGTCAGGGCCGGGCCGCTTGCTGCCGTACGCTCCACCCCTGCATGGTCGCGGCTGGCTGCCCGGACGGCCTCCACCGCATGGTGGAAGCCGGTCAGGCGGCTGGTGGTGGCGTGCCAGTCGGCGAGGTTGACATAGGCGTCGATGAACCAGGACAGCGACCCCTGCACCTGCCCGAAGGCCTGGGAGGTCTGCATCAGCGAGCCCAGCGGCAGGGCGCCGCTGAAATAGCGCGGGGCGGCGACCAGCAGCGGGAAGATGACGGCAACCTGGCCATAGGCCGAGGTGAACCAGACCAGCCGCTTCTGCGTGCGCATCAGCGCCCACCAGTTGGCGACGACGCGGGCGAAGCGCTCGTTGAAGCCGCGGGCTTCCTGCGCCTCGCCCTGCTGCAGGGCGACGCTTTCGGCATTCTCGCGCAGGCGGACCATGGCGAAGCGGAAGTCGGCCTCGTAACGCTGCTGTTCGAAGCTGAGCCGCGCCAGCGGCTTGCCGATCCGGTGGGTGATCCAGGTGCCTGCGACGGCATAGACGAGCGCCACCCACACCATGTAGCCGGGCAAATCGATGCCCAGCCACGGAATGGCGACCGAGCCCGACAGGCTCCACAGGATGGCGAGGAAGGAGACCAGCGAGACCAGATTGGTCAGGAAGCCCAGCGACAGGCTCAGCGTCAGCTGCACGAAGCCGCGCAGATCCTCGGCGATGCGCTGGTCGGGATTGTCGGTGCCGGTGTGGGCGAATTGCAGGCGGTAATAGGTCTGGTTCTCCAGCCAGTCGCCGAGATAACGGTCGGTCAGCCAGCGGCGCCAGCGGATCTGAAGCATCTGGTTCAGGTACAGGCGGTAGACCGCGACCGCGATGAAGATCAGCGCCAGCCCGCCGAAGACCAGAAGGGAGTGGACGAAGGCGCCCTGATCCTTCTCCTGCAGTGCATTGAAAATGTCGGCGTTGATCTGGGTGAACCAGACCTCCATGAACACCGCCGCCAGATTGAGGATGACGATCGCAGCCAGCAGGCCGCGTGCCGCCCATTTTTCGTCCGAGGACCAATATGGTCTGGTCAGGCGCCAGACATCGGACAGGAAATCACGGGCGGCGGACAGACGTCCGGTGGGAGCAGGCGGAGAATATGCACGCGCGGGCATCGGCGGGGCACTCGCAAGCGGTCAGCACATGGAGTGCCGATTACCACCCTTTGCCGCACCGGAGGTATGAATTCGCTGTCACTTGCCGCCGGCGGATCGGCCGCGGCCGCCGCAGGATGCAGCGGCGGCATGGTGCCGGAGGGGGGCGCTGGACGGCAAGATCGGCAGCGCCGCGCCCCGAGGCAGCCGGGTCCTACGGCCCGGTCCGTTCCAGGAAGTACTCCATTTCCTGGATGATGCCGCTCTGGGCGGCCCACAGGGCGGCCTGGGTGCGGTTGCGGACGTTGATGGTCTGCATGATGTGGCGCACATGCAGCTTGACCAGATCCTCGGTCATCAGCATCTCGCGCGCGATCTCCTTGTTGCTGCATCCGTCCATGATCAGCTTCAGGATGCGTGCATGGCGCGGATAGAGGCCGGGATAGCCCAGAAGCTCGGATTCATGCTGGGCCACCGCCCCGTCCTCGCCGCCGCGGCGCAGGGCCGTGGGCGAGAAATAGTCGAAGCATTCCTCCGGCACCACCGGTTCGCCGGCATGGATCAGCCGCAGGGCCAGGACGAAGGCGGTCGGCGCCATCCGGTTCAGCAGATAGCCGCGCACGCCGAAGCGCAACGCCATCCTCATATGGTGGGCGGAGAATTCGTCCGCGATCATCGCCAGCCTGGCGTCCTCGCCGTACCAGTTGCGGAAGTTCCAGGCATCGGTCTTCAGCGAGGCGAGATCGAACAGGACAATGTCCGCGGTCCGTTCGCCGGCTCCTTCGGCGACGCCATGGGCGGCCGGCGGTTCCAGCGTGACCACCGCCCCGCCGGCGGAGAAGCCGCCGGCATACCGGTCGGCCGCCCCATTCGCCCGCCCGTTCCATGCCGTCTTCGGGGAAAGCCCCGTGGCAAGACGGCTTTGCGGATCGATGACCTCGAAGCAATCATCCAGGATGTTCAGGATGGATTCACGCAGCAATCGGCTTTGATTGTGGACTATCACACGAATGCGATCTGGCATGTCCGTCTCCCCCAGGAATGGACGATATGGCGGGCGACACCATCGCGCGGCCGGGCCGCAAGGCCTCCTCCCCCGGACGCTGTACGGACTGTCGGCATGGGGGCGCGGCGATTCAGGCTGCCGGATTCTTCCGTCCGGCAATTTGCCTTCGGCTCCCCGTTCGAGCCTTCGCGTTGCTCCGTCGACTGCCGCCGCGCTGAACCGGCGCGATGGGCGAAATCGATGGACGACGCACGTTGTATCGATGGGTGCGTGTTCGTCCAATCGAATTTAGATCAAACTATGATCCGGCACTCACGGCGTTGTCTTCATCACTTTTGGAAGGCTTCTAGGTTCAGAGGGGGAGAGTTCGAAGCCGGCAGGAGAAGCCCCGCCCTGAAAGGGGAACAGTAATTGGTCGTTCTTGCACTGGATATGGGAAGTGATAGCCCGGTCAATCCGCGTGGAGCGTCAGTGGATCACGACTTGTGGAGAGGGGGTGTCGATGAACCCGCTGAAAGAATGCGTCGGCCCTGCAAGAGGAAAATTCTTAAAAAACAACTATAGCTAGATGCAGCGACTTTGCGCTCTGTTCCATTACCGCCCGCCCTTGAAAACAATATAGACTCTTACACAGGGGGCGCCAGCCGGAAAATTCGGGCACCAAAAGAAAGCGGGGGCGGAGCCCCGCCGAAGCGGGCCGCCGCCCCCATCCCGAACCGTCCGGTTCCTTCTTATGCCGCCGTCCGCTCCCTTAAGCCGCCATGTCCTGGGTGATGGCGTAGACGCCGGTGTCCCAGCGGTCGATGGCGGTGTCGAAGCTGCCGACGCCGTTCACCACGTCGAAGCCCTGGGTGGTGTTGTGGATCAGGTCCTGGACCGTGTAATGGCCGTTGGCCAATTGCAGCTCCACATGGGTCGCCACCGACTTGCGCGCCGCGGTGTCGTTGAAATCCACCCGGTCGGACGCGACCACGATCAGCCGGTCCTTCTGGTCGTAGAAGCCGTAGCCGGTGATCTGGGCGTCCGGATCCTTGTCGGTGAAGGTCAGCGGGTGCTTGTAGGCCAGCGCCTCGTCGCCGATCAGCACCGGGGCCTTGGCCTTCAGGGCGGCGATCTCGGCGTCGCTGAACAGGCTTTTGCCGTTGTAGGTCGCCTGCGGGATGATCCAGGCGCTGGGCGCGCCGGCCTTGGTCATCGCCGGCAGGGCCGCGTCGCTGACGTAATAGCCGAAGGTCACGCCGGCATCGTGCAGCTTGGTGATCGGCGTCAGCAGCTCGCCCAGATAGGCGTTGCCGATGGAGTTGCCGGCCGGCTCAAGCGCGTTCATCGCCTTTTCGGCATTGACGCTGTAATAGAGCGCCGGGCCGAAGGGGCGGGTCGGCACGATGTCGCGCAGCATGTCCAGCCAGGGTTGCTTCACCTCGCCCCAGTCGTGATAGCTGCGCGACCACTGCTCCGCGGCGCGGCGCACGCCGCCCTGGTCGTCGGCGATCATCGTCCAGCCGCTCTGCAGCCAGGTCTGTTCCAGCCGGCCCCAGCCCAGCTCCTCGCGCACCGTGCCGGTGACGCCGGTGTAGAGGCTGTTCACGGCGCCCCAGTAATCATCCTCCGACGAGGACATCATGTGGCCGAAATGGGCGTCCGGCGCGCGGGCGGCGTGGATGCCCAGCATCGCCTGCTCGTAGGAGGCCGGCGCCTGCTTGTGCTGCATCGTGAAGCGTTCGAGGGTCTGCACGTTGAAGAGGATATCGTCCTCGTTCATCTTCTCGGCGATCACCCGCGCGTCGACGCCGGCGAATTCGCGCATCGCCGCCGGGGTGAAGGACACCTGCGTCGTCAGCCAGGCCGCCTTGCCGGTGTGCTTGACGATGGAGTCGTCCAGTGCCTTCCAGCTGTCGGCCCAGCCGTCGACGAAATAGTCCAGCCACTTGGTCGGATGGTTGGCGACGATGTCGTCGGCCTGCTGCGCCAGGGTGGTACCGGACAGCTTGATGCCGGTCCTGGCGCTGAATTCCGCGATCATCCGCGTGTTGAAGAAGTCCATCACGCCGGAATGCGGGCTGCCGTCGAAGAAGTCGGCAAGCTCATAGCCGCGGGTGCCGGTCAGGGCGGACAGGCGGCCCAGCTTGTCGGCCATCCAGTCGCCGTAATGGGCGGTGCCGCCGGTCCAGCTGGCCGGCGCGTCCTTGGCGTCCAGCGGCATCAGCGGGCTGACATAGCCCCAGCCATAGGGATTGCCGCTGTCGGAGTTGAGGATGTTGCCGTCGGCGTCGCGCCCCAGATACTGCTGGTGCGCCTTGACCCAGGAGACCCACGCCTTGTGTCCGCCGAGAGTGGCGAACTCGCCGCCGGTCTGCGAATACTCGAAGGTGTCCTCCCACAGCTGCAGGCCGATCAGCGGCATCACCCCGTCGGCCAGATGGTCGGCGGCGACGGCGCGCGTCTCCTTCAGGTGGCTGGCGCTGGCATAGTCGGGCACCGACTCCCAGAACAGGTGCTGCGGCGCCAGACCGCGGTCCGCGCCCCAGGAGATGGCGGACACGTCCGACTTCAGCGGCGGGCGGTCGCTGCTGACCCCGGCACTGGCGGTATGCTCGTTCTTCGGCAGCGTCGTGGTGGGGGGCGGCGTGACGGGCGCGGTCGTGGTGCCGCCCAGCATCGCCTTGGTGACGGGGACGCTCAGCGTGCCGTTCCACCACAGCCCCTGCTGGCCGGCGATGACGTCCTTGCCGTCCAGCGCGCCGCGGTCGTAGGTGACCCCGGCTGCGGTGGAGGAGACGCTGTGGCCGTTCACCACGACGGAGCCGACATAGAGGCTGCGGTCCTGGCCGTTGACGACGGCGTCGTTGTCGTACTGGACCTGGATCTTGTGAGCCAGCGCCGGGTCGAGGTCGACCGTGAACGTGTAGGCGGTCTGGCTGGTGGCGGACACCTTCGCCTCGCCCACCACCTTGCCGTCGGCCAGCAGCTTGAAGTGCGGCGGCACGCCGCCGGCGCTCTTGCCCCAGGCGTTGACGACGACGCTGAAGGCCTTGGTGGCGGCAGGTTCGGCGGTGGCCGTGTCCGGGGCCGGGAACAGGGTCGCCGGCAGCGGGACGTTCAGCGCGCCACCCCAATACATCGCTTCCTGGCCCTTCACCACGTCGCGACCGTCGACCGCGCCCTTGTCGTAGGTCACCGACGGGTCGGTCACGGCGATCGGGGTGCCGTTCACGGAGACGGCGCGGACGAACAGGTTGCGGTCGGCGCCGCCCGCCATCCCGTCATTGTCGTAGACGAGCTGCAAATTGTGCGCGGTGCCGGCGGCGACCTTGGCGCTGATGCTGTAGCGCCCGGCACTGCTGCTGTTCACCATCGCCTGTCCGATGGTCGCGCCGTCCAGCTTCAGCGCCAGATGCGGCCAGACGCCGCCGGCTTCCTGACCCCACGCGTCGATCGCGAAGGTGACATCGATGAGATTGGACCCGGTGATCGCCATCGGCACGACTCCCATTAACCAAAGATTCAGAAAGTGCAAGGTCGGGGTAACTGTATCGATCGGATTACCCTGTTCGTTCGGGAGTCTTGACAGGTCGTCACAACAATTTGGAGAGTCAAAGATGGGACATTTGTTTGACTCATCTTTGACTCTTCCGTAAATATCGATTTGGTTTTGTCGAGTTCTTTGGCCGTTAAAGGATTTTGGCTGTCAACGGCAGACTTAAGCCTGTTGAGCGGAATCGGTCTCTTTCGTTTGTTTGGTGTGCGCGGCGTCTCCGTGGTCCACTCCGGCGTGAACCGCCGCCGATACCGTCGATACAGCCGAGCAGGGGACGCGCGATGCGCATTGCCGTGGTCACGCAGAAGATCGTCCGCCATGATGGGCAGGGCCGGGTGAATGCCGTCGTGGTGGAGGAGCTGCTGCGCCGCGGGCACGAGGTGGTGGCCATCGCGGCGGAGGTGGCTGACGAACTGGCGCGCCATCCCAGCCTGCGCTGGGTGCCGGTCGATGGTGGCGGAGTGCCGACGCAGCTGATGAAGGACCAGCTGTTCGCCTGGCGGGCGAGCCGCGCACTGGCGCGGGCAAGGCGGGCGGGGATCGACCGGGTGGTGGTGAACGGCTTCGTCAGCTGGGCGCGGTCGGACGTCAACGCCGTGCATTTCGTCCATTCGGCCTGGATGCGCTCGCCCACCCATCCCGTGCGCAAGGGCGTCTCGCCGCTGTCGCTCTATCGGGCGCTCTACACCCTGCTGAATGTCGGGTTCGAGCGCTGGAGTTTCCGCCGCGCCGGCCGGCTGGTGGCGGTGTCGCGCACGGTGGCGGAGGAATTGCGGCGGGACGGCATCGACCCGGCCCGGCTGGCGGTGATCGACAACGGCGTCGACGTGGCGGAATTCCGGCCCGGTACGCCCGATCCGGCACTGTTCGGACTACCGCCCGGCCGTCCGGTGGCGCTGTTCGTCGGCGACGCCCGCAGCGACCGCAAGAATCTGGACGGCGTGCTGCGCGCCCTTGCCGAGGTGCCGGACCTGTCGCTGGCGGTGGTGGGGGACGAGCGCGGCGGTCCCTTCCCGGCGCTGGCGCGGTCACTGGGTGTGGAGGACCGCGTGCGCTTCCTCGGCCACCGGCGCGACGTGGCGGCGCTGATGCGGGCGGCGGACCTGTTCGTCTTTCCGACCCGCTACGAGCCCTTCGGGCTGGTCCTGCTGGAGGCGGCGGCGAGCGGGCTGCCGGTCATCACCACGCGGCTCGCCGGCGCCAGCTGGCTGCTGGAGGACGGTGCGGCCGTCGTGCTGGACGATCCGGATGCGCAGGAGGCGCTGGTGGAGGCGATGCGCCGTCTGGCCGCCGACCCGGAGGAGCGCCGCCGCATGGGGCAGGCCGGACGCCGCATCGCCGAACGCCACGACTGGCCTGTGACGGCGGGGCGGTATGTGGACCTTCTGGAAGCGATGGGGCCGCTCGCCAGTGGTGTCGGGGTGAGCGGGACGCTGGTCAGATCGACGTCCTGAGGGGAGATCGCTTCACCTGACCTCCAGCCGCAGATCGACCGTCACGCTGTCGCTGCCGGCCGGAGCGTCCGCCACGGCGATGCCCACGGCGGCGGCGGGGCCGGGGGCCGGGTCCAACCGGTGCGGCAGGGCGCTGGCGGGGCGCAGGACGGCGCCCATGCGGATGGCGCCGCGGGTCTTGCCGACCGGGGCGGTGCCGGTGGTGGCGACGGGGACGACGCCGCCGGCCGGGGCGGAGGTGAGGGCGACGCCGTCGGCCGGGCGGTCCGCCTCCAGACGGCGGACGCGGTCGTAATCGCGTTGCACCAGATTGCCGGCATCGACGCCGCCGGTGCCGACCTTGCGGAACTCGCCGGAACAGTCCTGCGCCTCGAAGCGGTTGGCGCGGCAGGTTCCGGAGACCGACAAGGCGGGGGCGAGCCCGTCGCGGCCGAGGCGGATCAGGCGGTCGGCGTCGTCGAACCGGTTGCCGACGGCGCTGGCGGCGACGATGGCGGCGGTCTGGATGTCGGCGGCGCGGTCGTTGGTGCCGTCGCCGAAGCTGGCGGTGCCGCCGGTGAACCGGTTGCGCTCCAGCGCCCGCACCACGATCAGGCCGGCCGTCGGCTGTTTCGTCAGCCGGTATCGGGGCAGGAGCGAACCGCTGCAGCCGATCAGGCTGTTGCCGTACATCTCCGCCAGGGGCCCATGGATCCAGCCGTTGCCGCAGGCCTCGAAGGCGCAGTCCAGGAACTTGTTGTTGGACAGGAAGGTGCGCTTGGGCGTGCCGTCCTCCGCCAGGATGCCGTAGGGCGAGAAGCCGAAATGGCAGGAGATGAAGCTGGAATGGTCGATGCCGTTCTCCGGCGCCACGGCGATGGAGGCCAGCGTGTTGCCGGCGAGGTCGGTGTCGAGGAACAGATGGTCGCCGAAGCTCTCGGTCCCGGCCGACCAATAGGCGCCGATGTGGTTCTTTGTCAGCTGGCAGGAGATCAGCGAGGAATGGTCGCGCCAGACATCGACCCCGGCGCGGAAGCCGAACACCCCCACCCGTTCCAGCACGAAGCGGGAGGTCAGGGCCACCCCGCCCATGCCCGGCGGCGGGTCGCCCGGCCGGTTGCCGGGCTTCGGCCCCTGCAGGCTGAGATGGGCGATGCGGCTGCGCTGGTAGCCGTCGTCATCGGTCACAGTGCCGTCGCGCGCCGCCAGCCGGCTTCCCGCCCGGATGCCGAAGCGGCCGGCGCCGAGATCCTCCGGCCAGGACAGCAGCGAGGCGCGCATGCCGGCGCCGACGATCTCCACCTCGTTGAAGGCCTCGTCATGGCGGTCGAGGTTGGGCAGGACGATCTCGCCGTCCAGCCGGTAATGGCCGGGCGGCACCATCACCGTCCCGCCATGGCCCGACCGCGACAGCTCCAGCACGGCGCCCTGCAGGGCCGCCCAGTCGCATTCCTGGCCGAGCGAGCGGACATGCGGATGGACGCGCCGCGCCGCCTCCAGGCTCTTGTAGCGTTCGGACAGCGGATGGCTGCGGCCGTCGCCGATGGCGCCACGGTCGCGGATGGACAGGGCGGGGCCGGTCGATGGCGACGGTTCGGGACGGGGGCGCAACGGCTTGTCCTGTGCGGCCTGCGCGGCGGCGGGAAGGGCGAGCGCCGCGGCCAGCAGCAGGCGCCTGCCGATTGGGCGAACGCATGGGAGAGGCGGCGTCATGGCGCGCAGGCCCGCGCCGCTCCCGGCGGCGGGGTGGCGTCCAGCCGCGCCAGTGCCGCCAGCCCGCCGCCCAGCGCTGTGCGGTAGACCTCCTCCAGCCGGTCGAGATGGCGGTCCAGCGTGAAGGGCGCCCGCCAATAATCGGCATGGGCGGCGCGGCCCATCCGCTGCACCTCGCAATCATGGGAGAGCAGGCGCAGGCAACGGGCGAGGTCGGTCGCGTCGCCGCTGCGGAACAGGACGCCGTTCCCGCCCGGCCGCACCGCCTCCGCCGCCGCGCAATTGTCGCTGACGATCACGGGAACGCCGTTGGCGAGCGCCTCGTAGGCGGCCAGCCCGAAGGTCTCGTACCACAGCGACGGCACCACCAGCGCCCGCGCCCGCCGGATCTCCTCCAGCACGGCGTCGGGCGGCAGCCAGCCGGCCTGTTCGGCCTCCGGGTTCAGGCGGCGGACCGCCTCGGCCTCGTCACCGTCGCCGACGAAACGGACCGGAACTCGGGCTTGCGCCGCCGCCTCTGCCAGCAGGGCGGCGCCCTTCTCGCGCGACAGGCGGCCGACGAACAGCACATGGCGGTTGTCCGCGACGGGAGCGGGGCCGCGGTCGCGGAGTTCGTCCGGCACCTCCACCGGGTTGGGGATCGACAGGGTGACGGTGCCGGGAGGCAGATGCGGTGCGATCACCGCGCGCTGGCGGTCGCTGAGCGTCACCAGCGCCATGCCGCCGGTGAAGCCGCCGGCCAGGGCGCCCGCCGCATGCCTAGCCGCCCGCCACCATTTGTGATGCCGGGCGCGGGCGTCGCAGTCGGTGGCGAGGCAGCCGGCGGACAGCGCCCGGTGCGGGCAGTTGACGCCCTCGGGAAAGACGAAGAAGGCGCCGTTCGGACAGAGCGGGAAATAGTCGTGCAGGGTCAGCAGGACCGGCAGGCCGGAGCGGCGGCAGACCGGAAAGACGCTGGGCGACAGCGCCTTGGCCCAGCCATGGATGTGGATCACCGTGTCGTTGGCCGGGCAGCGGGCCAGCAGCTCGTCCAGCGCGCGGGCCGACTCCCGGTTCCAGATGCCGCGGAGCGCCGCCTGCATCCGGTCGGCGTTGCCCTTCAGGTCGGGCTGGTCCAGGCAATGGACGGTGATGCCGTCGATCAGCAGGGCGGGGTCGATGGGCGGCACGGCGGTGAAGAAATGCACCCGGTGGCCGCGCCGCGCCAGCCCGACCGCCCCGGCGATGGCCACCTTGGCCAGCCCGCCGCTGGGATGGGCGTGGTCGCAGAGGATGACGATGCTGCTCATGGCGGCGGGCTCATTGCAGGGTGTCGCGATAGACGGCGGCGGTGCGGGCGGCGATCACCGGCCAGTCGAAGCGGTTGCGCACCAGCGTCCGGCAGGCGTCGGCATCGGGAAGCCGGCGCTGGCCGGTCAGCGCCTCCTCCAGGCCGATGCCGATGGCTCGCGCGTCGGTTCCCGCCAGCACGAGGTCGCCGTCCATCCCCTCCACCACCTCCGGCAGGCCGCCGACCGGGGTGACCAGCACCGGCGTGCCGGAGGCCAGCGATTCCAGTGCGGTGATGCCGAAACCCTCCAGAGCCTGCGACGGCATCACGCACAGGTCGGCGGCGCGGTAGGCCAGCGCCAGCTGCGCGTCGGGGACGAAACCGAGCAGCCGCACATGGTCCTCCAGCCCCAGCGCGCCGATGCGGTTCTGCAGCGCCGCCGCTTCCGGGCCGCGGCCGGCGACGACCAGCAGGGCGTCCGGCACCCGGCGGCGCAGCTCCACCATGGAGTCCACCAAGGCGGTCAGCCCCATGCGCTTCACCAGACGGCGGACCGTCAGGATCATGGGACGCCCCTGCGGCCAGCCCAGCCTTGCCCGCGCCTGCTGCCGGCTGTCGGGAAGATCGTAGCGGTCGGCCTCCACCCCGCCCGGCACCCGGTGGATGCGGTCGGGCGGCACGCCGTAGCGCTCGGCCAGGATGGTGCCGAAGGCGCGGGACAGCACGACGAAGCGGGTGGCGCGGTGGTAGACCAGCCGCTCCACCAGGAACTTCAGCCGCACCGACAGGGCGCCGGCCCCCTCCGCGGCGCTTTCCAATGCCCAGGGGCCGTGGAAATGGACGACCAGCGGCCGGTTGCGCAGGGCGGGCAGCGCCCCAACCGTGTTCAGCGCGAAGTGTGAGGCGACGAGGTCGGGGGCCTGCCGGCGCAGCGCCGCGGCGATGGCGGTGCGCGCTGCCGCCACGCGGCGCGGCAGTGAGGCGGTCGGCGGGGCGAAGCTGTCGATGCGGGCGCCGTTGTCCAGCGTGGCGGAGGTGGTGCCGAGCACCAGCCCGGAGAAGGCGATGCCCTGCTGCGGCAGATGGCGGGCGAGATGGTAGAGCATGTTCTCCGCCCCGCCAGGGGTCTCGGGGAACCAGCCGAGCCCGAGCTGGAGCACGCTGGCCTCCCGCATCTCCGCCGGGAAGGTCAGGCTTCCGTCCATCGATTGTCCTCCTGGGGCTTGTCCTGGGGGCGCATGTCCTTGGGGCGCATGTCCTCCGGGCGGGGCTCGGTGGGGAGCGCCGCCGGTTGCGGGGCGGGCTGGAGGCTGGCGAGCCCGTAATTCTTCGCGGCCATGCCCATGCCCAGGAAGAACCAGAAGCCGACGCCCGTGACCTTCACCAGCGTGTGTTCGAACACCATGCAGACGAGGATCGTCAGGGCGGCGGCCTCGGCACAGCGGGCGAAGGGATCGGGCGGAGCGCCGCCGCGGCGCAGCAGCCCGACCATCAGCGTGACGATGCCCGCGACATAGCCCAGCGTGCCGGGCCAGCCCAGCTCATAGGGGACGCGCAGGATGCCGCTGTCGAAATAGGCCATGGCACCGAGATGGCCGTCCTCGTTGGTCAGCTTGGTCGCGGTGTCGACGGTGCCGAGGCCGGCGCCGCGCACCTCCGTCAGCGCCTGGATCAGGAAGCGGCCGTAGAACTCCTGCCGCTCCTGATAACTGCGGTCGTTCTCCATCGAGTTCAGCGTGTCGAACCGCTTGACGATGGCCTGATTGACCAACGGCACGCTGAGCAGCGGCAGGGAGCACAGCACCAGACCGCAGCCGACCGCGACCAGCCGCAGCCGGTGCCGGCCGGGCATGGTCAGCAGCAGCCAGACGAAGACGAACAGCCCGGCCAGCCAGGCGGCGCGGACGAGGCTGAGCAGAAGCGATCCCAGCGCCAGGGCGCCGGCGACCGGCACCAGGATGCCGCGCGCCGCCGGCAGCACGGCCAGCCCGGTCACCAGCAGGAAAGCCAGCGGGCCGGAGCTGTTCAGCGTGCTGAACACCCGCACCTGCATCGGCAGCGGCAGGCCCTGGTTGGTCATGCCGACATTGATGAGCCAGCGCGCATCCCAGGGCGGCATCACGAAATACTGGATCAGCCCATAGCCGCCGACCAGCGCCATCCCCAGCACGAAGGCGCGCAGCACCGCGTCGCGGATTTGCGGGTAGATCGGCCAGTGCAGGGCGACATAGAGGCCGAGCGTCACCGGCACCAGCCAGTTCAGCAGGGCGAAGGTCGCCGCCGCCATGCCGGCCTGGGTGACGCCGTTGACGTAGGCGTAGAACAGCCCGACCATCACCGGCACGAAGCCGAAATAGGCGCGGTAGCGCAGCATCGGCAGATACTGCGCGATCACCAGAAAGGTCATGGCGCCGACGGCGAAGGGCGTCACCATCACCGGGCTGATCACGCTCCATCCCGCCTGGTAATCGACCAGCCGGCGCACCTCCGGCGTCAGGAACCACAGCCACCAGCTGAAGGCGGCGAAGCGGGCCGGGTCGCGCGTCACCAATAGGGCGCCGGTGGCGAGCGCGCCGACCGGAAAGACGATCTCCAGCAGGCCCGCCTTGCCCATCAGCACCGGCATCGCCACCACGAACCAGAAGAGGGCGGGGGCCATCCTGGCGACGGACGGCAGGCCGTCCCCACCCTGGTGGTGGCCCGGCCGGGTCCGGTCGATCCCAGCAGCGGCGCCGGCAGTGGCAAAGGTCATGCCGGCGACTCCCGCCAGTCGCGCATTCCGGCCAGCCGGCCGCGCAGGGTGGCGCGGAGCTTCGCCCCGGCATGCCGGTCGCCGCGCAGGGCGAGCCGCGCCCATTGCACCGCTCCGGGAAACTCGCAGGTTCCGACCAGGAAGGCCCAGGCGGCGAAGACCATGCGCTTCGCCGGACTGAAATGGGCCATCAGGGCGATGGTGTCGTTGTAGGTCGCGTTCTCCTGCGCCAGCGGGTGGAAATGGTCGGATCCGCGCTGGTCGATGTCGAAGCGGACGGCGGGGAAATGGTCGACCGCCACCAGCGGGTCGTAGACCAGCCGCCAGCCGCGGCGGGACAGCCGCAGGCAGAAATCCACCTCGTTGCGGACCTGGGCGCCGCTGCCGCGCAGACGGGTGTTCAGCCGTTCGTCGGCGATGGCGGCACGGCGGAAGCTCCAGTTGGCGCCCTTCAGGACATCGACGTCCTGCGCCGGGCCGACGCCGAGATGGTGGTTGCCGATGACGCGGCCGAACCATTGCAGACGGCCGACGACCTGCCTCTCGCCGGTTTCCGGCACACCGTCGTGATAGACATGGTCGCGTCCGCCGACGCCGCCGATCCTGGGATCGGTGCGATACCAGGCCTCGATCCGCTCCACCCAGTCGGGATGGGGAACGGCGTCGTCGTCGGTGATGGCGACGATGTCGGCGCGGGCATGGTCCATGCCGCGGTTGATGGCGGCGACCTGTCCCGGCACCTCGATCCCGACGACCTGCATCGGCAGCGCGCCTTCGTAGCGGCGGGCGACCTCGGCGGACGCGGGGTCGGTGTCGCGTACGGTGACGATCACCTGGGCGGGCGCCATGGTCTGGCGCACCAGCCCGTCGAGGCAGCCGGCCAGCTGGTCCGGCCGGCGATAGGTCGGAACGATCACGGTGACGCCGAGGCGCTCGGCCGTATCGGGATCCACGGGGACCAGCGGGATGGCGCGGGGCAGGCTTTTGGTGTTCATGGTCGCATTCATGCCGGGGCCAGCTCCCGCCCGCGGGCGCTGTGGACAGCGGCCCGTGCCGGGGCCAGGGACGGCTCCTCGCCGTTCATCCAGCTGTCGATGGTCTCGCGCAGCCGCGTCCTGAACACGGCACCGTCGAAGCGGGCGGCATAGGACTGGATGGCTGCGGGGTCGAAGCGGCGTTCCTGCGCCTCGAACCGCTCCACCGCCTCGATCAGCGCTTCGGGCGTCTGCTGGTCGAAGAACAGGCCGGACAGGCCGTCCTTCACTGTTTCGGTGGCGCCGCCGCGGTTCAGCGCGATCACCGGCCGGCCGGCGGCCATCGCCTCCACCGGCACGATGCCGAAATCCTCGTTGGCGGTGAAGACCAGGGCGCGGCAGGCGGCATACTGCCGGTCCAGCTCGGCGGCGGAACAGTGGCCGAGCAGTTCCACCGTCGGCCCGGCCATCTGCTTCAGCCGGCGGAACTCCTCGCCCTCGCCGACGACGACCAGCTTGCGGCCCATGCGGTTGAAGGCCTCGATCGCCACGTCGGCGCGCTTGTAGGACACCAGTTGGCTGACGAACAGGTAATGGTCGCCGGGCGCCTCGGCAGTGGCGAAGCGGCGGGTTTCCACCGGCGGGTTGATGACGGTGGAGTCGCGGCGGTAGACCCGCCAGATGCGCTGGGCCACCGTCTCGGAGTTCGCAATGAAGCGGTCGACCCGTGCGGCGGTCGCCAGATCCCACTGCCGCAGCCGGTGGATGGCGTAGGGCATCAGCGGCCGGATGACCGGGCCGGCAGACGACAGGTAGTCGTGATAGCCGCTCCACACATAGCGCATCGGCGTGTGGCAGTAGCAGACATGCAGCGCGTCGGGCCGGGTCAGCACGCCCTTGGCCGGGCCTGATTCGCTGCTGATCACCAGATCGTAGGCGCTGAGGTCGAGCTGTTCCAGAGCCAGCGGCATCAGCGGCAGGTATTTCTGGTACATCCGGTGCGCCATCGGCAGCCGGTCGATGAAGGTGGTGGTGACCCGGTGGCTGCGGATGACCGGGGAGATGCGCTCCGGCCGATAGACGTGGGTGAAGACGTCGGCCTCCGGATACAGCTCGCACAGGGCTTCGATAACCTTCTCACCCCCGCGCATCCCGACGAGCCAGTAATGGACGATCGCGACTTTCATGGTGGGTTCTCCGGCAAGGGGCTGGCCTTCGCGAAAGGCTGCGAAACGGCCGGTCAGGCGATGCGGCGCAGGCGGTAGGAGCGGCCGCCGGGCGGGCGGGCGCCATATTCGAGGTTCGCGTGTTCGCGGGCGTTGACCATCGACAGCACCGCCCCGCCGACCCGTCCGCCGACCTGCCGCACCTGCCTGATACCGGCCCCGGCGAGGCTGGAGGCGGTGCGCGCCCAGCGCACGACATAGAGGATGCGGTCGGCCAGCGGCGCCAGGATCAGCGCGTCGGACACCGACAGCACCGGCGGCGTGTCGAGCACGATCACGTCGTAGCGTTCGGACAGTTCGACCAGCAGCGACAGCATCGCCTGGGAGCCGAGGAGGGTCTGCGGCCGGTCCACGAGCCGGCCGGCGGCGATCACCGCCACCCGGCGGCGCTCGTCCAGATGCAGCACCTGATCCAGCGTGGCGTCGCCGCCCAGGAGGTCGGTCAGGCCCCTGGGCGGCCGGCCGTTGCCCAGCAGGCGGTGGACGGCGGGCCGGCGGGTGTCGCAATCGACCACCACCACGCGGCGGCCGGCATCGGCCAGGAAGGCGGACAGCGCCACCGCCAGCGTCGTCTTGCCCTCGCCGGCGACCGACGAGGTCAGCATGATGACCTCGCCGCCCTTGGCGGTTGCCGTCTCGGCACCGGTGCGGACCAGCCGCAGCCGGGCGCAGAGCCGCCAGACCGCTTCGGCGAAGTCGCTGCCGCCGGTCTCCGCATAGGGATCGCGGGCGGCCTCGCCACTGCGTCCCCGCTTGGTCCGGCCCAGCAGCGGCACGATGCCGACCGCCGGCAGGCCCAGCAGGGCCTCCACCTGATGGGAGCTGTAGACGCCGCGCTGGCCCATGCTGCGCACGAGAGCGATTCCGGTGGCGATGGCGCCGCAGACGACCGCGGCCAACCCGGCCAGCACCGTCTTGCCCGGCCCGACCGGACCCGTCGGCACCGAGGCGGAGGACACGATCCGCACGTCCGGCGTCATCTCCAGCGCCTGGAGCACCTGGGTTTCCTTCAGGCGGGTGACGGCGCGGCGGTAATTGTCGTCGGAGGCGTCGGCCTGCCGCTGCAGTTCGCGCAGGCGGACATCGGCCTGAAGGGTGTCGAAGGATTCGGTGCGCAGCCCTTCCATCCGGCGGCTCAGGTCCTGGATCTTGGCGACCTGCTGTTCCACCTCGCCGCGCAGGCCGCGGACGACGCGGTCGACCTCGGTGGCGAGCGACGCATTGAGGTCGCGCAGTTCGGCGGCCGGACGGGTCAGCGCCGGGTGGCGGTCGCCATATTGGGCGCGCAGTTCGGCCAGCTGGGCGCTGAGCGCCGCCTGGCGCTGGCGCAGGCCGGTGATCAGCGGATCGCCGCCGATGTCGGCGCCGGCCAGCGATTCCGGATTGCCGGGACGAACCGCCTGCAGCTGGCGCAGACGGGCCTGGGCGTTGGCGTGGGCGGTGCGGGCCTCCGCCAGCTGGGCGTTGAGGGCCGACATCTCCTCGTTCACCAGTGGGGCGTCGCGGCCCTTCACCATGCCGGTTTCAGAGCGCATCGCTTCGATCGCGGCGCGGCCGGTGGTCGTCATGTCCTGGCGCAGTTCGTCCAGCCGGCTCTGCAGCCATTCGCTGGCGCGCTGGGTGGCGTTGCGCTTCGCCTCCACCTGGAGGGCGATGTAGGCGTCGGCGACGGCGTTGGCCGCGCGGGCGGCCAGCTGCGGATCCTTGGCCTCCACCGTGATGCGGATCGCGCGCGACTGCACGCCGGGGCTGACCCGCAGATTTTTCTGGAAGGCGTCGATCAGGCGGGCACTTTCCAGCTCGGCGGCGTCGCCGGTGGGGGCGGCGGGGCGCGGCGGCGGCGTCAGCATGGCGGACAGCGGTTCCGGCAGGGCGCCGGCCACGTCGGCCAGCAGGGCGCGGCCGTCCTCCAGCAGCGGGGTCAGCGGGCCGGGCTTGGCGGCGGTCGTCGCATATTCCGGCTCCTGTCCCAGCTTCAGCGCCTCCACCACCCGGCGGGCGAGATCGCGGGATCGCAGGATCTCGACCTCGGTGTTGACGGTGTCCTGATAGATGCCCATCGGCTCCGACACCGAGGGGATGTTGATGACCCGGTTCGGATGCGGGTCGATCACCACCACGGATGAGGCGCTATAGAGCGGCGTCATGGAATTGACCAGCAGCACCGCCGGCAGCCACAGGACCGCGGTGATGCCCAGGATCAGCCATTTCTGGCGCCAAAGCGTCTGAGCCAGCCGCTTGACGTCGACCTTGTCGGCGCCCGAACCGACCGGCGGTGCGACCAGACCGGAGGCGAAACCGGCCGCGCCGGATGGCAGGCGGTGTTCCGGTGCTTCCATGGGCTGAACTCCTCTCTCTCGACTGACTGTGCGCGGGAAAGTCCGATGGGTGGAACGGGCGGCGGCTCAGCCGACCTCGGCCGGGTCTTTTGCGGCTTTGGTCGGGGCTGCTTCGGCGGATGCGGCGTTGGATGCGGCGATCTCGTACGCGGCTCCGGCCGTGCCGGACGGCTGCTCCGACCATGGGCGCTGTCCCGTCCTTGCTTCCGCCAGGATGCGGGCGTAGCGGGCGACGGTGTTGGGGGTGACGTTGACCAGCTTGCCGGTTCCGCCGCCCCCGGCGACGAGTTGGGCGACCTGGAACAGCGCGCGGCCCTTCTCCAGAACCTCGCCGGGCAGCAGCCACAGGATGGTGTCGATGTTGGACGCCAGCCATCCCGGCTTGCCGCCGCGGGTCAGCCGGAGTTCGGCCGAGCGGACCTGTGCGGTGTTGCGGATGGTGTAGAAGGGCGACCAGCCGTCCCAGTCGCCGGCGGTGAAGGGTAGGGCGACGAAATCGCCGTCCACCAGGGCCGGCGCGGCGCTGCCGAAACCGGCCTTGGTCCACATGTAGTCGAAGCCTGCGGAACGCACGGCGGCGGCAATGTCGGGCCGGACCGGGCCGGGGCGGGCGTCGTCGTAGGGCCGCCACGCCTCGTAGAAGCGGTCGAGCCGGTAGCGGCGCAGCGCGTTGCCGATCATGCGCCGGGCATCCATCGCCGGGGCGGCGGTCCGGGGAGTGGGCGGCGCGATGCGCGACGCCGCGGCTCCGCTCTCGGCAGCTTCGGCGCTGGCGGCCGGCGTTTCCGACGGGCGGGGGCGGGGGGAGATGCGCAGGACCGGGCGGCCCTCCTCCCAATGCAGGCGCGGCGTGCGGCCGGGCACCAGGGGTGAGTCGACCAGCGGCCACCAGCCCCGCGGCATCAGGCCGGGCGGCAGCATGGTCGCCACCTCCGCCCGCGCGTCGGCCAGCAGGCGGGCCAGTTCCTCCGCCTGCATCTCGCCCTCGGCGCAGACGCCGCGGCCGGTGCTGCCCAGCAGAAGCTCCACCCGGCCCAGCACGCCGCCGCGCTCCTCCGGCACCGCCAGCAGGGCGAGGTCGGCGGGGCTGGCCTGGGTCAGGCTGTCGACCGTGACCACCAGACCGCAGCGCAGGCCGGTTGCCGCCACCAGATCGAGGATTCGCGGGATGCAGTGCAACTCGCGGATCATGCCCGACCACAGCACCAGCGTGGTCAGCACCCGCCCCTCATCCGCCCAGCGGCGCAGCGTGGCGTCGTCGGGCTCGTACTCGGTGAAGGGCTGCGGCGGTTCCGGGATGCGCAGCGGCACCGCGGCGGCGCTGGCGAAGGGCGGGTCGGGATCGACGATCTGCAGCCCGCGGCCGAGCCGGCCCAGCGCGAAGAAGTCGTGGTCGTCGAACTGCCGGCCGTAGACCGGGTCGGCACCGGCGCGGATCAGGTCGGCGGCACGGTCGATCACGTCGGTCTGCGGCCGGCCGTAGAGCGGCAGCAGCCGCTTGGCCGCCGCCATCGGCAGCTGCGCCGCGATCAGGTCGGGGTCGCCCAGCAGGGTGCCGCGGCCCCACTCCGCATGGCGATGGGCAAGGCCGGCGCTGAAGCTGGCATAGCTTTCGCCGGCGACCTTGCCCTCCACGGCGTCGAGGCCGCCGGGGAAATGGCGGGCGCGCACCGGATCGACATAGAGGCCGACGAAACGACGGGCGCCCAAGGCTTCCAGCCGCCCGCGCAGGCCCGCGTCGGCGCTGGCGTCGATGCCCAGGCGTGGTTCGGCCAGCAGGCGCGGGTAGAGGAAGGGGGCGGCGACGATGCCGAGCGGGGTCTGCGGCGCCATGTCCAGCACCGCGACCTCGGCCGGCAGCGGCTGCCCCAGCAGGCGGAAGGCGGCCTCATAGAGGGCGGCGGGGTCGCTGCTGCGCAGGGCGCACTCGCCGCCAGCCTCCACCACCGGCCACAGCGGCGAGGCGGGGTCGCCCAACGCCACGACGCGGTAGCGGGTGGTCAGCCACAGCGCATGATCCAGATGCCTGCCGCCGGCCATCAGGCTGCCGGTGCCGGTCGCCTCGGTGCGGTTGCCGTCCTCCCAGCCTCCGAAATGGCGGCCGCTGCGGCGACCGTCATAGTAGAGGTCGAAGGCCCAGCCGGCGCGGTCCGCCGCGGCGGCCAGCACCGGCGCCATGGCGACGCGGTGCGGGTCGCCGCCATGGGCGAGGAAGAGGAGCAGGGGCGGTTTCGTCACGATGCGCGCCCCTCCGGCCCATTGCTCAGGGTGCTGCCCGCCTGAATGCCGCGCTTGCACCACCACAGGTGCCATTTCGCCACCCCCGGCGGTCCGAAATGGTCGGTCTTCTGCAGGGTCAGGCCGGTCGCGGCGATGGCCTTGCGCATCTCCGGCGCCCAGTGGTGGCGGACCAGCGCCTTCCATTCCGGCAGGACGCCGTGGCAGCGCATTGTCGCCAGCAGCCGGTCCGGCCGCCAGCGGTAGTAGCCGGGATAGGCGATCACCCACAGCGGGTTCGCATTCGTGGTGTCGCAGGCGATCCTCCCACCGGGCTTGACCACCCGCTGCAGCTCGCGCACGCCGGCCTCCAGGTCGGGCAGGTGGCAGAGCAGATCCATGGCGATGACGAGGTCGAAGCTGTCGTCGGGGAAGGGCAGCTTGCGGGCGTCGGCCTGCTGCACCGCCAGGGCGGGGAAGCGCTCCTTCGCCTCGGCCAGCATCTCGTGCGAGATGTCGACCAGGGTCACGTCGTGGCGCTCGGCGAAGGGGCCGGTGATGCGGCCATAGCCACCGCCGACGTCGAGGATGCGCATCCGCGGCGCCCGCTCCAGCTCCGCCGCCACCGCGCGCCGCTTCTCGTCATAGATGCGGTAGAAGGGGGTGGTCGGGTGGTCGGGGCGGAAATGGCGGCGGTAGCCGTTGTTGTAGATGCCGGAGCTGGCGGCCTGCGTGCGCTCCGCCTTGGCATGCTCCAGCAGGCTGGCGACCTGTGCGGCCACCGTCTCGACGTCGAAGGTCTTGGCGCGCTCCAGCCCGGCATCGGCCGCCGCCTTCAGGCCGGCGGGGTCGGCCAGCCGGGCGATCAGCACGTCGCGCAGCGGCGCCGCCTCGCCCGGCGGGACCAGCCAGCCGGAGCGGCCGTTCTCGACGATCTCGGGGAAGCCGCCGCAGTCGCTGGCGACCACCGGCACGCCCAGCGCCATCGCCTCCACCACGACGAAGCCGAAGCTCTCCCACAGCGACGGCACGACGGCCAGTTCCGCCCGCGCCACCACCGCCAGCGCGTCTTCGCGCGGCAGGGCGCCGGTGAAGTGCACGCGGTCGGCGACCGGGGCCACGTCGCGGCGGAACTGGTCGATGACGGCGGCGCTCGCCGGGTCCTCGCCGCCGACCATCACCAGATGCAGGTCGGGGTTGGCGGCCAGCACGGCGGGGATGGCACGGCCGAGGGCGGCGATGCCCTTGCGGCCTTCCAGGCGGCCGAAGAAGGCGATGAAACGCCCAGGCAGGGGAATGGGCGGTTGACCAGCCCCGGCGGCCTTCACCGCGGCGAGGTCGATGCTGTTGGGGATGACCTGGATCAGCTCCGGCGCGATGTGCCAGTAGTCGGCGACCCGGCGGGCGATGGCGCGGGTGGAGGCGTAGATCGCGGCGCTGCGCCTGGTCTGGTCGCGTTCCAGCGCGTTCAGCAGGTGGGTGTGCGGACCCCAGCTGCCGGTGTTGGTGTCCACCACCATGCCGGTCGGGGTGGCGAGCCGCGTCACCACCGGGATGGTGCTGAAGCGGGTGAGCCACCAGGCGTCGGCATCGAACTCCGCCGCATGGACCACGTCGGGATTGAAGGAGCGCACGGCGTCGGCCAAGCGGCGGTTGGTGCGGAAGCGGTCCAGCATCGGCTGGATCCGCGGGCCGGGATCGACGCGCTGCACCGTCACCCCGTCCTCGATCGCGATGCCCGCGGCCGGCCCGCCGGCCTTCCATGGCGTCACCACCTGCACCGCATGGCCCAGTCTGGTCAGTGCGCGCGCCATCGTGTGGGTGTGGGTGGCGATTCCGCCGAGCTTTTCGCCGGGCGGATATTCGGGCGTCAAGAGCGACAGTCGCATTGTGGGTTTCCTCGATTTCCGATGTCAGGCTATTCGCCGGTGCGTCCGGCCGCGGTGGCGGCGGCCGGCGGCGGCTTGTTGAGCAGGTGGCGCGGCAGGCTGGCGAGCAGCGCCGGGTCCGGCAGGAAGGCCCGCCAGGGCAGCCCGGTTGCCCGCCGGTAGAGCGCCGCGGCGGCGACGAACACCAGCGCATAGGCGACGGTGGACACCACCGACGCCGCCAGGATCCCGCCGCTGCGCAGGAACAGCAGCAGGCCGCCCAGCGTGACCGCCATGCCCAGCAGATTGGCGAGGGTGGCGGTGAAGGGCCGGTTCTCGGCATAGAGGCCGTTCAGCAGGATCGACGCCGCGGCATAGAGCACCGCTCCCGGCAGCAGCAGCCGCAGCGGCAGCGCGCTGTCGGCGAAGGAGGGGCCGTAGACCAGCCCGATGGCGATGTCGGCGAACAGGAACAGCCCGCCCCCCAGCACCCCGCCGACGGCGAAGGTCGCCTGCAGGCTGTTCATCACCAGATCGCGTCCCGACCGCCCGCGCCGGGTGGCCGCCGGCATCACCACGGTGGCGAGCGCGCTCGACAGGTTGACGATCAGCCAGGACAGGCTGGTCGCCAGCGCATAGAGCCCGACCTGCGCCGCCGGCAGGAAGGCCGGGATGATCAGCAGGTCCAACCGCTGGGTGATGACGCCTCCCACCACGTCGCCGTGGGTGCGCAGCGCATACCAGGCGGTGCTGCGGCCGAGCGCGAGGTCGGGCCGGCCGATGCCGTGGCGCCGCAGCAGAATCAGCAGGGCCGCGACCAGCACCAGCGTGCTCATCGCCGCCTGGGCGATCACCGCGGTCTCGACCGTGAACAGCCCGACGGCCCACAGCAGGGCATAGGAGACGGCGACCCCGGCCGGCTGGAGGAAGTTCAGCGCGTTGAAGCTGCGGAAATCCTGGTCGCCGAGGACCAGCCCCAGCATCAGCTCCGACAGGAGCGCCAGCGCGATCATCGGCAGATAGAGGCGGGCCAGCTCCAGCGTCTCCGTCGGCTGGGCCGCCAGCAG
This sequence comes from Azospirillum humicireducens, assembly GCF_001639105.2. Taxonomy (NCBI): domain Bacteria; kingdom Pseudomonadati; phylum Pseudomonadota; class Alphaproteobacteria; order Rhodospirillales; family Azospirillaceae; genus Azospirillum; species Azospirillum humicireducens. The sequence goes on from NZ_CP028907.1 coordinate 275,364, forward strand.
GGTCGGCAGAAGCAGGTGGCCCGCCAGCACCGCCGCCGCCGCGACCGGCAGCAGCATCAGCGTCCAGGTGGTCAGCAGCCGCCCGCCGGCCCTCGGGTCGCGGGACAGCGCATAAGTGACGGCCTTGCCGCAGCCCATGCCGAACAGCCAGCCCAGCAGCTGCGCCGTGGTGAGCACCGCGGTCAGCGCCCCCCGGCCGTCCGGCCCCAGGGTACGGGCGACCAGGATGCCGGTCAGCAGGCCCAGCCCCATGGTGGCGGCAGTGACGAGAATGGTGGCGACACCGTCCCGCGCGAAGCTGCGCCGGGCCGGCGCTGCCGCCGCAGCCTGACCGGAGGAACCATGTTGCATTACGCTCTCACCCCCGTTGGTGTCCCCTGAAGCGTCGGTCCCGCGTCATCCCGGCGGCGTCGCGGCTCTTGTCCGGGATTCGGCGCCGGCCCCTCCCCCGAGGCTGCGGCGATGGGCATGTGCGGTGGACGGTCGATCCCTTTCAGTGGCCCGGATGTTCAGTCGCGGAACCGATTACGCCGGCGTCCGCGTGAAAATTGCTGGCGCAGCCAACAAAATTCCGACTGATCTCGATTGCTTTCCCGTGAAGAAACAAACTCTCTCGGACAGCGTTATTCAGTCTTGAGCGGGCTTGTTCTTTCGCATTTGCACATCGAACGGTAGTAGGAGACCGCGGTGATGGTCAACGCCGCTTTTGGAACTGTTCTTCCCACACACCGCAAGGGTATTTTTTGTTGAGCGTTCGTTGGCGAATAAATGGAGTCCCGACGAATCTTTCGGATATCGATTGGCGGGGATGCCAATTTCACAGCGGTGGTATTACCCCGGACATGGACCGGCAGCACACGGCCGGTGAAGCAAGCGCGCCCCTGCGCTCCGCCCCCAGAGGTGGGAGGCGGTGAAATGGAACCTTCGATCCATGTCCCAAGCGCCGGCAGGGAGCGCCGGGCGGACGGTCAGTCCGCGTCGGTCGAACGGATGGTCGTCCGGGCGGCGGTGGAGCCGCGCAGGATGCAGGTGCCGCCGAGGACGAGTCGGCGGCTGGGGCGGTCGGGTTCCTCCAGCCGTTCGAACAGCAGGGCCATGGCGGACCGGCCGATGTCCTGCACCGGCTGTTCGATCACGGTCAGGCCGGGGCCGACCAGCTCGGTCCAGGGTTCATTGTCGAATCCGGCGACCGCCAGCCCGTCCGGGATCGACAGGCCAAGCCGGCGGCCCGCCTTCACCACGCCCATCAGGAACAGGCTGTTGCTGACGATGAAGGCCTCCGGCCGCTCGGGTTCGGCCATCCACTCCACCACCGCCTCCTCCGCCGCGTCGGCATAGGGGGCGAGGAAACGGGCGGCGGGCGTCAGGCCGCGGGCAGTCATGGCGGCGCGGTAGCCGTCGTGACGTTCCTGGCCGGTGGTGCTGGTGTTGCCGAACAGGCCGGCGATGCGGCGGTAGCCCTGGGCATGAAGATGCTCGACCAGCATCGCCGCGGCGCGCGGGTTGTCGAGCACGACCGCATCATGTCGCCCGGTCGGTGCGTTGCGGTCGATCAGCACGATGGGGAAATCCAGCTCCAGCCCATCCAGCCGGTCCAGCGTGCTGCGGGTGGGAGCGAAGATCAGGCCGGTGATCCGCTCCTCCTGCATCAGGCGGAGATACAGTTCCTCCCGTTCCGGATTCTCGTCGCTGTTGCACAGGATGACGCGCATGCCGGCGCGGTAGGCCGCATCCTCCACCGCGCGGCTGACGGCGGTGAAGAAGGGATTGCGGATGTCCGACACCACCAGACCGATGGTCTGCGAATGCTGGGAGCGCAGGCGCCGCGCCGACAGGTTGGGGCGATAGCCGGTGGCGCGCACCGCGTCCTCGACCCGCTTGCGCAGCGCTTCGCTGACAGGGCCGTTGCCGAGCACACGCGACACGGTGGCGACCGATACGCCGGCGGCCAGGGCCACATCCTTGATGCCGGCGGCTTTTCCCGAGACGCTCATGTCCAGACCGATCATGTGGAGGGTGCCCCGATTGCGGGGGGCAACCTTAGCGGTGCCGGCCGGGGATGACCAGGGCGCCGCGGATTTTGAAAAGCCTTCTGAAAACGTTTCCAGTGACTTCGTCTGAACATCCGCCATTTTCCTGCGAATGACAAGCCGTTCATCCATAAAAGTCCATATGCTGCAATGCAACAAGCGTTGACAGCGGAACTGTAATCGTTTTCACTCAGTCTCAAGAGTTCACACAAGAACATGCGGAGGAGACGGTCGCCATGGCCACCGACACGCACCCCCTTAGCCTTCCCCCGGATCTGATCCGCCTGGGCGCCGCCCCGGCCGGGAAGGACGCGGCGATCCGCGAGGCGGCTCAGCTTCTGATCGCCGCGGGCTGCATCGATCCCGCCTATGCCGACAGCATGATCCGGCGGGAATCGGTGGCGAACACCTTCCTCGGCCATGGCGTCGCCATCCCGCACGGCATGGTGGACGACCGCAATCTGGTCCGCCGCAACGGCATCGCCATCCTGCAGGTGCCGGGCGGCGTGGTCTGGAACGAGGGGCAGACCGCAAGGCTGGTCGTGGCGATCGCCGCGCAGTCCGATGCCCACATCGCCATCCTGCGCCGTCTGACCCGTCTGATGCAGGACGAGCAGCGGCTGGGCGCGCTGTTCACCACCAGCGATCCGGCCGATCTGGTCGCAGCATTGTCGGACGAATCCGCGATGCCGGTGGCGCCGGTCTCCGAGGCGGGCGATCTCGCCGAGAGTTTCGAATGGGTGGTCGATTACCCGACCGGCCTGCATGCCCGCCCCGCCGCCGCCTGGGTGGAGGCCGCCCGCGCCGCCGCCGGCCGCGTCCGCATCCGCCATGGCGGGGAGGTGGCCGACGGCAAGACGCTGGTGGCCCTGCTGCAGCTCGGCCTGCGGCCCGGCGACCGCATCACCGTGTCCGCCGACGGTGCGGATGCGCGCGCCGTGCTGAACCGCCTGCGCGCGACGATCACCGGCTTGAGCGCACGGGAGAAGGCGGATGCCGCCGCCGCGGCGCGCAAGGCCAAGGCGGTGGTGCAGGGCTGGACGCCTCCGGCCGCGGCCGGTGGCACGAATGGCGGCCGCGATATGCCCGTGGTCGCCGGCATCGGCGCCAGCCCCGGCCTCGCCATCGGTCCGGTCCATGTGATGCCGAAGGCAGACCTGACCGTTCCCGACCGCCCGGCCCCGCTGCTGGAGGGCGGCAACCGCCTGCACGAGGCGCTGAACCTGACCCGCCAGCAGCTGAAGGCGCTGGCCGACGACACCGCCCGCCGCCTGGGTCCGGCGGAGGCCGGCATCTTCGCGGCTCAGGCCGAGTTGTTGAACGACACCGACCTGATCACGCTGGCCTGCCAGCTGATGGTGGAGGGACATGGCCCCGGCTGGTCGTGGAACGAGGCGGTGGAACGCAGCGCTGCGACGCTGGCCGCCAACCCCAACCCGGTGCTGGCCGCCCGCGCCGCCGATCTGCGCGACGTCGGGCGCCGGGTGCTGACCCGCATCGACCCCGACCTGCGCGGCGGCTCGATCCGCGACCTGCCGGACAGCCCCTGCATCCTGGTCGCCGACGACCTGTCGCCGTCCGACACGGCGGCGCTCGACATGGGGCGCGTCATCGGGCTGGCGACGGCGCAGGGCGGCCCGACCTCCCACACCGCGATCCTGGCGCGCACGCTGGGGCTGCCGGCGATGGTGGCGGGCGGTGGCGCGCTGACCGGGCTTGCCAACGGCACCACCGCCATCCTCGACGGCCAGTCCGGCCGCCTGTACCTGGACCCGTCGGACGCCGACCTCGCCGCCGCCCATGGCTGGATCGAGGAGCAGCGCGTCAAGAAGGCCCAGCAGGAGGAGCGGCGCGGACTGCCGGCCCGCACCCGCGACGGCCACACGGTGGAGATCGGCGCCAACGTCAACCGGCCCGATCAGGTGGCCATGGCCCTGTCCCAGGGTGCCGAAGGCGTCGGCCTGATGCGCACCGAGTTCCTGTTCCTGGAGCGCGGCGACGCCCCCGGCGAGGAGGAGCAGTACGAGACCTACCGCGCGATGCTGGAGGCGCTGGACGGCCGTCCGCTGATCGTCCGCGCGCTCGACATCGGCGGCGACAAGCAGGTGCCGCACCTGCATCTGCCGCATGAGGAGAACCCCTTCCTCGGCGTGCGCGGCGCCCGGCTGCTGCTGCGCCATCCGGAACTGCTGGAGCCGCAGCTGCGCGCCCTCTACCGTGCCGCCAAGGGGGCGAAGCCGGGTGCGCTGCTGATCATGTTCCCGATGATCACCACCCTGCGCGAGATCGAGACGCTGCGCGACGTCTGCGACCGTATCCGGGCGGAGCTGGATGCGCCGGAGGTGCCGCTGGGCATCATGGTGGAGGTGCCGGCCGCCGCCATCCAGGCCGACGTCCTGGCCCGCCATGTCGATTTCTTCTCCATCGGCACCAACGACCTGACGCAATACGCGCTGGCCATCGACCGCCAGCATCCCGAACTGGCGGCCGAGGCCGACAGCCTGCACCCGTCGGTGCTGCGCCTGATCCGCATGACGGTGGACGGTGCCGAGAAGCATGGCCGCTGGGTCGGCGTCTGCGGCGGCATCGCCGGCGACCCGTTCGGCGCCGCCCTGCTGGCGGGCTTGGGCGTGCGCGAGCTGTCGATGACCCCGCGCGACATCCCCGGCGTCAAGGATCGGCTGCGCGACAGCGACCTCGCCGGGCTGCGGGATCTCGCCCGGCGCGCGCTGGACTGCGAATCCTCCGACGAGGTGCGGGCGCTGGACGGGGGTGCGTCATGACGAAACCGGTCGTCACCGTCACGCTGAACCCGGCCATCGACCAGACCATCACGGTGGAGGCGCTGAAGCCCGGCAGCGTCCACCGCGCCAAGGCGGTGCGCCACAATGCCGGCGGCAAGGGCGTCAACGTCGCCAGCTGCCTTGCCGATTGGGGAACGCCGGTGGCCGCCACCGGCCTGCTCGGCAGCGGCAACGCGGCGCCGTTCGAGGCGCTGTTCCAGGCCAAGGGCATCGCCGACGCCTTCCTGCGGCTGCCGGGGGAGACGCGGGTCAACATCAAGATCGCCGATCTCGCCGCCAACGACACCACCGACATCAACCTGCCGGGTCTGAGCGCCGATGCCGGCGCTCTTGACCGGGTGCGCGAGACCGTGCTGGGGCTGCTGGAGCCGGGAACGCCGGTCCTGCTGGCCGGCAGCCTGCCCGACGGACTGCCGGCCGACGCCTATGCCGGGCTGACCGCCGATTTCTCGGCGGCCGGCGCGCGGGTGGTGCTGGACAGCAGCGGAGCCCCGCTGGCGGCGGCGCTGGCCTCCACCGGCGCGCTGCCCCACTGCATCAAGCCGAACCGCCACGAGCTGGAGGATTGGGCCGGCCGGCCGTTGCCGACCGACGCGGATCTTCTGGACGCGGCGCGCGGCCTGCAGCGGCGCGGCGTGGCGGTGGTGGTGGTTTCGTTGGGGGCGGACGGCGCGCTGTTCGTCAGCGGCGAGCGTGCGCTGCACGGACGGCTGCCGCCGGTGACGGCGCTGAGCACCGTCGGGGCGGGCGACGCGATGGTGGCCGGGCTGATCGCCGCCTTCCAGATCAATGGCGGGCTGGAGGATGTGGCGCGCCTGTCGGTGGCCTTCGCCGCGGCAAAGCTCGGCTGCTTCGGCCCGAACCTGCCCGATCGGGCGACGGTGCGGTCGCTGGCCGCACAGGTGGCGCTGACCGCGCTCGATTGATCGGGGCCGACTGATCGGGGCGCGGTCGATCCGTCCGTGCCGACTTTGCTTTGCCGATGGCATTGGACGAATTTCAACACAGTGGACTCAACACAGTGGCAGGGGCGGGACCGAACCCGCCAGGAGGAAACAATGGCAAACCTGTTGGCCGTGATCGCGGCGGGCGATCTATCCACCCAGGCCGTTCTGGCGGCTGAAGCTCTGCGCAAGGCTGCGGCCTCGCTGGGCCATGGCATCCAGGTGGAGATCCGCACCAGCCTCGGCATCCAGTCCCCGCTCGACGCCGCGGCGCTGTCCAAGGCCGAGGGCGTCCTTCTGGTCGGCAGCGGCGACCTCGACGAAGGGCGCTTCGCCGCGCTGAAGCGCAGCACCGCCTCGCTCGACGAGGTGCTGGCCGGCCCGGCAGCGGTTCTGGAACGGGCGTTGGGCGCCGCTCCCGCCGCCGCCCCGGCCCCGCGCCGGATCGTCGCCATCACCTCCTGCCCGACCGGCATCGCCCACACCTTCATGGCGGCCGAAGGCATCCAGCAGGCGGCCACCGCGCTGGGCCACAAGGTCCGGGTGGAGACGCAGGGCTCCGTCGGTGCGCGCGACACGCTGACCGACGAGGAGATCCGCGAGGCCGACATCGTCCTGATCGCCGCCGACACCCAGATCGACCTGTCCCGCTTCGCCGGCAAGCGCGTGTTCCTGAGCGGCACCAAGCCCGCCATCAACGACGGCAAGGCGCTGGTCACCCGCGCGCTGGCGGAAGCGAAGCAGCATGGCGCTGCCGGCGGAGCTTCCGGCGGCGCCGTTCCGCTGGCCGATGCGGTCGCCGCCGGCAAGGCGGAGCGGTCGGCCCAGCGCACCGGCCCCTACAAGCATCTGATGACCGGCGTGTCCTTCATGCTGCCCTTCGTGGTGACGGGCGGCCTGCTGATCGCGCTGGCCTTCGCGCTGGGCGGCATCTACGTCTATGAGGAATCCAACGCCGGAACCCTGGGCTATGCCCTGTTCCAGATCGGCGCCAAGGGTGCCTTCGCCCTGATGGTGCCGGCGCTGGGCGGCTACATCGCCTATTCCATCGCCGACCGCCCCGGCATCGCCCCCGGCATGGTGGGCGGCATGCTCGCCGGCAGCATCGGCGCCGGCTTCCTGGGCGGCATCGTCGCCGGCTTCATCGCCGGTTACGGCACCGCCTTCCTCAACCGGCACATCAAGCTGCACCGCAATCTGGAAGGGCTGAAGCCGGTTCTGATCCTGCCGCTGCTGGGCTCGCTGCTGACCGGTCTGCTGATGATCTATGTCGTCGGCACCCCCGTCGCCGAAGCCCTGGCCTGGATGAGCGCCTGGCTGAAGGGAATGCAGGGGAGCAGCGCCATCCTGCTGGGCCTGCTGATCGGTGCGATGATGGCCTTCGACATGGGCGGTCCGGTCAACAAGGCGGCCTACGCCTTCTCCACCGGCCTGATCGCCTCCCAGGTCTACACCCCGATGGCCGCCGCCATGGCCGCCGGCATGGTCCCGCCGCTGGGTCTGGCGCTGGCCACCAAGCTGTTCGCCGACCGCTTCACGCCGGAAGAGCGCGAGGCCGGCAACGCCGCCGCCGTTCTGGGCATCGCCTTCATCACCGAGGGCGCCATCCCCTTCGCCGCCCGCGACCCGCTGCGCGTCATTCCGGCGCTGATGATCGGCGCCTCGCTGACCGGCGCAATCTCCATGGCGATCGGGGCCGAGCTGAAGGTTCCCCATGGCGGCATCTTCGTGCTGCCGATCCCGAACGCCGTCACCCATCTGCTGGGCTATGTCGTCGCCCTGGTGGTCGGCACGGTCGTGACGGCGGTGGCGCTGCGCGTGCTGAAGAAGCCGGTGGCCGCAGCCGCTGCGCCGAAGCCGGCGGTGCAGGGTGCCGGCGCACACGCCTGATCCCGCTCTCTCCTGATCCTTTCCTCTCGGGCGTCCTCCCGAAGCCTTGCCCCTCTCCGCCCCCGCGTGGAGAGGGGATTTCTTTTTTCGGACAGGATGCGGTGCGCATAAAAAGCCCCGGCGGGACGGATCCGGCCGGGGCGAAAAAGGCAGGTGAGACGACGATGACCGCAGGGATGAACGGTTGCAAGGCAGCCGTTGCGGGGAAACCCGTCAGCCGGCGCGGCGCAGGTCGGCCGGTCCGGGGGAGGTCGGGGGCCGGTGCGCGGCGGTGACGGGGAAGGCCAGAACCGACGGGCGGCCGTCGGACACCCGCAGGGCATCCGCAGGCTCCCGCCCGTTCAGCAGCCACTGATAGGCGGCGGCGATGGCGACCCTGTCGCGGCCCTCCGTCGGGAGGATTCGCAGGCCGGTGGCCGTCTCGCCGGCGCCCATGCCGCCGTTGCGGCGGACCGCATCGCACAGCGCGTGGCCAAGCCCGAGGTCCGGCACCAGAACCGCGCTGAACCCGGCCTGGGCCAGGACCGACGCCAAAGCTCCCAGATGGGACGGCGGCAGGGGGGAATTGCCGACCTCCCGCAAATCCAGGAACAGGCGGGAGCCCGTGCCGCCGCTGGACAGCGCGTTGCGCAGCGTCCCGAGCCAGGCGGACGGGGAGACAAGAGGAAGGCCGGTGCAGGCGACGGCGTGGAGACCCCAGTCGGTGGCTGCGACGGTCATGTCCTTCATGCTCTTCCCCTTCGGTCAGGTCCGGGCCGCTTTCAGAACCGCTCCGCCGGTTCCGCCGCCTGGGGGACGGGAGGGGGCCGGTGGAGCGGTCCTAGGGGAAGAGTATATGGAAGAATCCTGACAATCGGTAACGCAAACTAGTTTCGGGACTGTAATCCACATTCCGGATTCAGCATCCGATCGGCTGTCCGTCGGCCGCCCGTTGCAGAAGCAAAGCGGATGGTCGCCATTGCGGTCCGCCGATGTCGCGATGGTAACGCTGCACGGATGCTGCGATTTTGCCCAGCCCCTCGCGGTCAGCCCAGAACAGCAGGCCGCCGCGCCAGGACGGAAAGCCGTAGCCGTGCAGCCAGATGGCGTCGATGTCGACCGGCCTTGCGGCGATGCCTTCCTCCAGGATCTTGGCGGCCTCATTGACCATGACGTAGAGGCAGCGTTCGCGAACCTCCTCGTCGCTGACGATGCGCGGGGCGATGCCGCGCCGTCGGCGGTCCTCCTCGATCACCGCCGCGACCTCCGGGTCGGGGATCGGGGTGCGGCTGCCGGGCTCGTAGCGGTAGACGCCGGCCGAGGTCTTCTGGCCGTAGCGCCCGCGTTCCGCCAGCACGTCCAGCCAGTTGGGCGCCTGCGCCTCCGGATCGCCGGCCTTGCGGCGCTCCTCGCGGATGCGCCAGCCGACATCGATGCCGGCAAGGTCGGTCATCGAGAAATGGCCGAGCGGGAAGCCGAAGTCCGTCAGCACGCGGTCGACCTGCTCGGGGCTGGCGCCCTCCTCGACCAGTGCCATGGACTCGCGCCCGCGCTGGTGCAGGATGCGGTTGCCGACGAAGCCGTAGCAGACGCCGACCGCCACGCCCACCTTGCCGATCCGCCGCGCCAGCCCCATCACGGTTGCCAGGACGTTATCGGAGGTCCGGGCGCCGCGCACCACCTCCAGCAGGCGCATGACGTTGGCCGGGCTGAAGAAATGCATGCCCAGCACATCCTGCGGCCGGCCGGTCGCTGCGGCGATGGCATCGACATCCAGCGTCGAGGTGTTGGTGGCGAGGATCGCACCCGGTTTGCAGGTCTCATCCAGCGTCCGGAAGATGGTCCGCTTGACCTCCATGCTCTCGAAGGCCGCTTCAACCACAAGATCGGCGTCGCCGAGGTCGCCATAGGACAGGCTGGGATGGATCAGCCCCATCCGCTCCTCCACCTGCGCGGCGGTCAGCCGGCCCTTGCGGGCGGTGGCCTCATAGTTGCGGCGGATGGCGGCGGTGCCGCGGTCCAGCGCCTCCTGCGCGCTGTCGACCAGAACCACGGGGATGCCGGCATTGGCGAAGCACATGGCGATGCCGCCGCCCATGGTGCCGGCGCCGATCACGCCGACCTTGCGGATCGCGCGCGTCGGCGTGCCGGCGGGCAGGCCGGGGACCTTCGCCACCTCGCGCTCCGCGAAGAAGGAGTGGATCAGTCCGGCGCGCTGGGGCGAGTCCATGCAGGCCAGGAACAGCTCCCGCTCGCGCGACGTGCCCTCGGCGAAGGGAAGGGTGACGGCGGCCTCCACCGCATCGACGATCCGGTTGGGGGAGAACAGGTGCGGCTGACGCTTCGCCAATTCCGCCCGCTTCGCCGTGAACAGGGCGGGGTCGGTCCCGGCGATGCGGTCGGTGCGGGCGCTGACCGGCTGGGGAATCCCCCCCTCCGCCAGCAGCCGGTCGGCGGCGCGCAGGCCGGCGGCGAGCGGCGAAACATCGTCCTCCACCGCATCGACGAGGCCGATCGCCAGGGCCTCCTCCGCGCTCACCGGGTCGCCGGACAGGATCATGTCGAGCGCCTTGGCGGCGCCGACCAGCCGCGGCAGCCGCTGGGTGCCGCCGGCGCCGGGCAGCAGGCCCAGCTTCACCTCCGGCAGGCCGAGCTTGGCCGATTTCAGCGCGATGCGGAGATGGCAGGCCAGCGCGACCTCCAGCCCGCCGCCGAGCGCCGTGCCGTGGATGGCGGCGATCACCGGCTTGGCCGAGGCGTCGAGGCGCGCCACCACCTCCGGCAGGGTCGGCGGGGCCGACGGCTTGCCGAACTCCCGGATGTCCGCCCCGGCCATGAAGGTGCGGCCGGCACAGACCAGCAGCAGCGCCGCTGCCTCGGCATCGGCAAGCCCCGCCTCCAGCCCCGCCACCAGCCCGCTGCGCACGCCATGGCCGACGGCGTTCACCGGCGGATAATCGACGGTGATGACGCCGACGCGCCCCTGGCGCGCGTACTGGACAGGATTGGACGGAACCGCTTCAGTCTGGGCAGGCGACGGCATCGGCGCTCTCCGAAAAGCCTTGAATCGGGGCACATCGGCCCGCAGACGGCCAGTCTAGCAGACGATCCGCCGGAATCAAGTTTTCGGAATATAGTTTTACTATACGAAATATACTCTCACTGCGGGGCCGAGATCCGCATGACGAAGCCTGTCGGTTTGTCGGTCGCACCGAAAGGGCCGGCGACCTTGTTGGCGACCGGCGGCAGGCTTTTCAGATAGACGGCGATGGCGCGGGCGTCCTCGTCGCTGAGCGCGGCGAAGGACATCCAGGGCATGACCGGCGCCAGCATGCGCCCGTCCGGCCGCTTGCCGGTGCGGATGGCGGTGACGATCTGCTCCTCCGTCCAGTTGCCGATCCCGGTCTCCTTGTCCGGCGTCAGGTTGGAGCCGTGGAAGACGCCGAGGCCGGGGATCTCGAACCCGACATCCGAGCCGCTGAGCGCGCGGGCGAGGTCGGGTTTGCCCAGCAGATGGCCCGGCGTGTGGCAATCGCCGCAGCTGATCACGGTGACGAGATATTTGCCGCGGGCGGCCGCGTCGTCGGCCAGGGCGGGACCGGCGAGGGTTGCGGAAAAAAGCAGGGCGGACAGGGTGTGGCGGATCATCGGGGTGTGCTCCGGGGAAATGGACATGGCGGGGTATCGGGCGCTGCGTCAGCCGCCCATCTGCGAGCGGACGGCCGCGACGATGGCGTCGGCCTGCGGGACGAAGGCCTGCTCCAGCGGGAAGCTCGCCGGGGCCGGGGCGTCGGGGCCGGTCAGGCGCAGAACCGGCGCGCGCAGGCTGGCGAAGGCTTTCTCCGCCACGAGGGCGGCGATCTCCGCGCCGACGCCGCACAGGCGGCTCGCCTCGTGCACGACCACCAGACGCCCGGTCTTGGCGACGGATCGCAGGATGGCATCCTCGTCCAGCGGCTTCAGGCTGCGCAGGTCGATCACCTCGGCGTCGATGCCGGCCCCTGCCAGCGTGTCGGCGGCGGCCATGCAGGTGCCGACCGTCTTGGCATAGGACACCAGGGTCACGTCGCGGCCCTCGCGCCGCACCGCCGCCTTGCCCAGCGGGATGGCGTCGGCCTCCTCCGGCACTTCGCCGGCGCTGTAGCCGAGCGCGATGTCGGCGAAGACCAGCACCGGGTTGTCGTCGCGGATCGCCGATTTCATCAGCCCCTTGAAGTCGGCGGGGGTGGAGGGCATGACGATCTTCAGGCCGGGACTGTGGACGAACCAGCTCTCCACATTGTGGTTGTGCTGGGCGCCGACGCCCCAGCCGGCGCCTGTCATCGCCAGCACCACCATCGGGAAGCTGAACTGGCCGCCGGAGATGTAGCGCAGCTTGCCGGCGCTGTTGACGATCTCGTCCATGGCATAGCAGAGGAAGGGGGCGAACAGCAGATCCACCACCGGGCGCAGGCCGGTGGCGGCGGCCCCGGCGGCGGTGCCGGCGATGATGCCCTCCGCCAGCGGGGTGTTGCGGACGCGGGTGGCACCGAAGCGCTCCAGCAGGTCGCGGCGCTTGGTGGCGACACCTTCGCCGAAGATCATCACGGTGGGGTCCCGCTGCATTTCCTCGGCCAGCGCGGCGGAGATCGCGTCGTTGACGGTCATGGTGGTCATGATGGCGATCCTTCCGCTCAGGCGTAGACGTCGGTGGTCAGGGCATCGAGGCCCGGATAGGGGCTGGCATCGGCGAAGGCGGTCGCGGCCTCCATCGTCGCGCGGACGCGGGATTCGATGGCGGCAATGCCTTCTGCGTCGAGGCGGCCTTCACGCTCCAGCCTTGTGCGCAGGCACAGGATGGGGTCGCGGTCGCGCCAGTGGGACAGTTCGGTGCGGTCGACATAGGCCTGGTCGTCGGGCTCGAAATGGCCGCGCAGGCGGTAGGTCATCGCCTCAAGCAGGAAAGGCTTGCCGGTGCGGCGGATGCTGTCGATGGCGGCGCTGGCGGCGTCGAACATGGCAAGCGGGTCGTTGCCGTCGACGACTGCACTCTCCACCCCCAGCGCCGCGGCATGGCCGGCGATCCCGTCCGCCAGCATGGTTTCCTTGCGGTGGACGAAGGCCTGCCACTGGTTGTTCTCGCAGACATAGAGGATCGGCAGCGTCCACACCGCGGCGAGGTTCAGCGATTCCTGGAAACGCCCTTCGGTGGCGGCGCCGTCGCCGAAGAAGCAGGCGACGATGCCCGGCTTGCCCAGCATCCTGCGCGACAGCCCGACCCCGGTCGCTAGCGCCAGCTCGCCGCCGACGATGGTGGAGGTCAGCACGACGCCGAGATCCTTGGCGGAGATGTGCAGCGACCCGCTCTTGCCGCCGCAATAGCCGTCGCGCTTGCCCATCACCTCCGCCAGCATGCGGCCGGGATCGGCGCCGCGGGCCAGCAGATGGCCGGCGCTGCGGTGGTTGGTGAGGATCAGGTCGTCGGCGGTCAATGCCGACACGACGCCGACGGCTGCTGCCTCCTGCCCCACGGAGGTGCAGGTTCCGGCGGCGCGTCCGCGGCCATGCAGGTCGATCAGCGTCTCTTCATAGGCCCGGATCAGCATCATGCGTTCCAGGGCCTGGACGGGGTCCAGTGGATGAATGCTCATGGTGGTCTCCCTGAATTCGGAGACCGTTCGGATGCGGGAATTCTATTTTGCGGCGCCTTAATGCCCCTCTTCAGCGAAGCGGCGGGGCCAGCGGCGATGTTGCATTCCGAACGGTCCGTGTTCGGAAGCGACCATAGGCATGCTAATCGAACTTCCGGTACTAACTGTTTCTTATCGGAATGCTAAATGTTTATTAAGTGTCGCGGCCGATATAATTATCTGAATCATATCGATTTCTTCAGCGCCGCGACCAGCGTGTCAGCCATCCGGCCAGCCGGTCGAACCCGGCGTCGATCACCACGGCAAGTGCGGCAACGATCAAAGCGCCCTGGATGACATAGGCCTGATTGGAACCGTTCAGCCCGACGATGATGGGAAGGCCGAGGGTCTTGGCCCCGACGGTGGAGGCGATGGCGGCGGTGCCGACATTGATGATGACGGCGGTGCGCACGCCGGCCAGGATCACCGGGGCGGCCAGCGGCAGCTCCACCTTGAACAGCACCTCCGCCGGTCCCATGCCGAGGCCGCGGGCGGAATCCAGCACCGCGGGCGATACGCCGTCCAGCCCGGCCACCGTGTTCTCCACCACCGGCAGCAGGGCGTAGAGAGTCAGCGCGATCAGCGCCGGCTCAGGGCCGAAGCCCATCACCGGAACGGCCAGCGCCAGCACCGCCACCGGCGGGAAGGTCTGGCCCATGGTGGCGATTGTTTCCAGCAGGCCGCGGAATTCCCGCCCCCAGGGGCGCGTGACGGCGATGCCGGCCCCGCCGCCCAGCAGGATGGCGGCAAGGCTGGAGAGGCCGACCAGCGCCATATGGTCGAGCGTCAGGCGGACGAAACTCTCCGCTTCGTAGAGCGGGCGGTCGAGGGCGGGATAGAGCGTGGCGAACAGCGGCTTCAGCGACGGCATGCCAAGCACCAGCGCAATCAGCGCCACCAGCCCCAGCATCAGCCGGTCGGTCAGGAACTCCCGCGGGGCCATGCCGGCGACGGTCATGCCGCCCGGTCCGGCGCAGGACGGACGAGGTCGGACAGGTGCAGCACCCCGGCCGGCCTGCCGTCGCCATCCACCACCGGCAGCCGCTCGGCGCCGCGGGAAACCATTTCCGACAGGGCGCGGTGAAGCGGGGTTTCGGACGGCAGCGGTTCGCCGCCCACGCGTTCCTGCGGCCGGGCGCGGTCGCCGGCCGTCTCCACCGCCAGCCGCTTCAACCCCCATTCCTCCCGCCCCACGAGGTCGCGCACCAGCGGGCTGGCCGGGCGGGTCAGGATCTCCAGCGGGGGGGCGCACTGGATCAGCCGGCCATGGTCCATCACCGCGATGCTGTCGCCCAGCCGCAACGCCTCGTCCATGTCGTGGGTGACGAAGACCACGGTGGTGCCGGTGCGGCGGTGGATGGCCGACAGTTCCGTTTGCAGGCTGGCGCGGGTGATCGGGTCCAGCGCGCTGAACGGCTCGTCCATCAGCAGGATGCGCGGTTCCGCCGCCAGCGCGCGGGCGACGCCGACGCGCTGCTGCTGCCCGCCGGACAGCTGGTGCGGATAGGCGGAGCGGTAGCGGCGCGGGTCGAGGTTCAGCAGTTCCAGCAGTTCCGTCACCCGGTCGCGGATGCGCGCCTTCGGCCAGCCCAGCAAGGCCGGCACGGTGGCGATGTTGCGCTCCACCGTCCAGTGCGGGAACAGGCCGACCGACTGGATGACATAGCCCATGCGCCGGCGCAGTTCCTCCGGCTTCAGGGAGGCGATGTCCTCGCCGTCGATGCGGATGGCGCCCTCGTCCGCCGGGATCAGGCGGTTGATCATGCGCAGCACCGTCGATTTGCCGGAGCCGGACGGGCCGATCAGCACGCGGAACTCGCCCTCCGCCACGGTGAAGGACACGGTATCCACCGCCGTCCAGGAGCCGAAGCGCTTGCTCACGCGCTCGAAATCGATCATGGCGCACTCCTTCCCGGCGGAAGACCGTTGTGGCTGGTGGCGGCGGCGATGCCGATCGACAGCAGGGCGTCGGCCGCCACCGCCAGCAGGATGACGGGAACGGCCCCCAGCAGCACAAGGTCCAGCGCGTTGGCGAAAAGCCCCTGGAACATGATGGCACCCAAGCCCCCGGCGCCGATCAGCGCCGCCACCGCGGCCAGCCCGACCGCCTGCACCACGGTGATGCGCAGGCCCGACAGGAAGACCGGCAGGGCCAGCGGCAGGTCGACGCGCAGGAAGATCTGGCGCGGCGTCAGCCCCATGCCCCTTGCGGCCTCCCGCACCGGGGCGGGCACGCCGTCCAGCCCGACCGCGGTGTTGCGGACGATGGGCAGCAGGGAATAGAGGGTCAGCGCGATCACCGCCGGCAGCGGTCCGACCCCGCTGATCCCGGAGCCCGGCAGCAGGGCGCCGAGTGCCGCCAGCGGAGCCATCAGCAGTCCGAACAACGCGATGGACGGCACCGTCTGCACGATGTTCAGCACCGGGAACACCGCGCGCCCGACCGCCTCCACCCGATGCGCCGCCACGCCGAGCGGAATGCCGACCAGCAGCGTCGGCACCAGCGCCGCCGCCACCAGTGCGGCGTGGCGCAGCACGGCGTCGGCGAAGACGTCGCGGCGGTTGGCGTATTCCTTGAGGATCGACAGCGCGTCGAGATGGCCGGTCGCCAATTGCAGCGCCACCAGCCCGGCGACGGCCCCGCCGACCGCCAGCCGGCCGACCGCCCCCAGTCCCATCCGCCGCGCCGCATCGACCGCCGTCAGCAGCCCCGCCGCCGCCATCACCCAGAAACCTGAGGCGAAGGAGGTGCGCGCCGCCGCCGATGCTCCCTGCGCCAGCACCGCCGCGTGATGGCCAGCCAGCCAGACCAGCCCGGCAGCGAACAGTCCCCCCGCCGCCACCGTCAGGCCGAGCCCGACGCGCGTCGGCCGCAGGAACGGCGTCGCCAGCAGGACCAGCCCCGGCAGCAGGACGGCCACGCCATCCAAGCCCTGCATCGCCGCCCACAGTGGCACCGGCCGGCCGGACAGCAGCCGGTTGGGCGCGAAGCCCAGAAACGGCAGCGCGACGGCGGCGACGGCGGTGGCCAGCGCCATCAGCAGGGCGACGCGGTTGTGAAGGGGAAGGCGGATGGTCACGTCACCGGCTTACTTCAGGAAGCCCTTGGACTTCAGGTACTCTGTGGCGACCTGCTTCTGGTCCTGTCCGTCCACCGAGATTTTGGCGTTCAGTCCCCGCAGCGTCTCGGCGTCCAGGCTGGCGAAGACCGGGTTCAACAGGTCGGCGATCTTCGGGTTCGCCGACAGCACCGATGCGCGGACGGTCGGCGCCGGCTCATACACCATCTGCGCGCCCTTGGTGTCGGCCAGCACCACGAGGTCCAGCGCGGCGATGGCCCCGTCGGTGCCGTAGACCATGGCGGTGTTGACGCCGGAGGTCTGCTCCGCCGCTGCACGGATGGTCGCCGCGGTGTCGCCGCCGGCCAGGATCAGCATCTGGTCGGGCTTCAAGGCGAAGCCGTAGGTCTGCTGGAAGGAGGGCAGGGCCGCCGGGCTTTCCACGAACTCGGCCGACGCGGCGACCTTCGCCTTGCCGCCGCCGGAGACCCATTTGGCGAAATCCTCCATCGTCTTCAGCGTGTTGGCATCGGCCACGTCGCGGCGGACGGCCAGCGCCCAGGTGTTGTTCGCGGGGGCCGGCTTCAGCCAGACGATGTTGTTCTTCTCCCGGTCCATCTGCCGGACCTTCTCATAGCCGGCGCCGGCACTCTTCCAGACCGGATCGCTGTCCACATTGAAGAAGAAGGCGCCGTTGCCGGTGTATTCGGGATAGACGTCGATCTCGCCCGACAGCAGCGCGCCGCGCACGATCTTGGTCGGGCCGAGCTGGATTTTGTTTTCCGTCGGGATGCCGTTGGCCTGCAGCATCTGCAGGATCATGGTGCCGAGCAGCCCGCTTTCCGCATCCAGCTTGGAGCCGACGCGGACCGCATCCGCCGCCTGCGCCGCTCCGGCGATCAGGCCCAGCGCCAGAGCCGCCGCGCCCATCACGGCACGGCCTCTGTTGAACAGATTGTACACCCCTGATCCTCCCCCCGATAAACTTGGGGGAAAGGATGGGTGACGGCCTCGCTCACGGCAAGACGCGCTTTCCGACTGTCCGGTCCCGGATATGAGATTCAGCATAATCCGGTGGGGAACCTTGGGTCAGCCGATGCTGTTGAACGGGAGATTCCGACAGGAGGATCCGATGTCCCAGGGCGACAAGGACAAATACACCGCCAAGCAGAGGCGCAAGGCGGAGCATATCGAGGACGGCTACGAAAAGCGCGGCGTCTCCCACGACGAGGCCGAGCGGCGCGCCTGGGCCACCGTCAACAAGCAGGACGGTGGGGGCAGGAAGGGCGGGTCGGGCGACAGCGCCTGACTTGCCGTCGCCCCGACCCGGCAAACGCGGTCACAGGCTTTCGATGAGTCCGTCGGTGGTGGTCACCTCGCAGAACTCGTAGCCGAGCGTGGCGACATGGACGGCATGGACCTGCTCGGCCGGGATGGTTCCGCCCCGGCCGTCCGGCAGATCGAAGCAATCGCAGGCATCGGTGACCAGCGTGATCGGCCAACCCAGATTCGCACCGGTGCGGACGGTGGTCGACACGCACATGTCGGTCGAGATGCCGAACACCACCACCCGTTCGATCTTCAGCCGGCGCAGCCGCAGATCCAGGTCGGTGCCGATGAAGGCCGAGTTGACGCTCTTGCTCACCAGCGCTTCACCATTGAGCGGCTCGAACCCCTCGCGGAAGCGGTTGCCCGGCTGTCCGGGGCGGAGAGTGGAGGCCGGCCCGGTCGAATCGTGACGCACATGGATGACCGGCCGGCCGCTGCGCCGCCAGGCATCGAGCAGGCGCAGCCCGTTGTGGTCGAGCGCGCGGTTCCAGCGCCGCGGCCATGACGGACCGTCGAAGGCGCATTGCATGTCCACCGGCAGAAGTGCGGAGGCAGCTGGAAGCAAGGTCATTGGATACTCCGTGGAAATCGTCCATGGTCCTTGGCTGTGAACTTCCGCCGAAAGGCTGCCGGATGCAGCCCGGCAAGATGCCGGCCGGCCGGCATTCCGCCGGTGGGAGCGGGTTTTGGGGACAGGGATGGACGATAAGGACCGGCTGCTGCTGGCGGCCTTGCGCAAGGATGCCCGCCGGACATTGGTGGCGTTGGCACGGGATATCGGGCTGTCGCGCAGCGCCACCCAGGAACGGTTGGACCGGTTGCTGAGATCGGGCGTGATCCGCGGTTTCACGACCGTCGAGGACGGGCCGGTGGCGGATGGCGTCGCCGCCTATTTCCTGCTGCGCCACGAGCCGGGCCACAGCTGCGCCCAGCTGGTTCCCAAGCTCAAGCGGATCCCCGGGATCGTCGCCATGGATGCCGTGGCCGGGGCCACCGATATGGTCATCCGGGCGGAAGCGCCCGACATCCGCGGCATCGAAGCGGTCCGCGCCGCCATTGCCGGAATGCCCGGCGTTGCCGAGGTGACGACGCAGATGGTGCTGGAACGGTTCGCGTAGATCGCGCGGCGAATCGCTCAGGCGCCGCGATAGGTCCAGACGCTTTCCAGCGCCGCCGCGTCGCGGTCGCGCAGCACGGCGACCTCCGCATGGGCCGGCGACAGGTCGCACACCGGGTCGGTCGCGTCGGCGCTGCCGGCCAGCGCCAGCGCCTGGCAGCGGCAGCCGCCCCAGTCCTCTTCCTTCTGGTCGCAGGATTGGCAGGGTTCCGGCATCCAGGCGGTGCCGCGGTAGCGGGTGAAGGCCGGGCCGTCGCGCCAGATATCGGACAGGCTGCGGTCGTGGACCGTCTCGAACTCCAGCCCCGGAATGGTCTCGGCGGCGTGGCAGGGTAGGACTCGGCCGCGCGGGGTGACATTCATGAAGCGCCGGGCCCAGCCGCCCATGCAGCTTTTCGGCCGGCGGGCGTAGTAATCGGGCACCACGTAATCGACAACGATCCGGCCAGCCAGTTCCGGCAGGCGCGCCCGTACCGCGGCGTCCATCGCCAGCAACTGGTCGCGCGACGGCATCAGCGCCGCCCGGTTGGCGAGCGCCCAGCCGTAATATTGGACGTTGGCGATCTCGATCCGCCCGGCGCCAAGCGCCATCGCCAGATCGATGACGTCGTTGACCCGGTCGATGTTGTGGCGATGCAGCACGGCATTGATGGTCAGCGCCAGACCTTGCGCCACCACTGCGCGCGCGACCTCCAGCTTCTTGACATGACCGCCCTTGTAGCCACCGACACGGTCGGCACCGGCGGCCTCGGCATCCTGCAGGCTGATCTGCACATGCTGGAGCCCGGCGCGCTGCAACCGCTCCAGCCGTGGCCGGTCGAGCAGGACGGCGGAGGTGATCAGGTTGCTGTAGAGCCCGATTTCCGTCGCGTGGGCGACCAGCTCCTCCAGATCCTTGCGGACGCAGGGCTCGCCGCCGGAGAAATGGACCTGAAGGGCGCCCGCATCGGCCGCCTCGTCCAGCACCCGCTTCCAGGTGGCGGTGTCCAACTCGGCGCTGGCGGAATCGAGCGCCACCGGGTTGGAGCAATAGGGGCAGCGCAGCGGGCAGCGGTGCGTCAGCTCCATCAGCACGGCGAAGGGCGGTGCCGGTTCGGCGGCCGACGCGGCGGCGAAGGCGGGCAGGGCGCAGCTCATTTGACGCACCTCCTGGGGCACTTCATGTGACGACATAGCCCTTGTTGCGCAGGTCGGTCAGCATCTCCAGCACGTCGGCGGCGACCTCCGCGCGCGGGGCGTCGTATTCCGCCGTCAGCCGGTCGATCCCGGCGGCGACGTCGGCGACCTCCGCCCCGACGCAGGCGCGCACCACCGCCAGCGCCATCTCGTCCAGCACCAGCAGCCGTTCGGGCGCCATCAGCATCCATTCGCCGCGGCGGCGGTCGTTGCGCAGCATGACGCCGGGGGCCAGCCGCAGCCGGTCGGCTTCGCCGATATGGGGAGAAACTGCGTTCACCGGCTGTACCGCGTCGGTTCCATGTCCTCCGGCACGAAGGCGCCGGGCGGGATCAGGTTCGGGGTGACATAGGCGTGGTGCAGAGCGTCCAGCTGGGCCCACAGCAGTTCCGTCTTGAACCGGAGCGCGCGCAGGCACCGGCGCTGCTGTTCGGCTGTGTGGGCATTGGTCAGCACATAATCCAGCCCGAACTCCACATCGCGCGGCGCCTCGTCCAGCCGCTTGCGGAAATAGGACAGGGTGCTGTCGTTGGCGAAGGCGTAATTGCGCTCGAAGCCGGCGATGCGTTCGCGGTGGATCGACGGCGCGAACAGCTCGGTCAGCGAGGACGCCACCGCCTCCAGCAGGGAATGGTCGCGGACGAAATTGACATAGGCGTCCACCGCGAAGCGGGTGGCGGGCAGAATGCCCTCCAGCGACTTCACATAATCGCGGTCCAGCCCCAGCCCATCGGTCAGCCGCAGCCAGCGCTCGATGCCGCCGACCTTGGTCTCGTCCGGTTCGCCGGCCTGGGTCAGCCCGTCATGGTCCAGCACCCGCTGCAGCCAGGCGCGGCGCAGCGCCGGGTCGTCCATCCGCGACATGATGGTCAGATCCTTGCGCGGGATCGACACCTGGTAATAGAAGCGGTTCAGCGCCCAGGCCTGGATCTGCCCCTTCTTCAGCCCGCCGCCGTGCAGAAGCTGATGGAACGGGTGGAGGTCGTGATACTGCCGCTCGCCGATGGCATAGAGGGCGGTTCGGAACTCCTCGCGGGACATCGGTGCGGCGGTGGGGTCAGTCATAGGGTCAGCTCCAGCCCGTCATGGGCGATGCGCCAGCCTGCCGCCTCGGCTTCCGCCCGTTCGGGCGAATCCTCCAGCAGGGCGGGGTTCGTGTTGTTGATGTGGATGTAGATCTTGCGGCCGACATTCAGCGGCGCGAAGGCCGCCATGCTGCCCGAAGGCCCTGACATCGGCATGTGCCCCATGCGCGCCGCCGTCTTCACGCCGGTGCCGCTGCGGATCATCTCGTCGTCGGTCCAGGTCGTGCCGTCGAACAGAACCAGCGGCGCACCCTGCAGCCGGTCGGCCAGCCAACCCGGCATGCCGGCGCAGCCGGGGATATAGAAGAAGCCGTCATTCGATCCGCCATTCGACCCGTCGGTCGGGCGGATGCGCAGCGCCACCGTGTCCTCGGCGACGGAGCCGAAGCCGGGACCGGCCGAGGCATCCTCCAGATAGAGCGCGACCTTGCCCGGCACGGCGAAGGCCTCCACCTCCAGCCCCAGCGGGCGGCCATCGGCCCCGGCGGGCTGGAACGGCTCGCCCAGCGCCATCGCCCGGCGGGCGACGAACTCCGGATTCAGCACGTTGAAGACGCTGTTGGCGGCCAGCACGCCATGGACGCGCGGGGTGGCGTAGACGGCGAAGGGATGGGATTCGCGAAGGGTCAGCAGGCCCGCGACATGGTCGATGTCGGCGTTGGTCAGCAGGGCCGCGGCGATCGGGTTGCCGCGCAAGGACCCCTTCGGGTGAAGCTGCGGGTTGGCGAGCAGCTGCGCGCCAAGGTCGGGCGAGGCGTTCAGCAGCAGCCAGCGCTCGCCATCGGCGGTCACCGCCAGCGACGATTGGGTGCGCGGCTTCGCCGCCGGGTCTCCGGTGCGGGCGCGGCGGCAACCCTCGCAGGCGCAGTTCCATTGCGGGAAACCCCCGCCGGCCGCCGAACCGAGGACGAGAATCTGCATCGCCACCGCCTTCACATCTTATCTGGAAACCGTCTTGCCGCGGCATTCTTGGTTGGATGCCGGGGAGGGGATGCCAGCATCCCGTCCCCGGCCCCGCATCGACCGGCTTAGAGACCGGCGCAGGCGTAGGCGTTGATCTCGGTGCCGACGGCGATCTCGGTGGTCTTCGGTTTGCGCCAGGTCTTCATTGCGTGATGCTCCTGTTTGCTGACTGCTGCCGACCAAGATGGTTGGCAAGGTGAAGAGTAGCGGTCCGGGGCGGCGGACCGCCATGCTACGATGGTGCAATCCGCCCCTTGTCTTTCGCCGCCGCCCGCAAGCGTGTCAGGGCGCGGACGGGTTGCGGACCGGCCCAGGCGGCGGGGGCGGCGGCGGGGGTGGAAGCGGATGAGCCTCCTCCGTTGGCAGACCGGCCTCCATCCAACCGTCGATGCCGGTCGGATACCAATGGACACGGGCATAACCAAGCAACACCGCACGCTTGGCTGCGTTCCATGACAACCAGCAATCGGACAGGCAGTAGAACAGTAGATCGCGGGTCCGGTCGCCGGCGGTCAGCCGCTCCAGTTGCGATTCGAACCAGGCCAGCGTGGCATCGTCGGGCGCGCCCATGCCGACATTGGGCAGCCACACGCTGCCGGGGATCTGGCGGTAGGGCTTGGATTGCAGCCAGGGGGCGCCGGGAAGCGTGCTGCGCTCCAGCCGCTGGACGAAGATCGGGATGACGCTGCCCTTCGACAGCAGGGACTGCACGGCCGGGGTGTCGACCGTTTCGCCCCCGGCGATGCCGTCAGGCGTGGGGGAACGGTAGTCGGACAGGCGGTAGCCATCGGGCTGGGAGATGCCGGCGGCGAGGGCGGGGGTGGTGAGAAGGGTGAGCGCGAGAAGGAGGGTGGTGAGTTTTGGGACGTTGTGCCCCCTCCCTAACCCTCCCCCGCACCGGCAGGGCCAGCGGCAGGTNAGGGGGAGGGGCGGGGTGGGGGCAAAGTCGAACCTCCCCTCACCGCCGCTCGGCCAGCACGCGGTTGGCGATCACCACCGCCTGGGTGCGGCTGTAGACCTTCAGCTTCTGCAGGATGGCTGAGACATGCGCCTTCACCGTCGTTTCGGTGATGCTGAGGTCGAAGGCGATCTCCTTGTTCAGCTTGCCGGTGCCGAGCAGCTCCAGCACCCGCAACTGCTGCGCGGTCAGGGTGGCGATGCGCCGCGCGATCTCCGCGGTTTCGGCATCCTCCGCCTCTCCGACGCCCTCGTCGCCGGCCTGCGGCGGGACGTAGAGCTCGCCGTTCAGCACCTGTCGCAGGGCCGCGGCGATGGCGTCGCGCGGGGTCGATTTGGGGATGAAGCCGGCGGCCCCGCTCTCCATCGCCTCCCGCACCCAGCGCCGTTCCTCATGGGCGGACACGACGACGACCGGCGTCGCCGGGAAGCGCTGGCGCAGCGTGCGCAGTCCGCCCAGCCCGTTCATGCCGGGCATGTTGACGTCCAGAAGCACGAGATCGAGGTCGCCGCGTTCCTCCAGCGCCTGCATGACGCTGTCGAGGCGGTCCGCCTCCATCACGTCCGTGGCCTGGCAGGAATAGAGCACCGCGCTGCGCAGGGCGTCGCGCACCATCGGGTGATCATCGGCAATCAGGATCCGGGTCATGGCCTGCGGTTCCCTGTGCAGCGGCGGGTGGAATGGGATGCGGGACGTAAGTCCGCAAACAGTGTGTCAGACCGGAATGGGAAGGCGCAACACCGCGAATGGCGCGAATTGTTTTGTGCGCGAACATGCCGCACCGCCATCGGTGTTACTCCTTCCGGCCGGGGCCTCAATGCTCAGTCCTCATGCACTGTTTCCAGCCAGGAGCGGATGGCCCACAGTGCCTCCTGCCCCAGCGCCTCGCCGAAGGCCGGCATGTAGGTGACGCCGTTGCGTATGGAGCCGTTGATCACGCGCTCCTTGAACCACTCGTCGCCGGCATCGCCCTTTTCCAGATAGCGCAGGTCGGGAGCGATGCCGCCGGACACCGCGCCCAGCCCATGGCAGCGCGCGCAGTTCTGGTTGAAGGCTGACGCGCCGATCTCGATGGCGCGCTGGTTGCTGCGGTAGGGATTGCTGTCGCGCCACTTGTCGCCCAGCCTCTCCAGCCCGGTGGTGTCGACCGCCTGCGGCACCACATCGCCATGGGCATGGACCGGACCGGCCAGCGCCAGCGCCAGCACTCCGGCCAGGGCGGCGGCATGCAGTGCCGGACGGCGGCGGGCGAGGGGAGGCGGCGCGGCGGTGCTGTGCGTCATCGGTGCGTCCTCTTCCTGCATCCTTCTTGTGGCCGCGGCAGTCCGATCGCTTGTCGCCCAAGGTTTTTCGGGCAAACGGGACCGTTGCGGGGCCGGATTGCGGTCGAGGATAGCAATCGTTCGTTCGCTTAATTATTCGACAATGGTACAAGGCCGCGGAGCAGCGCCCGGCTCACGCCCGGCCGAACCGTCCGGCTGCATCCTGGACGATGGTCGGATGACGCATGCGGCAGGCGGCGGCCGTGGTCCGGTCATGCCAACGGCGGCAGCCGCCCGGCATTGATCGCCGCCTTCACCTTCGCCAATTGCCGCACCGCCGGATCGCCCAGCCGCAGCGCCACGCCGGTCGACAGGACGTCGATCAGCGTCAGGTGGACCAGCCGCGAGGCCATGGGCGTATACATCTCCGTATCCTCCACCGGCTGGCTGGCGACGACCACGCTCGCCATGCTGGCCAGCGGAGACCGCGGCGCGGTGATCGCGACAACAGCCGTGCCCTGTGCCCGAGCCGCTGCCGCCAGCTCGTTGATCGCCCCGCTGCGCCCGGTGTTGGACAGTGCCAGCAGCACCCCGCCGGCCCCCATGTTGACCAGCAGCATGCGCGCCAGCACCGGGTCGGCACAGGGCTGGGCATCGGCGCCGAAGCGCAGCAGCTTGTGCGCCGCATCCTTCGCCAGGGCGCTTGACCCGCCGGTGCCGACGCACAGCACCCGCGGTGCGGCCGCCAGCAGGGCGATGGCCCGCTCCAGCGCCTGCTCGTCCAGGGCCGCGGAGGCGGCCGTCAGCGCCGCCGCACTCGATGAAAAAATTTTTCGCGCGAGCGTGCCGACATCGTCCTCGGGCGCCACGTCCTGGCTGACATAGGGCGTGCCGCTCCGCACCTCATCGCGCAGGGCGTCGCGCGCCTGGCTCTCGGCGAGGCGCAGCTTGAAGTCCGGAAAGCCGGCGCAGCCGACGCTGCGGCAGAAACGCACGACCGTCGCCTCGCTCACCTCAGCCGCCTGGGCCAGCGAGGTGACGTTCAGGTCCAGCACCCGGCGCGGGTCCGCCAGCACCAGTTCGGCGATCCGCCCTTCCGACCGCTTCAACTCGCCGCGCAGCCGGCGGATCGCGTCCAGTATGTCCAATGGTGCAGGGGGGGCGGCAGCGCTGTTGACCGGGGATGGCATGGCGTAAGGTTACTTTCCAGGAAGGCCCGGCGGGAGCGGCGTCCGACGGCATCCCCCACCGGGATGCGGAGACCACTATGAAGAATTTTGCCGTTGCTGGCGAGGAATCCAATGTCGAACCGCCGCATATGAAAAAAATTTTCTTCACATGCCGCCACCCCTGGCGTATGGTCCGTTTCGGAAATCATCGCCTCCCTCTAACGGTCGAGACGCGATCATGAGCAAGCCCGCCACCCTGAATTCTGTCGTCGCCCGCGTGACGGAGCGCATCGCCGAGCGCAGCCGCGACCGCCGTGCGGCCTATCTGGCGCGGCTGGAAAGCGCCGGCGGCAAGCCGCGCCGCCATCGCCTGGGCTGCGCCAATCTCGCCCACGCTTTCGCTGCCTGTGGCGCGAACGACAAGGCGGCGCTGCGTGGCGAGACCCAGCCGTCGATCGGCATCGTCACCGCCTACAACGACATGCTCTCCGCCCACCAGCCTTACGAGCGCTATCCCGCCCTGATCCGCGAGTCAGTGCGCGCGGCCGGTGGCGTGGCCCAGGTGGCGGGCGGCGTGCCGGCGATGTGCGACGGCGTCACCCAGGGTTACGAGGGGATGGAGCTGTCGCTGTTCAGCCGCGACGTGATCGCGCTGGCGACCGGTGTGGCGCTGTCCCACGCCACCTTCGATGGCGTGCTGTGCCTGGGCATCTGCGACAAGATCGTGCCCGGCCTGGTGATCGGCTCGCTCGCCTTCGGCCATCTGCCGACGATCTTCGTGCCCGCCGGGCCGATGCCGTCCGGCCTGTCGAACGCAGACAAGGCGAAGGCGCGCCAGCTCTACGCCCAGGGCAAGGTCGGGCGGGAGGAACTGCTGGACGCCGAGTCCCAGTCCTATCACGCGCCCGGCACCTGCACCTTCTACGGCACCGCCAACACCAACCAGATGCTGATGGAGATCATGGGCCTGCATCTGCCGGGCGCCAGCTTCGTCAACCCCAACACGCCGCTGCGCGATGCGCTGACCGACGCGGCGGCCCGCCGGGTGGTGGCGATGACCGCGCCCGGCGCCGGCACTCCCATCGGCCGCATCGTCGACGAGCGCGCGCTGGTCAATGGCATCGTCGGCCTGCTGGCCACCGGCGGTTCGACCAACCACACCCTGCACATCCCGGCCATCGCCGCCGCCGCCGGCATCGAACTGAACTGGGAGGATTTCTCGGAGCTTTCGGCGGTCGTCCCGCTGCTGGCCCGTGTCTATCCCAACGGCAGCGCCGACGTGAACCGCTTCCATCAGGCCGGCGGCATGCCCTTCGTGATCGGTCAGCTGATTGACGCCGGGCTCGTCCACACCGACATCGCCACCGTCTGGGGCGACGGCGGGCTTGAGCCCTACCGCGGCATGCCGGACCTGGACGAGGGCGGTGCCCTGACCTGGACCCGTGCCGCCACCGATCGGAGCGGCGACCCTACGGTCGTCGCCACCACCGCGGCGCCCTTCGCGGCCGAAGGCGGCCTGCGCGTGCTGACCGGCAATCTCGGCCGCGGCGTGATCAAGACCTCGGCGGTCAAGCCGGAGCATCGCGTCGTCGAGGCGCCCGCCCGCGTCTTCGACAATCAGGAGGCCGTCCAGGCCGCCTTCCGTGCCGGCGAACTCGACCGCGACGTGATCGTGGTCGTCCGCTATCAGGGCCCCGGCGCCAACGGCATGCCGGAACTGCACAAGCTGACCCCGCCGCTGGGCGTGCTGCAGGACAAGGGCTTCAAGGTTGCGCTGGTGACCGACGGCCGCATGTCCGGTGCTTCGGGCAAGGTGCCGGCGGCCATCCATGTCACGCCGGAGGTGAAGGGCGGCGGCCCGCTCGGCCGCGTTCGCGACGGCGATGTCCTGCGGCTGGATGCCGAAGCCGGGACGCTCGACGCCCTGGTGGACGCTGCCGAGTGGGAGAACCGCGGCGCTCCCCCGCCGCCGAGCGAGGATGCCTCCCACGGCTGCGGGCGCGAGCTGTTCTCGCTGTTCCGCAACAATGCCGGCCCGGCGGAGAGCGGTGCCTCGGTTCTCAACCTGCTCGGGCGATAGCGCAGCGGCAATTCTGGAAGAAACGGGCCGGCATCGGGCCATGCCGGCCTGGATTGTGACCGGCCCATCCCTGTGGCACCATGACGCACGGGTTGCCTGAGGCACCGTGCCACCGACGCGAGAGGTCCGAAGATGCAATCCCGCTCCACCGTCGCCGCCCCCGCACTGCCTCCCTTCGACTACACCGTGTTCGGCGGCACCGGCGATCTTGCCCTGCGCAAGCTGCTGCCGGCGCTCTATCTGCGCGACAAGGCGGGGCAGGTGGCCGAGGGCAGCCGCATCATCGGCGTCTCGCGCAGCCCGCTCAGCCCGTCCGACTACCGCGCCAAGGCGGAGCAGGCGATCCTCCAGCATGTTCCCGCCGACGAGCGCGACACCGGACTGATCGCGCGCTTCCTGGAGCGGCTGGACTATGTTCCGGTCGATGCCACCTCCGACGACGGCTGGCGCGATCTGGCGGAGCGGCTGGAGAACCCGCCTGCCCAGCGCAACAGCGCGGTGCGCATCTTCTATCTCGCGACCTCGCCCGGCCTGTTCGGTCCGATCTGCGACCAGCTCCGTGCCTTCGGCCTTGCCACGGCGGGCTCCCGCGTCGTGCTGGAAAAGCCGATCGGCCGTGACCTTGCCTCGGCGCAGGAGATCAACGATCAGGTCGGCGCCGTCTTCTCCGAACAGCAGATTTATCGCATCGACCATTATCTGGGTAAGGAGACGGTGCAGAATCTGCTGGCTCTGCGCTTCGGCAACTCCCTGTTCGAGCCGCTGTGGAACGCCAACCACATCGATCATGTGCAGATCACCGTCGCCGAGACGGTCGGCGTCGAGGAGCGCGGCGGTTACTACGACCAGTCCGGCGCTTTGCGCGACATGGTGCAGAACCACCTGCTGCAGCTCGTCTGTCTGGTCGGCATGGAATGCCCGATCTCGCTGGCCCAGGAATCGGTGCGCGACGAGAAGCTGAAAGTGCTGCGTTCGCTCAAGCCCATCGGGCCGGACGAGATCGGCGGCTGCACCGTCCGCGGCCAGTATCGCGCCGGCGCGGTCGCCGGCGGCGCCGTGCCCGGCTATCTCGACGAACCCGGTATCCCGGCCGGCAGCGGCACCGAGACCTTCGTCGCGCTGAAGCTGGAGATCGACAACTGGCGCTGGGCCGGCGTGCCCTTCTATCTGCGCAGCGGCAAGCGGCTGCCAGCCAAGATGTCGGAAATCGTCATCCAGTTCCGCCCGATCCGCCATTCGATCTTCCCGCAGGCGGCGGGCGAGCTCCAAGCCAACCGCCTGATCGTCCGCCTGCAGCCCGACGAGAGCATCCGCCTCCACCTGATGACCAAGGAGCCGGGACCGGGCGGCATGCGCCTGCGGCCGGCTGCCCTCAACCTCAGCTTCGCCCAGACCTTTGGCGGTCGCTTCCCCGACGCCTACGAGCGGCTGCTGATGGATGTGGTGCGCGGCAACTCCACCCTGTTCATGCGCCGCGACGAGGTCGAGGCCGCATGGCAATGGGCGGAGCCGATCATCGACGGCTGGACGGCCCGGCACGAGATGCCGAAGCCCTACATCGCCGGCACCTGGGGTCCCTCGCAGTCCATCGCCCTGATCGAGCGCGACGGTCGCACCTGGCACGATGACGAAATCCCGGCTGCCGCTTTCTGAGCGGGCCGCTCAAAAAATCGTCATGGTGGTGAAAAAAGTTCTTGCGCGGTTTGGGAGGGCTCGCCTATAAAGCGCCTCCCGACGCGAACGACGCCGGCGCCGCCGACACGGCGGCGACCGACACGCGACGGGGAAGCCCGACAAACCGGCGCTTTTCACCTGAACCCCAGAGGTTCGGTGAGGCTTTCGGTTTCTGCATCGGGCGGG
>NZ_CP028907.1:309117-453091 GCF_001639105.2 Azospirillum humicireducens
TTCGCAGACATCGAAAAACGCCCCGGTTCTCCCGAACCGGGGCGCTTTTTGCATTTGGACCGTCTTCCTCAGATCTCCCGCTTCGTCATATGGTCGGCGATATACTCCGCCTGCCGGATCGCCAGCGCGACGATGGTGAGGGTCGGGTTCTCCGATGCTCCGCTGGTGAACTGGCTGCCGTCCGACACGAACAGATTCTTGATGTCGTGCGCCTGTCCCCATTTGTTGACGACACCGTCGCGGGCGTTCGCGCTCATCCGGTTGGTGCCGAGATTGTGGGTGGACGGGTAGGGCGGGGTGTGGATGGTCCGGACAGCACCCACCGCGTCATAGACCGCCGAGCCGCGCCCATAGGCGTGGGTGCGCATGGCGATGTCGTTGGGGTGATCGTCGAAATGCACGTTGGGAATGGGCAGCCCGAACTTGTCCTTTTCGGTGCCGTGCAGGCTGACGCGGTTGGTCTCGCGGGGCATGTCCTCCCCCACCAGCCACATGCCGGCGATATGGTCGTAGGTATCCAGCGCCGAACTGAAATCACGGCCCCAGGCACCGGGATCGAGGAAGGCGGCCATGAAGGGCACGCCGAGCGACAGCGTTTCCATCTCGTAGCCGCCGACGAAACCGCGCCGCGGGTCGAAGCGGGACTCGTCCTTGATGATGCCGGCCATGGTGGTGCCGCGGTACATGTGGACCGGCCGGTCGAACACGGCATAGACGGAACCGGTCATGTGCCGCATGTAGTTGCGCCCGACCTGACCGGAGGAGTTCGCCAACCCGTCCGGGAACATCGTCGAGGCGGAGTTCAGCAGCAGGCGTGGGCTTTCGATGGAGTTGCCGGCCACCGCGACGATGCGGGCCTTCTGCCGCTGGATGGCGCCGGTGCCGTCGGCATAGAGCACGGCATTGACCCGGCCCCTGGCATCATGCTCCACCTTCAGGACCTGGGCGTTCGGCCGGACTTCGAGGTTGCCGGTGGCCTCGCCCTTGGGGATCTCGGTGTACAGGGTGGACCATTTCGCACCCGATTTGCAGCCCTGGAAACAGAAGCCGATCTGCTGGCAGGGTCCGCGGCCATCGCGCGGCTTGCTGTTGATCGACATGTTGCCGGTGTGGAAATCGGTGTAGCCCAGCTTCTTGGCGCCGGCCGCCAGCACCTTGTAATTGTTGTTGCCGGGCAGCCGCGGGATGCCGTTGGTGCCGGTCGTGCCCATCTTGAACTCGGCCTTGGCGTAGTAGGGCTCCATCTCCGCCAGCGTCACCGGCCAGTCGAGCAGGTTGGCCCCCTCCACCGCGCCATAGGTCGTGCGCGCCTTGAACTCATGCTCCTGGAAGCGGAGCGAGGCGCCGGCCCAATGGACGGTGGAGCCGCCGACCGCCTTGACGATCCAGGCCGGCAGGTTGGGGAAGTCCTTCGCCACCCGCCAGGCGCCCGAAGTGGTCCGCTTGTCGAGCCAGGAGATTTGCGAAAAGCTCTTCCATTCGTCGTTCACGAAATCCTGAATCTCGTGGCGGCCGCCGGCTTCCAGGCAGACGACCTTGATCCCCTTCTGGGCCAGTTCATTCGACAGCGTGCCGCCGCCGGCACCCGATCCGATCACCACCACGACGCCGTCGTCGTCCAATGAGAATTTCGCAGCCATGTCTCGGTCCTCCCCGTTTCGGACTTTTGTGGGCGTTCATTGAGGCAGGTCGCGTCAGGCGTCCTTGATCCAGTCGAGATCGTCGAAGCCGCGGTGGATGTAGCCGCCATATTCGGCGGACGCCCCTTCGTAGCCGAGCTTCGCCCACACCTCCGGCTGGTTGTAGAGGGCGACCACCATGTCGCCGCGGACCTTGTGGAAGAACGGGGTGGTTTCGATGGATTTCAGCACCGTGACGCGATCCGCTTCGGCCGGGATGGCGGCATAGGGAGCGCTGCGCAGCCTGCGCGCGGCGGTATCGAGCGCCACGGCGCCTTCATTGAGCTGGTCGGCCAGCGTCGCGTCCTTGGCGGCTTCCTGGTCCATGGAGGCAAGCGCCTTCTCGTAATAGGCGCCGCCCAGCCTGTCGTGCGGATAGAGATCGCGCACCATCACCAGAAGCGTTCTGGCAGCGTCGGGCTTGATCGCCGTGAGCGCATCGGCCCAAGCCGGCGTTGACGCGATCGATACGACACCGCTGGAGACCGCGCCCGCCGCCGCCACCGAGGCGGCCGAGCTTTTGAGGAAATTCCGCCTGTTGAAGCGTGTCCGTTTGTCGAGAACGCGCATGATCGACGTCTCCTTCCCAAGTGGTTTGTTCTTGTCGTCAAAACTCAGCGGTAGCGGCCGTGGCGTTGCAGGACTTCGGTCTTGTAGCCGTCCGGATCGGTGACGAAGAAAAAGCGGGCCAGCAACGTGCCGCCGGGGGCGAACTCCTTCACCGGGGTTACCGGAAAGCCCAAGGCTGACAGCCGGGCGTGCTCCCGCTGCAGATCGTCCACCGCGACCGCCATGTGGCCATAGCCGTCGCCGTGGGTGTAAGGCGCGGTGCGGTCGTGGTTGACGGTCAGCTCCAGTTCGAAATCATTCTCCGCATTGCGCAGGTAGATCAGCGTGAAGCCGTCGAAGGCCAGCCGTTCGGCCGGCTCCAGCCCGAAGGCTTTCGCGTAGAAGTCCAGCGACCGCTGTTCGTCGAGGACGCGCACCATCATGTGGATGATCTTGGCCATGATGCTTCCTGCGATGTCGTTGTGGGGCCGGGTCAGCGGGTGGCGCTGGTTTCCAGGAAATTGACGATGCTCTTGCGGACGCTGCCGTCCTCCTGCCGGTAATTCATGTAGCTGCCGGGGAGGAACTCGTTCGAATTCGCCAGCCAGCGCTCCAGATGGCCGGCGTCCCAGGCGAAGCCGGCGCCGCGCAGTGCATCGGAGTATTTGAAGCCGGCCGCCGAGCCGGCCTTGCGGCCGATGACGCCAAACAGCGGCGGTCCGGCGCGCGGGCCGCCGTCCTTCTTCACCGTATGGCAGGCTCCGCATTGCTGCCGGAACAGCGTCTCGCCTTCCGCCGCCGCGGATTTCCGCGTGAAGGGCGAGACCGGTATGGACAGCAGGAGCAGCAGCATCACCCAGCGGTGCGGCGACAGTTTCGCGTGCATCGCATGCCTCATCTTTCAAAATCCCTCCCGATGCATGGGGAGGCGCCTGCGCTTGTCTTTGCCGGACCAGGTGGCCGGAGCGGCGCCGTTGACTGGGAACAGCAAGCGTCATGCCACCTTGCGGGCAACTGCCGGGAGCTTGGAGGCGGGACGTTTTCCCGGGAGGTCGTCGGTATCGGGTGTCCCGACTGTTTCGTTTTGAGACACCCGCCCGCGACAGATCGTCTCATCATGGGACAGTGCGCAACGCGAACGTTCTTTGAAATCGGTTTGCCGCCGCCGTTTGCCGGCTTGGCATGGCCGTTGCTTTACAGGGTCGACGGTGCAGCCGCCCCCGTTCGGCGGACGCAATCGGCCTGAAACCGGACGATCTCGGATATCACGCCGTCGGCATCCCATAGGCAGGCCGGCACGACTTTGCCCGGCAGCGATTCGCCCGGCACCGGCGAACGACGCGATCCTTCAGGCCCGATCCTTTAGCCAGACCATCGGAACACCATCATCAAAATCATGGGGAGAGACGACATGCCGGATGGATTGACGCTGAACAAGATCACCAGCCAGAAGGGCATCGGCATCACCGAGGCGGCGCGCCGTGTTGCCGATCTCGGCTGGACGCCGTCCTACGTCAAGGAGGCGATGGCCTTCCCGACCGACTACAAGATTTCCAAGGCGCCGCGCGACCCGATGAAGCAGGTCCTGCGCTCCTACTTTCCGATGCAGGAGGAGAAGGACAACCGCGTCTATGGCGCGCTGGACGCCGCCTTGCGCGGCGACATGTTCCGCAATGTCGAGCCGCGCTGGATCGAGTGGATGAAGCTGTTCCTGGCGATCATCCCCTTCCCGGAAATCTCGGCGGCGCGGTCGATGGCGACGCTGGGCCAGCTGGCGCCGGGCGACGATCTGCGCACCGGCTTCACCATGCAGATGATCGACGAGTTCCGGCACTCGACGATCCAGATGAACCTCAAGAAATGGTACATGGAGAACTACATCGACCCGGCCGGCTTCGACATCACCGAAAAGGCGTTCGGCAAATGCTACGCCACCACCATCGGCCGGCAGTTCGGTGAGGCCTTCCTGACCGGCGACGCCATCACCGCATCGAACATCTACCTCCAGGTCGTGGCGGAGACCGCCTTCACCAACACTCTGTTCGTCGCCATGCCGTCGGAGGCGGCGCGCAACGGCGACTATGCCCTGCCCACCGTCTTCCTGTCGGTGCAGAGCGACGAATCCCGCCACATCGGCAACGGCCATTCCATGCTGATGTCGGTGCTGAAGGAGCCGGACAACCACCTGCTGCTGGAACGCGACATCCGCTATTCCTTCTGGCAGAACCACATGATTGTCGACGCCGCCATCGGCACGATCATCGAATACGGCACCAAGCACCGCGACAAGAACAAGGAATCCTACGCCGAGCTGTGGCACCGCTGGATCTTCGAGGATTACTACCGCACCTACATGCTGCCGCTGGAGAAATACGGCATCAAGATCCACCATGACGACGTTCACGAAGCCTTCGACAGCATCGTCAAGAAGAACTACGTCCACAAGATCGCCCAGTTCTTCTCCGCCGGCTGGTGGGCCAATTTCTGGCGCATCGAGGCGATGACCGAGCGCGACTTCGAGTGGTTCGAAAGCAAGTATCCGGGCTGGTACGACGAGTTCGGCGTCTGGTGGGAGAATTACGCCAAGCTCAGCAAGCCCGGCAGCGTGCCGATCACCTTCGCCGACACCGGCTACGTCTATCCGCATCGCTGCTGGTCGAGCCTGGTGCCCTGCGTCATCCGCGAGGACTTCACGGTCGACGAGGTGGATGGAGAACTCTTCACCTACGCCTCCGAGGTCGACCGCTGGACCCACAAGGAGGCCTTCGCCGCCGAATATCAGGGCCGCCCGACCCCGGCGATGGGCCGTTTCTCCGGCCGGCGCCAGTGGGAGGAGGTCTATGACGGCTGGGACCTCGCCGACGCCATCCAGGACATGGGCTTCGTCCGTCCCGACGGCAAGACGCTGATCGCCCAGCCGCATCTGTCCTTCGAGGAGAAGGACATGTGGACGCTCGACCATGTGCGCGGCCACACCATCCGCAGCCCGCTGCTGGCCCTGCGTGAAATGACGCCGCAACAGCGGCAGGCACATGTCGAGGAGTACCGCAAGGGCTTCAAGATCCGCCGGGTCTGATCTCCCGCTCCTTCACTCGGGCCCGCCCCCCCTTTCCGGCCCCTTTCCGGCTGGAGAGGGGGAACGGGATCCCCTGCGGACTTTACCGGCGGACATCACCGCGGAGATCGACAGACCATGACCGCACAAGCGCTACAGAACAGCCCGGCCGTCCACACCGTCCGGCTGGAGCCGGTCGGCATCGACATGGAGGTCGCGGAAGGGGAAACCATCCTCGACGCGGCCTTCCGCCAGGGCGTCTCGCTGATGCATGGCTGCAAGGAGGGGCAATGCTCCGCCTGCAAATGCCTGCTGATCGATGGCGACGTGGAGATGCTGAAATACTCCACCTTCGCGCTCTCCGATCCGGAGCGCGACAGCAACCACATCCTGCTCTGCCGCTCGCTGGCCTACAGCGACGTGGCGGTGGAACTGCTGAATTACGACGAGGATCTGCTGTCCCGCTCCATCCCGGTGAAGGACTTCACCGCGCGGCTGGCGGCGGTGGAGCCGCTGACCCACGACATCGTCGCCATCGCGTTGGACCTCGACCAGCCGATGAAGTTCTGGGCCGGGCAATATGCCGACATCACGCTGCCCGGCAACGGCCTGACCCGCTCCTTCTCGATGGGCAACCCGCCGGCGGACGGCAGCCGGCTGGAGTTCATCATCAAGAAATACCCGGACGGCGCCTTCTCCCGCCAATTGGACGGCGGCCTGTCGGTCGGCGACCGGGTGAGCGTGCGCGGTCCCTACGGCAGCTGTTTCCGCCGCGAGGGGCGGGAGGGGCCGATGATCCTGGTCGGCGGCGGGTCGGGCATGGCGCCGCTGCTGTCGATCCTGCGCGATCAGGCCGACAGCGGCGAGACACGGCCGGTGCGCTTCTTCTACGGCGCCCGAAGCCGCCGGGACCTGTTCCACCTCGACCTGTTCGATGAGTTCGCCAGCGTTCTGCCGGATTTCGCCTTCATCCCCGCCCTGTCGCATGCCGAGGAGGGCGACGGCTGGACCGGCGAGACCGGCTTCATCCACGAGGTGCTGCGCCGGCACCTGTCCGAGATGGATGAGGTGGAGGAGGCCGACGTCTTCTCCTGCGGGCCGCCGCCGATGATCGACGCGGTGCTGCCGGTCCTGCAAATGGCCGGCGTCGAGTCCGCGCGCGTCTATTTCGACAAATTCACCCCCGCCACCCGCTGAGCCCGGGCTTTTGCAAATACGGGAGGAAAGACGATGACCATGCAGGAAACCGAAACCACAGTCACATCCGCTGCCGCCGGGGCCAAGGTCTTTCCGGGTTCGGACAGCCGCCGCTACAACTACTTCGAGCCGAAGGGCCGTAAGGCGACCCATTACGAGGATGTGACGGTCGATGTCCAGCCCGATCCGGAACGCTATCTGCTCCAGAACTGGATCATCTCCTTCGGCGACGGCACGCCCACATATTCCAAGGACTGGACCGCGCTGAAATGCGCCGACTGGCACGGCTTCCGCGCGCCCGACCAGGAATGGGAACGCACCCATTACCAGCGCCAGTCCACCATCGTCGGCATGATCCAGAACGTGGTGGAGAACGCGCGCCGCGCCGGCGCGCCGCAACGCTTCGACAAGGCCTGGGTCGCCGTGCTCCAGAACCATGTCGGCGCCTTCAAGCATGCCGAATATGGGCTGGGCACCGCGCTGATGCGGGCGCAACGTTACGGCTATACCCAGATGGTGAACAACGCCATCCTGACCAACGCATCCTACAAGCTGCGCTTTGCCCAGGACCTGACGCTCTATCTGGCGGAGGTCGGCAGCGACATCGGGAATTTCGACCTCGACGCCGGCAAGGCGCACTGGATGGACGACCCGATCTGGCAGCCCTGCCGTGAGGCGGTGGAGCATATCCGCGCCGCCACCGACTTCCTGGAACAGGTTTTTGCCATCAACCTCGTGTTCGAACCGCTGGTCGGCGAACTGTTCCGCAGCGGCTTCGTCATGCAGGTGGCCGCGGCGCAGAACGACTTCTCCACCCCGTCGGTCATCTCGGCGGCCGAGGCCGACTATGAACGCAACCTCGCCAACGCGGTGGAACTGTTCGCCCTGCTGCTGCGCGACCCGGCGCATGGCGAGGCGAACCGCGCGGTGGTCCAGGGCTGGTTCGCCCACCATGCCGGGCTGGCGGTGAAGGCGGCGCTGCAGCTCCAGCCGCTGTGGTCGCTGCCCAGGGTGAAGGTGGCCAGCTTCGTCGAGGCGTTCGACCGGGCGCGCAACCGCGTCGCCGCCATCGGGCGCGAGATCGGCATCGACGCCGACCTGCCAGCCTTGCCGCTGGCGGAGGTCGGGCAGCCCGCCTCCGCGCCCGCGATCACCGACGCCGCGGCCGAGTAAGCCATCCCGCATTTCCGCCAAAAGGACGAAAACCATGAGCGTCACCACCGTGCAGCAGCTTTTCAAGCCGCTGAAGGACATCACCCAGGACGGCACCATCTCCCACCAGTGCGGCGTGACGATGAACGACAGCGTCGAGGCGCGCTGCATCGCCGAGGTGATGGAGAGCAAGCCCGGCATCACCGTCACCTATCTGCCGGCGATGATCCGCATCGACGGCGAAGGCAAGATCGAGTTCAAAATGAGTGAGATCGGCGAGGCGCTTGGCCGCGAGATGACCCCGCACATCTTCGAGATCTCCACCTCCACCCACTATGGCCGCATGGTCATGATCGATGAGGACACCGTCGTCCTCTTCGGCAACATGGATGACGCGCTCGCCTACGAATGACCTCGGGCGAATGGCCTCGGGAGGGCGGGGTCCGTGTCAGGTCCAGCGGGCTCCGCCTCTTTTCAAATCCGCAAAATCAAGAATGGGAGGGAAAGACGCCATGCCGAAGATGATGCTGCACCGTGCCGAGGCGCGGGCCGCGCTTGCCCGTGGGGTGGGCAAGCTGGCGCTGGCGGTGCGCGGCACGCTGGGGCCGAAGGGGACGAATGCGATCATCGACCGCCCCATCGGCACGCCGATGATCTCCCGCGACGGCGTCAGCATCGCCGCCGAGATCGAGCTGCCCTGCCGCTTCGAGAATATGGGCGCCCAGGTGGTGCGCGAGGTGTCGAAGCAGACCAACGATGTGGCCGGCGACGGCACCACCACCGCCACCGTGCTGGCCGATGCGCTGATCCAGGATGGCGTCGCCGTGCTGGCGGACGGTCATGGTTCGGTCGAGTTGGTCGAGGGGATGGAGCGCGCCTGCGGCTTCGTCGTCGACCGTCTGCGCAACATGGCCCGGCCGCTGACGGACGATGCGCAGCTGGAGCAGGTGGCGACGGTCGCGGCGACCGATCCGGCGCTCGGCCGGCTGGTGGCGGACGCCTTGCGCCGTGTGGGGATGGCGGGGGTGATCGACATCGAATATGGCCAGCCGGGCGCGCCGACCGCGTTGCATGTGCTGGAGGGCATGGTGCTGGACCGCGGCTTCCTGTCCCATCACATGGCGACCGAACCCGCCGGCCAGACCGCGGTGCTGGAACGGCCCTACATCCTGATGACAGACCACAAGATCGCCGATCCGGCCCCGGTCCTGCACCTGGTCGACCGCATCGCCGCCGGGGGGCGGCCGCTGCTGATCATGGCCGACAGCCTGGCGCCGGAGGTGGTGGCCGCCTTGATGGACCTGCGCCGCGATGGACGCGCCACGGTGGTGGCGATCAATCCGCCGGAATTCGGTCACTGGCGTCAGGCGACGATGGAGGACATCGCGATCCTGACCGGCGGGCGCGTGATCGCGCGCGACCTGGGCGGACGCCTGGACAGGGTGACGGCCGAGGATCTGGGGGGCGCCGACCGCATCGAGGTGTCCGCCGGCCGCACCACCATCCTGCGCGGCCACGGCAATCCGGACGCGCTGGCCGCCCGCCGCGCGCTGGTACGGCGCCAGTGGGAGGAGGCGCCGCCCAACATCGAGCGGGACAAGCTGTCCCAGCGGCTGGCGAAGCTGACGCACGGCACCGCCCTGATCGAGGTCGGCGGTGCCACGCCGGTGGAACAGAAGCGCACGGCTCAGCTTCTGGAGGATTCGCTGGCTGCCGCCCGTGCCGCGCTGTCCGACGGGGTGCTGCCCGGCGGCGGCACCGCGCTGGCCCGCATCGCCCCACTGCTCGACCGGCTGGCCGCGGATGTGGGGGAGGGCGAAAGGGCCGGGGTGCAATTGGTGCAGCGGGCGATGCTGCAGCCGCTGGTCTGCATCGCGGAGAATGGCGGACTGGGCGGGTCCGGTATTGCCGCCCGCCTTGCCGAGCTTCCGGAGAGGGTCGGGTTCGATGCGCGCACCGGCCGGTTCGGCGACCTGTTCGCCGCGGGGATCATCGACCCGGCCAAGGTCACCACGCTGGCCCTGCTGAACGCGGTGTCGGTCGCCAAGCTGGTCCTGACCACCCACACCCTGATCGCCGACATCCCCGACGAAGTCGATCCCACCGCCGGCCCCGCCCGCGGCGGCGGAATGGAGCGCTACGGGCGCGCCTGAACCGGATCCGGTGGCAGAAAACCTCCACCTTCGGGGAAAGGGGCTCGGAAAAAAAGCCATAGAGTATTCCGCTACTACCGCTCCCGCTTCGGTTCGGCTTATGGTTTCTTATACGAACAATCCCTGATGCGGAGGATCGGGGCCGGCCTCCGCATCCGGACCGAAGGACAATCGGCGCACGGGCAACAAAACAGCAAAAGACGCCGGGAAGCAGGGAGGGGGCAGTGTTGGCCAAGGAAGAGGTCGCCATCGGCCGTTCGGCCGTTGCGTCATCCGGTCCGGCGTTCCATGCGCTGGCCCATGGCGAATTGACTGGCGAACGGGCGACGATGAAGGCGTGGGAGGATTTCGTTTCCGGATCGCGGCAGGAAAACCTGCCGGTCCGTGACGTGGTCATCCGATCCTGGGCACGGTGCCAGAGCTTTCTGGTCGATGCGCGGGCGGACGCGGCGCCGGTCGTCGGTGCCGACCATGTCGAAGCCCTGAGGCGGGAGAATCGCGAACTCCTGCAGGCCGCGGCCACCACGCTGGCGGAGGCGGCGGATCTTCTGGCCGGCACGCGAACGGTGATGTTGATCACCGACGCCAACGGCGTGGTGCTGGAGGCGGCGGGCGACCGGGCGACGCTGAGCGCGGCACGCGACATCAGCCTGGGCTGCGGCGGCCATTGGAGCGAGAGCTGCGCCGGGACCAACGGCATCGGCACGGCGCTGGCGTCCAAGACGCCGGTGCTGGTCCAGGCGGCGGAGCATTACTGCGCCGGCATCAAGGGGTGGAGCTGTGCCGGTGCGCCGATCCACGATCCGCTGGACGGGTCGGTCGTCGGGCTGCTCGACATCTCCGGACTGAAGCAGGGATTCAGCGCCCAGGCGCTAGCTCTGGCGGTGGTCGCCGCCCGGCAGGTGGAATGGAACCTCGCCCGCCAGACCGAGGCGGAGCATGTCCGTCTGCTGGAAGCCTGCCTGGAGGACAGCCAGAAATATGCCGGAGAGGGGCTGATCGCGCTGGATGCGCGGGGTCGCCTGCTCTACGCCAGCCGCAAGGCGGCACATCTGCTGAAGGCCAGCCTCGGCTCCGACCTGCCTCAGCTCAGCCGCGGAACGAGACTGCCCATCGTCGGGATCTCCGATATGGCGGGGGCCAATCCGGCGGAGAGCCGACTTCCCGTGCCCGCCGACTGGGTCCGGCCCCTGATGCTTGATGGCGAGCGGCGAGGCACCCTGCTGGTCATTCCCCGTGCGGCCTCCTGCCGTCTGCCTGCCGGCCGCCGCACGGCGTCCGACGAGACCGACCATGCACGGTCGCGCTTCGGCGGCATCGTCGGAGCCAGCGACAGCCTGCGCGCGGTGATCGGCCAGGGGGAACGGCTGGCGCCGCTGCCGGTCCCCATCCTGATCGAGGGGGAGACCGGTGTCGGCAAGGAGCTGTTCGCACGCGCGATCCACGGCCACAGCGCGGTGGCCGGCGGTCCTTTCATTCCCTTCAATTGCGGGGCCGTGTCGCGCGAGATGCTGGGCAGCGAGCTGTTCGGCTATGTGCGCGGTGCCTTCACCGGGGCGGCGGCGGAGGGGCGGACCGGCCGTTTCGAACTGGCCGACGGCGGCACGCTGTGCCTGGACGAAGTGGGCGAACTGCCGCTCGACCTTCAGCCCTACCTGCTGCGGGTGCTGGAGGAGGGGGTTCTTTACCGTATCGGCGACAGCACGCCGCGCCGGGTGTCGGTCCGGCTGCTCGCCATGACCAACCGCAACCTGCGCCAGGAGGTGGCCGCCGGCCGCTTCCGCCGCGATCTGTATCACCGTCTGGCCGTCACCGCCCTGCGGGTGCCGCCGCTGCGGGAACGGCAGGGCGACGTGTCGCGCCTGATCGCTCATTTCAACGACCTGCTGGCCGACCGGCACGGGCGCGACCCGGTCCGCTTCTCGGCGGCGGCGCTGGAGCGTCTGCACCGCTATGACTGGCCGGGCAATGTCCGGGAATTGAGGAATCTGGTCGAACGCGCGGTCCTGCTGTCCACCGGCGGACTGGTGGATGTCGGCGATCTTCCCGAGGAATTGCGGGACGGCTGCGGCGGCGTGGACGCGGAGGGTTGGCCCCTGGCGGGTCCACCGATGCCGATGCCTGCGTCTCCCGGCCTGCCGTCCATATCCCCGCCGGCCATGTCCCTGACGGTGACGGAGCAGCGCACCATCGAGGATGTGATCGCCGCCACCGGGGGAAACCTGTCGGACGCCGCCGCGGTGCTGGGCATCTCGCGCAGCACCCTGTACCGCAAGCTGAGCCAGCACGGCATCCGGCGCGAGGCTATTGGAAAGGGAATGGGCGCCGCCCGTGCCTGACCCCACCTGCCGCAGGACTGCGTAATCGCTCCAGGGAGGGCCGGTGCATGTGCCAGATCTTCGTCAACACCGACCCCATCCTGTACGAGGCCCGGTCCCGCTCGGTCCGCATCCATGGCATGGTGACCAGCATCCGGCTGGAGAACCTGTTCTGGAACGTTCTCGCCGACATCGCGGCGGAGCAGGGGATCACCACCAACCGCCTGATCGTCACCCTGCATGACGAGGTCGTGGAGGTCCATGGCACGATCCAGAATCTCGCCTCCTTCCTGCGTGTCAGCTGCGTGCGCTATCTGACCATGGCTCCCGGCTCCGTATCCGAGGCTGGCGGGCAGGCGAGGGTTGCGGTTCCCGCATCGGATGGCGGCGGGTCGGTCCTTGCCTTCCAGCGGGACCGGCGGCTGTCCGATGACGCGTGAAGCTGCCGCCGGCCGGCATGTCACCTGCCGGACGCGAGCGCCCGGTGGCCGGCTTGGATGCTGTCGATGATCGCCTGTCCACGCTCCAGCAGGTAGCTGCGCAGCTGCGCATGCACCGGCAGCAGCGGCAGGCTGCGGCGGTGGGCGATGTACCAGGAGCGCATCAACGGCAGCCCCTCCACCTTCAGCTCGCGCAGCATGCCCAGCGCCAGTTCCAGATCCACGGTGTGGCGGGACAGCAGAGCGATGCCGATGCCGGCCATCACCGCCTGCTTGATCGTCTCGTTGCTGCTGGAGGTCATGACGATGCGCGGCGAGAAGCCCTGCCCGTGGAAACAGGCCTCGGTCAGCGCCCGCGTGCCGGCCCCTTCCTCCCGCGCGATGAAGCCGCTGCCGGCCAGATCGGACAGGCGCAGGGCGGGGGCGTCGGCCAGCGGATGGGTCGGCGCGCAGATGATGATGCTGGGATGGCGGGCGAAGGGCTCGGCCAGCAACTCCTCCTCGTCCAGCGGGCGGCCCATGATGGCAAGGTCGACCTCGCCCTTGGCGACCATCGCGTTGACCTCCCGCCGGTTGCCGTCCTGGAGATGGATCGACACGCCCGGCCGCTCCGCCTGGAAACGGGAGACCATGTGCGGAGCGATGTATTTGGCAGTGCTGACCAGCCCGATGGTGACGTTGCCGCCGGTCACCCCCTTCAGCGCCTGCATCCGCCGGTCGGCATTGTCCAGCGCCTGGAGGATCAACGTCGCATGCTCCAGCAGGTCGCGCCCGGCCTCCGTCAGCACGACGCCGCGGCCGACCCGCTCGAACAGCGGGAAGCCGCAATGACCCTCCACCTGCTTGATCTGGAACGAGACCGCGCCGGGTGTCAGGCCGAACCGCTCCGCCACGCGGGCGAAGGACAGGCTGCGGGCGGCGGCGGTGAAGATCTGGAGCTGGCGCAGCGTGGCATGCTGGATGGTCATCGGCCAGCCCATTCATCAGGAATCCCTATCCATACTGTGCTGTGTATTTGAATTTTCCTCAATAGTAGGTGGGGCTAACGTTTTCATCGGAACGAACCGAACGCCACCGCCAAGGTGAAGACGATGAACTACGTATCGACGACTCTTCCAACGGATCGGACGGCCGCCGATGGGGTTGTCAGCGACCCGAAGGCCCGCTACCGGCCCGGCGTGCTGAAATACCGCCAGATGGGCTATTGGGAGCCCGACTATGAACCGAAGGACACCGACGTTCTCGCCGTCTTCCGCATCACGCCGCAGGACGGCGTCGATCCGGAGGAAGCGGCGGCGGCGGTCGCCGGCGAAAGCTCCACCGCCACCTGGACCGTGGTGTGGACCGACCGCCTGACCGACTGCGAGCGCTATCGCGCCAAGGCCTTCCGCGTCGATCCGGTGCCCGGCACGCCAGGACAGTATTTCGCTTACATCGCCTATGAACTCGACCTGTTCGAGGAAGGGTCCATCGCCAACCTTACCGCTTCGATCATCGGCAACGTCTTCGGCTTCAAGCCGCTTAAGGGCCTGCGGTTGGAGGACATGCGGATCCCCGTCGCCTATCTGAAGACCTTCCAGGGCCCGGCGACCGGCATCGTGGTGGAGCGCGAGCGGCTGAACAATTTCGGCCGGCCGCTGCTGGGCGCCACCATGAAGCCGAAGCTGGGGCTGTCCGGCCGCAATTACGGCCGCGTGGTGTACGAGGCGCTGAAGGGCGGGCTCGACTTCACCAAGGACGACGAGAACATCAACTCGCAGCCCTTCATGCATTGGCGCGACCGCTTCCTCTATTGCATGGAGGGGGTCAACCGCGCCATCGCCGAGACCGGGGAGATCAAGGGCACCTATCTGAACGTCACCGCCGCCACCATGGAGGACATGTACGAACGCGCCGAGTTCGCCAAGGAACTGGGCAGCGTCATCGTCATGATCGATCTGGTGATCGGCTACACCGCCATCCAGTCGATGGCGAAATGGGCGCGGCGCAACGACATGATCCTGCACCTGCACCGTGCCGGCCATTCCACCTACACCCGGCAGAAGAGCCACGGCGTATCCTTCCGCGTCATCGCCAAGTGGATGCGCATGGCCGGCGTCGACCA
This sequence comes from Azospirillum humicireducens, assembly GCF_001639105.2. Classification (NCBI taxonomy): domain Bacteria; kingdom Pseudomonadati; phylum Pseudomonadota; class Alphaproteobacteria; order Rhodospirillales; family Azospirillaceae; genus Azospirillum; species Azospirillum humicireducens. The sequence continues at coordinate 323,765 of NZ_CP028907.1, forward strand.
CATCCATGCCGGCACCGTCGTCGGCAAGCTGGAAGGCGACCCCAATGTCATCCGCGGTATCTACGACACCTGCCGCGAGACCCATGTGCCGCAGAACCTGCAGCACGGCATCTTCTTCGACCAGCCCTGGGCCGGCCTGAAGCGGGTGATGCCGGTGGCGTCCGGCGGCATCCATGCCGGGCAGATGCACCAGCTGCTGACGTATCTGGGCGAGGACGTGATCCTGCAGTTCGGCGGCGGCACCATCGGCCATCCGGACGGCATCCAGGCCGGCGCCACCGCCAACCGCGTTGCGCTGGAAGTGATGGTCAAGGCCCGCAACGAAGGCCGCGACATCTGGAACGAGGGGCCGGAAATCCTGCGCGACGCCGCCCGCTGGTGCGCCCCGCTGCGCGCCGCGCTCGACACCTGGAAGGACGTGACCTTCGACTATGCCTCCACCGACAGCGTCGATTACGTCCCCACCCCCACCGCGGCGATGTGAGAAGGAGAGTTTTCCATGCGATTGACACAGGGTCAGTTCTCCTTCCTGCCGGATTTGACGGACGAGGAGATCACCAAACAGGTGCAATACGCCCTCGACCAGGGCTGGGCCGTGGCGGTGGAGTTCACCGACGACCCGCACCCGCGCAACAGCTATTGGACGATGTGGGGCAACCCCATGTTCGACCTGCGCGACGCCAAGGGCGTGATGATGGAGATCGATGCCTGCCGCACCGCCCATCCCGAGCAGTACGTCAAGGTCCTCGCCTTCGACAGCTCCTATGGGTTCGAGACGGTGCGCATGTCCTACCTGATCAACCGCCCGGCCGTGGAGCCCGGTTTCGAGCTGCTGCGGTCGGAGGGGCCGGGGCGGCGCATCGGCTACACGGTGCGCAGCTATGCCACCGGCCGTCCGCCGGGAGACCGCTATGGCGGGGAGACCCGTCATGGAGCGTGAGATAGGACCGGGCAATCTTCTGGCGCCCTCGATCCTCTCCGCCGATTTCGCCCGGCTGGGCGAGGAGGTGGAGCGGGTGGTGGAGGCCGGATGCGAGGTCGTCCATGTCGACGTGATGGACAACCATTATGTCCCCAACCTGACCATCGGCCCGCTGGTCTGCGCCGCCATCCGGCCGCGCACCAGCGCCGTCATCGACGTTCATCTGATGGTGCGGCCGGTCGATGCGCTGGTGCCGCTGTTCGCCAGGGCCGGCGCCGACATCGTCAGCTTCCACCCCGAGGCGTCGGAGCATCCCGACCGCAGCCTGGCGCTGATCCGCGAACAGGGCTGCCGTGCCGGGCTGGCTCTGAACCCGGCGACACCGCTGGCGCATCTGGACCATGTGATGGACCGGCTGGACCTGATTCTCGTCATGTCAGTCAATCCCGGCTTCGGCGGGCAGTCCTTCATCCCGTCGGCCTTCGAGAAGATCGCCGAGGTCCGCCGCCGCATCGACCGCCACCGCGAGCGCACCGGCCACGCCATCCGGCTGGAGGTGGACGGCGGCATCAAGCCCGACAACATCCGCGCCGTCGCCGATGCCGGGGCCGACATCTTCGTCGCCGGTTCCGCCATCTTCGGCGCGCCGGACGCCGATGGCGGCTATCGCGGCGTGGTCGGGCGGATGCGCGCCGCGCTGATGGCCGAACCGGAATGGAGGGCGGCATGAGCGACGCGGCTGACCTTCTCGCCCCGGAAACCCGAAGCCGGTCGTCCGACGCGCCGTCCGTCGATCTCGACGCGCTCTATCGCGAGTCCGGCATCGGCGAAATGCTGGCGGGGATGGACCGTGAACTGGTCGGGCTGCTGCCGGTGAAGACCCGCATCCGCGAGATCGCCGCCCTGCTGCTGGTGGAGCGAGCGCGTCGCAGCATCGGCCTTCGGGCGGAGCCGCCGTCGCTGCACATGTGCTTCACCGGCAATCCCGGCACCGGCAAGACGACGGTGGCGCGGCGCATGGCCGGGCTTCTCCACGGGCTGGGCTATATCCGGCGCGATCATGTGGTGAGCGTCACCCGCGACGATCTGGTCGGCCAGTATATCGGCCACACCGCGCCCAAGACGAAGGAGGTGCTGAAGCGCGCCATGGGCGGCGTGCTGTTCATCGACGAGGCCTATTACCTCTACCGGCCGGAGAATGAGCGCGATTACGGCCAGGAAGCCATCGAAATCCTGCTGCAGGTGATGGAGGACAACCGCGACGACCTCGTGGTGATCCTGGCGGGCTACCGCGACCGCATGGAGGTCTTCTTCCGCTCCAACCCCGGCATGGCGTCGCGCATCGCCCATCATGTCGATTTCCCCGACTACGAGGCAGCGGAACTGCTGGAGATCGCCCGGCTGATGACGGAGGGCATGCAGTACCGCCTGGCGCCGGAGGCGGAACGGGCGATGGGCGACTACATCCTGCGCCGCATGGCCCAGCCGCGCTTCGCCAACGCCCGCTCCATCCGCAACGCGCTGGACCGCGCCCGCCTGCGTCAGGCCAACCGCCTGTTCGAGGCGCGCGGCAATGCCATCGCCGCCAATGACCTGCTGACCATCGCCGAGGAGGACATCCGCCAAAGCCGCGTCTTCACACAATAGGCCGGCAAAAAGCCGGCCGCACAAAACACGAGAGAGGGGGAACCGATGCCGCACCGTCATACGACCTTCAGCAAGTTCATCATCGAGGACCAGCGCCGCCGCGGCGGGGCCGACACCGACCTGACCGCGCTGCTCAACGACGTGCAGACCGCGTGCAAGTTCATCGCCAGCGCCGCCGCCCGCGGGTCGCTGACGCCGTCGGCCGGCCAGCCGGCCACCGCCCATTTTGCCGCACCGGCGCCCGAACCCGGCGTCAACGTCCATGGCGAGACGCAGAAGCCGCTGGACCTGATCGCCAACGAGATCATGCTGCGCACTTGCGAGTATGGCGGCAAGCTCTGCGGCATGGCGTCGGAGGAGATGGAGGAGCCCTACCGCATCCCCCGCGAATACCCGCGCGGCCGCTATCTGCTGGCCTTCGATCCGCTGGACGGCTCGTCGAACGTGGACGTCAACCTGACGGTCGGCACCATCTTCTCCATTCTCAAGGCGCCCGACGGGGTGGAGGAGCCGGAGGTGGAGCATTTCCTGCAGCCCGGCACCCGGCAGGTGGTGGCGGGCTTCGCGCTCTATGGGCCGGCCGACATGATCGTCGCCACCTTCGGCGAGGGCGTGCACGGCTTCACGCTCGACCGCGAGATCGGCGCCTACACCCTGACCCATCCGCACATGCGCATCCCCGACCATGTCTGCGAATTCGCCATCAACAGCTCCAACGCCCGCTTCTGGGAACCGCCGGTGCGCCAGTATGTCGAGGAGTGCATCAAGGGCAGTTCCGGCCCGCGCGAGGCGGATTTCAACATGCGCTGGATCGCGTCGCTGGTGGCGGAGGTCTACCGCATCCTGATCCGGGGCGGCGTCTTCCTCTATCCGCGCGACGCCCGCCCCACCCACAAGCCGGGCCGGCTGCGCCTTCTCTACGAGGCCAACCCCATCGCCATGCTGGTGGAGCAGGCGGGCGGGGCGGCCAGCACCGGACGGCAACGGATTCTCGACATCGAGCCGATGGCCCTGCACCAGCGGGTGCCGGTGATCCTGGGATCGAAGTCGGAGGTTGAGCGGCTGGTCGCCTATCACGCCGCCTACGACCGGGGGGAGGAGCTGGCCTTCAGCGCCCCGCTGTTCGGCAGCCGGTCGCTGTTCCTGACGCCCGAATCCGCGGCGCTGGGCTGAGGGAGGAGCGCACAATGTCGGCCCGTCATCCGATCATCGTCGTCACCGGCTCCTCCGGCGCCGGGACCACCACCGTTACCCGCACCTTCCAGCAGATCTTCCGGCGGGAGGGGGTCTCCGCCGCCATCGTCGAGGGCGACAGCTTCCACCGCTACGACCGCCGCGAAATGCGCGCCAAGGTCGCCGAAGCGCAGGAGGACCGCCATTCGACCTTCAGCCATTTCGGTCCCGACGCCAACCTGTTCGAGGAGTTGGACGACCTGTTCCGCAGCTATGGCGAGACCGGCGGCGGCCGGACCCGCAAATACCTGCATGACGAGAAGGAGGCCGAACCCTACGGCCAGGACCCCGGCACCTTCACGCCTTGGGAGGAGATCGAGCCCGGCACCGACATGCTGTTCTACGAGGGCCTGCACGGCTGCGTGCGCACCGATCGCGTCGATCTCGCCCGCCACGCCGACCTGAAGATCGGCGTCGTGCCCATCGTGAACCTGGAATGGATCCAGAAGATCCACCGCGACCGCAACATGCGCGGCTATTCGGAAGAGGCCATCGTCGACACCATCCTGCGGCGGATGCCGGACTATGTGAAGTACATCTGCCCGCAGTTCAGCAGCACCGACGTGAATTTCCAGCGCGTGCCGACGGTGGACACCAGCAATCCCTTCATCGCCCGCGACATCCCGACCTCGGACGAGAGCATGCTGGTCATCCGCTTCACCCGGCCGAAGGGCATCGACTTCCCCTATCTGCTGTCGATGCTGAAGGACAGCTTCATGACCCGGCCCAACACCATCGTGTGTCCGGGCGACAAGATGGCGCTGGCCATGCAGCTGATCTTCACGCCGATGATCTGGCAACTGGTCGACCGCAAGAAGAAGGCGTTCTGAGAGGGGCGCCCCTCCTGCCGCCGCAAGAACACCCACCGGGGAAGGACACCAACCATGAACGCGTCGATGACCGCGGCCGTCGAGGTCCGCGAACAGGACCGGCTTGCCTTGCCGCCTGCCGACACACCCGACCGTGGTTCCGGACGCCGCCTGCTGGCGAACGCCTTGCGCATGCTCGCCGTCGATGCGGTGGAGGCCGCGAACTCCGGCCATCCCGGCATGCCGATGGGGATGGCCGACATCGCCGAGGCGCTGTGGAGGCGCCATCTGCGCCACAATCCGGCCGACCCGCGCTGGCCCGACCGCGACCGCTTCGTGCTGTCGAACGGGCATGGCTCGATGCTGCTCTACGCCTTGCTGCATCTGACCGGCTACGACCTGCCGATGGAGGAACTGCGGCGCTTCCGGCAGCTCGGCTCGCGCACGCCGGGGCATCCGGAACATGGCCTCACGCCGGGGGTGGAGACGACCACCGGGCCGCTGGGGCAGGGCCTTGCCAATGCCGTCGGCATGGCCTTGGCCGAACGGCTGCTGGGGACGGAGTTCAACCGGCCGGGGCACCGTATCGTCGATCACCGGACCTTCTGCTTCGTCGGCGACGGCTGCCTGATGGAGGGGATCAGCCACGAGGTCTGTTCGCTGGCCGGCACGCTGGGGCTGGAAAAGCTGGTGGTCTTCTACGACGACAACGGCATCTCCATCGACGGCCCCGTCACCGGCTGGTTCACCGACGACACGCCGCGCCGGTTCGAAGCCTATGGCTGGCGGGTGATCCGCGAGGTGGACGGCCACGATGCCTACGCGCTGGACACCGCCATCGACGAGGCGCTGACCTCCTGCGGCAAGCCGACACTGATCTGCTGCCGGACGGTGATCGGCCATGGCTCGCCCAACCGGGCCGGCTCGGCCGAGGTGCATGGCGCGCCGCTGGGCTCGGCGGAGGTCGCCGCGACCAGGGCTGCGCTCGGCTGGACTTCGCCGCCCTTCGAGCTGCCGGACGAGGTGCGTGCCGGCTGGGACGCGCGGCGGCGCGGTGCGGCGGCACAGGCCGACTGGCAGGCAAGGGTCGATGCCTATGCCGACGCCCACCCGCAGGCCGCGGCCGAGTTCCTGCGGCGCATGCGCGGCGACCTGCCGGAGAACTTCGCCGAATCCGCCGATGCCTGGATCGCCGCCGTTGCCGAGCGGGCGGAACCGATGGCGACGCGCAAGGCCTCCCAGCAGGCAATCGGGACGCTGGCGGAATTGCTGCCGGAACTGCTGGGTGGATCGGCCGACCTCACCGGCTCCAATCTCACCGACTGGCGGGGGAGTGGCGGGCGCCACCTGCATTACGGCGTGCGGGAATTCGCCATGGCCGCGGTGATGAACGGCATCGCACTGCATGGCGGCTTTCTGCCCTTCGGCGGCACCTTCCTGGCCTTCTCCGACTATTCCCGCAACGGCCTGCGCCTGTCGGCGCTGATGGGGCTGCGCGTCGTCCATGTCTTCACCCATGACGGCATCGGCCTGGGCGAGGACGGCCCCACCCACCAGCCGGTGGAGCATGCCGCCAGCCTGCGCCTGATGCCGAACCTCGACGTCTGGCGCCCCTGCGATGCCCTGGAAACCGCCGTCGCGTGGCGGGCCGCGGTGGAGCGGGCGGGCGGGCCGACCGCGCTGCTGCTGTCGCGCCAGACCCTGCCGGCCCAACCGGGAACCGGGCGTATCCGCGATGCCGCCCGCGGCGGCTATGTGCTGGTTGACGACGAACGTCCTGACGTGGTGCTGATCGCCACCGGCTCGGAGGTCGCCATCGTCATGGAGGCGCGGCGGCTGCTCGCCGGCCGCGGCATTGCCGCCCGCGTCGTCTCCATGCCCTGCTGCGAGGTCTTCGACCGCCAGGATCCGGCATGGCGCCGTGCCGTGCTGCCGGACGGCGTTCCGCGGCTGGCGGTGGAGGCCGGGGCGACCGGGCTGTGGCGCGCCCATGTCGGGCTGGACGGCGACGTGGTCGGCCTCGACCGCTACGGCGAGTCCGCTCCCGCCGCCGACCTCTACCGCCATTTCGGCATCACGGCGGAGGTTGTGGCGGACCGCGCCCAACGTCTCCGCTCCCCCCAGTCCTGACCTGAACCGGAGACCTCCCGCGATGGCCCTGATCTCCCTCCGACAGCTCCTCGACCATGCGGCCGACCATGGCTATGGCGTGCCGGCCTTCAACATCAACACCATGGAACAGATCCAGGCGATCATGCAGGCGGCGGACGACTGCGCCAGCCCGGTGATCCTCCAGGCCTCCGCCGGTGCGCGCAAATATGCCGGCGAGCCGTTCCTGCGCCATATGGTGCAGGCGGCGGTGGAGATGTGGCCGCATATTCCCGTCTGCCTGCACCAGGACCATGGCGCCAGCCCGGCCGTCTGCCAGCAGGCGATCCGTTCCGGCTTCACCAGCGTGATGATGGACGGCTCGCTGCTGGACGACATGAAGACGCCGGCCGGCTACGACTACAACATCCGCGTCACCCGGCAGGTGGTGGAGCAGGCGCACGCCGTCGGCGTTTCGGTGGAGGGCGAGCTGGGCTGCCTCGGCTCTCTGGAGACCGGCCGGGCGGGGGAGGAGGACGGATCCGGCGCCGTCGGCACGCTGTCGCGCGACCAGTTGCTGACCGATCCGGAGCAGGCCGCGGATTTCGTGGCGCGGACGGGGGTGGATGCGCTCGCCATCGCCATCGGCACCAGCCATGGCGCCTACAAGTTCAGCCGCCGCCCGGACGGCGAGGTGTTGGCCATCGGCCGCATCCGCGCCATCCACGACCGCATTCCCGATACCCATCTGGTGATGCACGGTTCCTCCAGCGTGCCGCAGGAGTGGCTGGAGATCATCCGCGCCCATGGCGGCAGCATCCGCGAGACCTACGGCGTCCCGGTGGAAGAGATTCGCGAAGGCATCCGCAACGGTGTGCGCAAGGTCAACATCGACACCGACATCCGCCTTGCCATGAGCGGCAGCCTGCGCCGTGCGATGATGACGCGGCCGGAGGAGTTCGACCCGCGCAAGTTCCTGGCCGAAGCGACCAGGGCCGCCCGCATGCTTTGCCGAGAGCGGTTCGAGGCCTTCGGGTCGGCCGGGCAGGCGGACCGGATCGTTCCCCTTTCGCTGGAGCGCATGGCCGCGCGCGCAGCCTGATCCCACCTTCATCCCATCCGACATTCCCATCCGGTCAACGGCGAATATAATTTAGCATGCTGACTTTCAGCGAATGATGCGTTACCGTGGCATCTGGTATACGAAACGCCAGGAACTCGGATCGCGACACCCAGACTCGCGGAATATCCAGCAGAGGCCAGAAACGCCGTGACCGCATTCCCCCCGAACTTCAGCGCTCCGATCATCAGCGCGATCCCGCCGGGCGGCGTTCCTGCCCGCAGCATCCATCCCGGCTCCGGCCGCCGCAAGACGCGCGACCAGCAGAAGGGCCGTCAGGTCGATCCCGTCAGCCTTGACGAGATACGGGCGCTTCTCGGCGACCGGTCCCGTCAGCCGGATCTGCTGATCGAGCATCTTCACCTGCTTCAGGACCATTACGGCTGCCTGCATGCCCGCCATCTCGCCGCCTTGGCGAAGGAGATGAAGCTGGCGCTGGTCGAGGTGTTCGAGGTGGCGTCCTTCTACGCCCATTTCGACATCGTGATGGACGGAGAGCCGGCGCCGCCGAAGCTGACCATCCGTGTGTGCGACTCCCTGAGCTGCGCGCTGGCCGGGGCCGAACAGCTGCACGAGGCGCTGAAGGCCGGTGTCGACGAGCGCGAGGTCCGCGTCGTGCGCGCACCCTGCATGGGCGGCTGCAACAATGCCCCCGTCGTGGCGATCGGCCATGCCCCGCACGAGAACGCGACGGTCGACAGCGTGCTCGATGCCGTGGCTCACGGCCATGTCCACCCGGACATTCCCGACTATCTCGGCTTCGACGACTACATCCGCGGCGGCGGCTACAAGATGCTGGCCGAATGCCTGAACGGTGCGCGCGATGTCGATGCCGTGCTGAAGATGCTGGAGGATTCCAGCATCCGCGGCCTGGGCGGGGCCGGCTTCCCCACCGGCCTGAAATGGCGCTATGTCCGGGCGGAGCCGGGACCGCGCATGATGGCGATCAACGGCGACGAGGGCGAGCCCGGCACCTTCAAGGACCGCTTCCATCTGGAACGCGACCCGCACCGCTTCCTGGAAGGAATGCTGATCGGCGCCTGGACCGTGGAGGCGACCGACGTCTACATCTACCTGCGCGACGAATACCCGCAATGCCGGGAAATCCTGCTGCGCGAAATCCCGAAGGTCGAGGCCGCCGGCTTCGCCCGCCACACCCGCATCCATCTCCGCCGCGGTGCCGGCGCCTACATCTGCGGCGAGGAATCGGCGATGCTGGAGAGCATCGAGGGCAAGCGCGGACTGCCTCGCCACAAGCCGCCCTTCCCATCGGTGGTCGGCCTGTTCGGCCGTCCGACCCTGATCAACAACATCGAAACGGTGTTCTGGGTCCGCGAGATCCTGGAGAAAGGAGGGGCGTGGTTCGCCAGCCACGGCATGAACGGGCGCAAGGGGCTGCGCACCTTCTCCGTCTCCGGCCGGGTGAAGGAGCCGGGGGTCAAGCTGGCCCCGGCCGGCATCACCCTTCAGGAACTGATCGATCAATATTGTGGCGGCATGGCCGACGGCCACACGCTGAAGGGCTATCTGCCCGGCGGTCCGTCCGGCGGCATCCTGCCGGCATCGATGGCGAACATCCCGCTCGATTTCGGCACGCTGGAGCCGCACGGCTCCTTCATCGGCTCGGCCGCCGTCGTCGTGCTGTCCGACAAGGACAACATGCGCGACGTGGCGCTCAACCTGCTGAAGTTCTTCGAGGATGAGAGCTGCGGCCAATGCACGCCCTGCCGGGTCGGCACCGAGAAGGCCGTGCGCCTGATCAGCGAGCCCGAATGGGACGAGGAACTGCTGACCGCGCTCGCCACCGTGATGGGCGATGCCTCGATCTGCGGCCTGGGTCAGGCAGCAATGAACCCGATCAAGCTGGTGATGAAGCATTTCCGTGACGACTTCGTGTCGCGCCAGGGCACGGCCCAAGGCTCGGCCCAGGGCGCAACCGGATCGCAGGGGTAAGGAGACCGACATGTCCCACGGCATCACGTTCACCCTGGACGGCACCGAGGTCACGGCAAAGAACGGCGAGACGATCTGGCAGGTCGCCACGCGCCTGGGCACCGAGATCCCGCATCTCTGCCACCGGCCGGAACCGGGATACCGCCCGGACGGCAACTGCCGCGCCTGCATGGTGGAGATCGAGGGGGAGCGCGTGCTCGCCGCCTCCTGCATCCGCAAGCCGAAGCCCGGCATGACCGTGCGCACCGCGTCGGAGCGGGCCAAGGCATCGCGCAAGCTGGTCTTCGAACTGCTGCTGGCCGACCAGCCGGAGCGGGAGACCGCGCACGACCCCAACTCCACCTTCTGGAACTGGGCGGACAAGGTCGAGATTGCCGGCAGCCGTTTCCCCACCGTGGACCGGCCGAACAAGACCGACGACATGTCGCACCCGGCGATGGCGGTCCAGCTCGACGCCTGCATCCACTGCAACCTGTGCGTCCGCGCCTGCCGCGAGGTCCAGGTCAACGACGTCATCGGCATGGCGGCGCGCGGGCATCTGGAAAAGATCGTCTTCGATTTCGACGACCCGATGGGCCAGTCCACCTGCGTCGCCTGCGGCGAGTGCGTGCAGGCCTGCCCGACCGGCGCCCTGATGCCGGCCACCCTGGTGGACGAGAAGGGCGTCTACACCAATGCGCCCGACCGCGAGGTCGACTCCGTCTGCCCCTATTGCGGCGTCGGCTGTCAGCTGACCTACAAGATCAAGGACAACAGGATCGTCGCCGTCGATGGCAAGGACGGCCCGTCGAACCAGAACCGCCTGTGCGTCAAGGGCCGCTTCGGCTTCGATTACGCCCATCACGGCGACCGCCTGACGGTGCCGCTGATCCGCAAGGAGGGCGTGTCGAAGCACGACGTGGACATCGACCCGATGAACCCCTTCACCCATTTCCGCGAAGCGAGCTGGGACGAGGCTCTGGCGGTGGCGGCCGGCGGCCTGCGCAAGATCCGGGACGAGCGCGGCGGCAATGCGCTGGCCGGCTTCGGCTCGGCCAAGGGGTCGAACGAGGAGGCCTATCTGTTCCAGAAGCTGGTGCGCACCGGCTTCGGCACCAACAACGTCGATCATTGCACGCGGCTCTGCCACGCCTCGTCGGTGGCGGCACTGATCGAGGGCGTCGGGTCGGGGGCGGTGTCGGCGCCCTTCATGGCGGCGGAGGATGCCGAGGTCATCGTCATCATCGGCGCCAACCCGACGGAGAACCATCCCGTCGCCGCCACCTTCTTCAAGAACGCGGCGGAGCGCGGGGCGAAGCTGATCGTCATGGACCCGCGCGGGCTGGCGATGGCGCGCCACGCCACGCACATGCTGCAGTTCACGCCGGGCCGCGACGTGTCGATGCTGAATGCCATCCTCCACACCATCATCGCGGAGGGGCTGTACGACCGCCAGTATGTCCAGGCCAACACCGAGGATTTCGAGGCGCTGGCCGAGACGGTCAAGGATTACCCGCCGGAGGAAATGGAGAAGGTCTGCGGCATTCCCGCCGCCACCCTGCGCACGGTGGCGCGTCTGTTCGCCCGGTCCAAGGCCTCCATCATTTTCTGGGGCATGGGCGTGTCGCAGCACATCCACGGCACCGACAACAGCCGCTGTCTGATCGCGCTGTCGCTGGTCACCGGCCAGATCGGCCGCCCCGGCACCGGCCTGCACCCGCTGCGCGGCCAGAACAACGTCCAGGGCGCGTCCGACGCCGGCCTGATCCCGATGTTCTACCCCGACTACAAGTCGGTCGAGGATCCGGAGGTCCAGTCCTTCTACGAGAATTACTGGGGCACCAAGCTGGACGGCAAGCGCGGCCTGACTGTGGTCGAGATCATGGACGCCGTCCATGACGGCCGGATCAGGGGCCTGTACATCGAGGGCGAGAATCCGGCGATGTCCGATCCCGACGTGACCCACGCCCGCGAGGCGCTGGCGATGCTGGACCATCTGGTGGTGCAGGACATCTTCCTGACCGAGACGGCGAAGTATGCCGACGTGGTGCTGCCGGCCTCCGCCTGGCCGGAGAAGGACGGCACCGTCATCAACACCAACCGGCAGGTCCAGATGGGCCGCGCGGCGGTGCCGCTGCCGGGCGAGGCACGCCAGGATCTGTGGATCATCCAGGACATGGCGCGCGGGCTGGGGCTGAACTGGAACTACACCCACGTATCGCAGGTGTTCGCGGAGATGGTCGGCGCCATGCCGTCGCTCGCCAACATCACCTGGGAGCGGGTGGAGCGCGAAGGCTCCGTCACCTATCCGGTCGACGGCCCGGACCAGCCCGGCCACGACATCGTCTTCGGCAACGGCTTTCCCACCAAGACCGGGCGCGGTCGCTTCGTGCCGGCGCGGCCGATCAACCCGGCGGAGACGCCGGACCTCGAATACCCGCTGGTGCTCACCACCGGCCGACAGCTGGAGCATTGGCACACCGGATCGATGACCCGGCGGTCGAGCGTGCTCGACGCGGTGGAGCCGGAGGCGGTCGCCTATGTCTCCCCTCACGACCTGACCCGAGCCGGAATGAGGACCGGCGACTACATGCTGGTGTCGAGCCGGCGCGGCACCATCCGGCTGAAGGCCCGCATCGACGACCGCATGCCGGTCGGGCTGGTCTTCATCCCCTTCGCCTATGCGGAAGCGGCGGCGAATGTGCTGACCAACCCGCAGCTCGATCCCTTCGGCAAGATCCCGGAGTTCAAATACTGCGCGATCAGGATCGAGAGGGCTGAGATGGCCGAGGCGGCGGAGTAGCCCCGGACGATCCGGTCATGGCGGCGGCGATCCGCGCCGCCGCCTGCGGGTCGATGCCCGCGGTGCGCTCCCCGCCGCAAAGCGCGCCGCGGAAGCCGAGGTAATCGGGCGACAGGGCCGAGAGGGCCGGGATGTCCGCAGCCCGCAGCGACCCGGCCAGACCGGTCAGGAGCCCGTGCGCCCGTGCGCAGCAGACGAAGCTGGACAACTGCGCGTCGTGCCAGTGGTGGCGCAGCCCGTGGCGCTTGCCGGCTGTGTCCAGCATCGCTCCGCGGAAGCCGGCGGATGCCAGCCGGTCGATGGGCAGGCAGCCGGGGTCCGGCGGCCACAGGTCGGCGAACAGAACGGCGACCAGCTGCACCCCGTCCGCCGCGAGCGGTGCCAGCGCGTCGATGCAGCGGTCGGGCGCTCCATCCGGTGCGAAGCCGATCTTGACGAAATCCACCCCGGTCGCGGCGATCCACCGTGCCGCCGGTTCCACCGCGTCGGGCCGCATCGGGTGGTCGCCGATGGTGGCGCTCAGCCGCGGACGGTCGGGCAGGGCCGCCAGTTCGCGCACCGTCGCGGCGATGTCGTCCACCGCCCACGCTCCCAAAGCTCCGGCGGCGGGATCCTTCAGGTCCAGGATGTCGGGACCAGCCGGCAGGATCAGGGGGATTTCCGCCCTGTCGGCGACGCTGGCGAGCCACCCGGTCATGACTCCTCCCCTTTGCGGTGAGCTGAGATGCGCTCCATCAGCCAGCCCCAGGCCTCCAACTCTTGCGGACCGGCGGTCTTGCCGATGGCGATGGAGAGGTATCCGACCTCCCGCTCGATCTTGTCGGCGGGCAGCATATGCAGCCGGCTGACCAGGATCGCCGCCTCGATCACCGCCGCCTGCGCCCGGTTGTGGCCACGGAAACGGCCGTGCGTCGCGGCATGGACGGTCCGGCAATGGAAGCGCGGGCGGACCGGGTCGTCCTCCACCTCCGCCACCACGATCTCCTCATGCGACAGGCAGTCGGCCAGACGGGGCGCGTCGATCCGCTCCGCCGGAACGGTCGGCCAGTCGCACCGCCGCCCGCTGATGCAGCCGGCGAAGATGCGGACGTCGTCGGTGTGGTTGACGACGGCGCAACGGTAGGCAAGCAGGTTGTCGAGCGTCCGTGACGGCCGGAACGGGGCCAGGATGAAGCGTTCCCCGTCGCCGGATGCCTCCACCGTCACCCCCATCGGCGCCACAAGGGGCTGCCCGTCGGCGCCGGTGGTGGTGATGATGGTCTCGCGGATCATGGGCATGGGTCAGCCGCCTCGCTTGGTCGGGCCGATGGCGTGGAAGCCGGTGGGGTCGTCCTGCGGCTCGTCCGTCGCCACACCCCAGCGCAATTCGCTGTCCTGGGCGTAGCGCTTGCCGAGCTGCCACGCGATCTGTGCCCGCGCCAGTTCCACCCCCAGATAAAAGGCGTGGCCGGTGTCGGTTCCGAGATCGAGCGTCGGGAACAGGTCGAACGGATCGGTGGCGCGCTGGTGGCCGTCACGGTTGTAGAGGTGGATGCCCTCCGCGCTGACCTCCACCCGGTAATTGGGATCGCGGATCTGCGCCGCGGTCTCGGCGATCTGTTGGGCATTGCGGACGAAGGGTCGGCGGTCGCGCAGACAGAGCAGGCCGGTGCCGAAGCCGCGCGGCATGCTGTGTGCCGCGCGGGCGGCGAAGAACTGGCGCCGGGCCGCGTCGAATTCGCGGATGGCGCGGCGGCAATGCGGGCTGACCTGCACCGCCAGCACATTGCCGATCCGCAGCTCCGACACCACCCCCATCAGCACCGCGGTGATGCCGGACGTGTCGGCGTCGGTCAGCTCGGTCACATTGCCGATGCCCATCAGGATTTCGGCATCGGGCCAGCGCTCCCGCACCGCTCGATAGCGCAGCAGGGAATCGGTGAAGCCGTGGTGGATCGGCTCCAGGATCGGATCGACCAGGAAGCGCCGCCCGCGGCGGGTCATGGCGTCGACGGCCCGCCCCAGGCTGTCGAGATCCGGCGGGGTGGTCGGGATCAGCACCGGCACCGCATCGCCCTCGTCGGCGAGGTGGACCGTCTCCTCCGTCAGGCTGAGCAGGTAATCGGCGCCGGCCCCCGTGGCACGGCGCAGTTCCTCCGGGTTCAGGGAATCGACGCTGACGGCAAAGCCGGCGCCGTGCAGCGCGCCGATCGCCTCCTCCAGATGGGGAAAGGGCGTGTCGGGCAGGCAGCCCAGGTCGATGACATCGGCGCCGTCGGCGCGAAGCTCCGCCGCCTTGGCGAGGATGGCGGCGGTGTCGCGCGAGGGCGCGTCGACGATCTCGGCGAAGATGCGGGTGTCGTGGCGGCTGAGGTCGAGCGGGCGGGCCTGCCGCTGGAAGTATTGCGGCAGATCCTCCAGCTCGTCGGGGCCGCGTTCGACCCTGGTGCCGAAATGAATGGTGAGGGCGTCGAGGTCGCCGCGGAACCGGCCCGGCAGCAGGATCAGATCGGCGCCGCGCGCGGAGTCCAGCCGCCGCAGGACGATCTCGGTGGTGGCGAGCGCCGCGACCTTGACGCCGAGATTGACGATGGCCGTCTCGAAGGGCAGGGGGGCGAGCGAGTCCAGCACCTGACGCAAGCGGTTCTCAGCCAGGGAGCCGGTCAGGAAAAGGATGCGTCGGGCCATGCCGCCTCCCGCTCCGCCGCCAGGGTAACGGGCAAGGAGCGCAGGGCAGGGCCGTTCCACAGGCTGCCGCCCGGCTTCACGACCCGAATTCCGGTCATAGTATCCCCATTGCTTGCAATGCTGTTCATTGTGACCGGTCCTGCGCGCCGGTCAATACCACGCCGACGCCGGCCGCCTGGGGAACGATCTCCAGCTTTTCCACCTGGACCCTGGCGAAGACGGCTTGTGGTGGCGACAGGCACAGTGCCAGCAGTTTTTCGGCCAGAACCTCCAGCAGCTGGATGTGCGGACTGCGCTGGAAGGCCTCGACGCCCCGGATCAGATATTCATAGGAGACGACGGCGTCGAGGTCGTCGACGAAGGGCCGGTTCGGCACCTCGACCGTGACGGTCAGGCTGACGCGCACGCGCTGGGTCCGCGTCTTCTCGTGGTCCCAGACGCCGATGCGGAATTCCCCGACATAGTCGCTCAGGACAAGGTCGTAGCGCCGCATGACGGCGCTGGTGCGCGGTGGCCGCAGGACGTTCGTGATTCTGCTGTAACCGCTTTGTGAATCGTCCGGCATTGTTTGAGGCCTCCCCGCCGCCAGTCCTCTTGCAGCCGCCCTGCTCATCGCTTGGCCGGCGCATGCTCCGCCAGCCGGTGTTCGACCAGCCAGGCGACGCCGCGCGACCAGGCGGCGGCATTGTCGCCGCGGATGTCGCCGCGCGCCGTCGTCACAGCGCGGCCGGTGCCGACATCCTCGACCGCCACGACGATCCACAGGATCAGGCTGCTGACCTTGCGGACGACGCCGAACACGACCAGATCGGCGCCGGCGGCGCGCGCGATGTCGGTCTCGCAGCCGTTGCAGGTCCGGATCTGCGTTCCCGGCGGCACCAGCCCTGCCGTGGTGGAATCGTCGATCACGTCATAGCCTTTGGCATCCAGCGCCCGGCGCAGCTCCGCACTGACCTGCTTCAAACGCTCCGCATGCTCGGCCGAGCGGGGTTCGCCGCTGCTGTCCTCAAGCTCCAGATCGAGCACCAGCGTCCGCGCCCAGGCGGTTCCGGCGCCCGTGAAGCCCGTTGCCAGACAGAAGGCGAGCCCTGCGATCATAGCGGCTCCGATCCTCCTCCCCGCATGATCCATCGGGCTTCCCCTTTTGCGCAGCGGTTCCGATTGTACCGGATCGTTGGTGTTGCCATCATTCTCGGCATGCATCGATTCTCTTCCATCCCTGCTGCGGCTTTTGTTGCCGCCCTGATCTCGGGCTCGCCCGCTCTTGCGGCGGCCCAACCGACTGCTTCGGGTCAGATGAATCCCGACTGGCCTTGCCCGCAGGTTCTGGTCCCGGCCCTGTCGCCGGCTTCGGTCTGGGACGGTCCGGCCATCGACGGGCTGGGGGACGAGTGGCAGCGCGACTCTGCCATCGCGGCCCTGGTCCGGCGTGCGGCCGACGACGGCATCGATCCCGCCAGCCTTGAAGCGGAAGCGAACGCTCTGGCCGGCCCGGTGCGGGAGGGGACCGAGCAGGAGCATGACCGCAGGCTTGCTCTGATCTTCGCCGGGGCTTTCCAGACGCTGGACCGCCAGCGCACCGCCGCCATCGCCTCCATCGAGCGTTATGCCCAGCATCAGCGGGCCATGCGCGAGCGCATCGCCGCCGCCCTGCGCGAGCTCGACGCCGCGTCGGCCGACGCCGCCCGCGCGCAGGAGATCAAGGCCGCCATCGCCTGGGACCGCCGCATCCTCGACGACCGCCGCCGGGCGCAGACCGCGGTGTGCGAGCAGCCGGCCCGCATCGAACAGCGGCTCGGCCAGATCGCGCGCATGCTGTCGGCGCTTCTGTCCTGAGGGCAGCACTCAATTCGCCATCTTGGGTTCGGGCCGCTTCTCGAACCCCGGTTCGGGCTCGACGGTCACGAGGTCGCGGCCGGCGGCAACCCAGCCGTCGGCGCCTGCCGGATACCATTTGACCGACTGATAGCCGAGCGCCACCGCCCGCTTGGCGGCATTCCAGCTCATCCAGCAGTCCGGCTGGCAGAACACCACCAGCGGACGCTTGCGGTCGCCAGCGGTCAGCGCCTCCAGGCTGTTGCGGAAATAGGTCTCCTGATCGGCGGAAAGGGCTCCGTAACCGACATTCGGCAGCCAGCGGGCTCCCGGCAGGCTGCGATGGGGCGGCGGAACCCAGCGGCTGCCTGGTGCCAGCCCGCCGGGTCTCGGCGGGGTGGGCAGCACATCGACCAGAACCGCTCCGGCCTGGGCCAGCCGCGCGACGTCCTCGGGTCCCACGGTCTCGGCGCCGCGCAGGGTGGGCGGGGTGGGGGATCGGTAGTCGGCCATGCGGTAGCCATCCGGTTCCGGCACCGCCGTATCGGCCGCCGCCCCTCCATGGGCATCCGCCCGGATCGACCCGTCGGCATTGGCGAGCGGAACATGATACTCCGCGAGAATGCGGTCGATGTCGCCCTGGCGGCGGACGATGAAGTCATTGAGCCAATGACGCCAGTCCGGCTCGTCCGGGCGGATGCCCATGGAGATCATGTATTGGAAGGGCGAGGCGCCCGGTTCGTCCCTCAGCGGCACGACCGCCAGCGGCACGGACTGCCGGGCTGCGAAGAAACCGGCGATGGGACCCCAGACGATGGCGGCGTCGGTGCGGGCCGCCGCGACATCCTCCACCGCCTGCTGGGCCGGATGGTGGGTGCGCGTGTCGGTGTCGAGCTGGTAGGGCTCCAGGTTGGTCAGCCCGTGGCGGAGCATCACCGCCGACGGCGGCGTGCGGGCGACCACGCCGATGCGCGCACCCTGCAGCGACGGATCGGCCAGCGTCTGCGCGGTGATCCCTGAATCCTTACGGTATATCAGCGCATAGGTGGAGCGGTAATAGGGGTTGGTGTTCTGCATCAGCTCTTCGCCGACCGCCGTCCCCATCACCAGATCACATTGCCGGGTGCGCAGCGTGTTGCGGACGAAACCGATGGTCTGCGGCCACCAGGTGAAGGTCAGCGGAATCTTCAGCTCGTCGGCGATCAGTTTGGCGATCCGGTTCTCGAACCCCTCCTGCCGGTCGTTGGAGAAGGGAAGCAGGTTGGCGTCCGCGCAGACGCGCAGCATCTCCATTGGCATGCCCTCAGCAGCAAAGGCCGGGCGGCCGGCGGGGACCGCCGCACAGAGCACGGCGGCCAGCATAAGGGATAGGACCGGCGGGCGGATCATGCCGGCCTCACGATGCCGACTTGAACCGCACCGGCCGGCCGCGGCCGATCTTCTCGTCGGAACGGGCCTTCAGATAGCGGTAGATGTCGGCGAGATTCGTCATCACGTTGGGATCGGTGCCGAAGGTGGGCATCACCCGGTCGCCTGTGGCCCCCAAATTGGTACGGCCATTGGTCACCACGTCGGTGAACTGCCAGTAATCCATCCGCTTCAGCGAGTCGGTCAGGGCAGGTGCGAAGGAGGATCCCAGCCCGTCCGGCCCGTGGCAGACATGGCAGGACGAGGCATAGCGCCGGTAGCCGTTGTAGGTCCCCTGATCCACCTTGCCATCCTGCACCGAATAGAGCGGCACCCCTTCGTCGTTCACCAGTTCTTCCGGTTCGGCGACCTTTGCTTCCTGCGGAGTGCTTTCGCTTTGTGCGGCCTGGGTGGTCCGGGATCGGTCGGTCTGGGCCGTCTGATTGGTTGCGGTCTGATTGTTCGTTGCGGTCTGATCCTGCGCCGGCTTCTGTGCGGCATCCTGCTGGCCGAATGCGCTGCCGAGGGTCACCGTCGCGGTGAACCCGAGAGCGGCGCACAGCCCGATCAGGTATCTGGGCATCTCACTGTCTCTCCCGCTGCCTTTGTTCGTCTGTGCCATCAGCATGAAACGGGCGGAACACCGGTCCCTTTGCGGACCGGCGCCCCGCCTACGGGTTTACTGGTTGTCCGGGAGGGCGAAGACGGTCAGCGTGCCGCCAAGCTGGGTGTATTCGCCCAGCGATTTGTGTGCGCCGACGGCGCCAAGGCCTTCCTGTTCGCCGGTCAGCCCTGCGGCGAGCCCGATACCGGCCCAGCCGCCGACACCCGACAGCACCGCGACGTACTGCTTGCCCTTGTGCGTGTAGGTGTTGACGTTGCCGATGATGCCGGACGATGTCTTGAAGTTGTAGAGATCCTTGCCGTCACGCAGGTCGAAGGCCTTCAGGTAGCCTTCAAGCGTGCCGTAGAAGCCGACGCCGCCCTTGGTCGTCAGGGCGCCGCTCCAAACCGCGAAGCGTTCCGGCTTCGACCAGACGATCTTGCCGGCCGCCGGATCCCAGGCGATGAAGTTGCCCATCCCGCCGTGCGAGTTCGGGGCCGGATACATGCTGAGCGTCGCGCCGACATAGGGCTGGCCTGCCGAATACTCCACCTTGAACGGTTCGTAATCCATGCAGATGTGGTTCGTCGGCACGTAGAGCAGGCCGCTGTCCGGCGAGTAGGAGGCCGGCTGCTGGTCCTTCGACCCGAGCGCCGCCGGGCAGACGCCGGTGGTGTTGGTGTCCTCGCCCTGGGCGAAGGTGCTGTATTTGTCGACGACCTTGGGCCTGCCGGTCGCCATGTCGATCTCGGTCGCCCAGTTGACGGTCGGATCGAACTTCTTCGCGACGAGAAGCTCGCCGGTGTTGCGGTCGAGCGTATAGCCGAAGCCGTTGCGGTCCATGTTGACCAGGACCTTGCGCTGCTGGCCGCCGATGGTGATGTCGGCCAGGATGTTCTCGTTCACGCCGTCATAATCCCACTCGTCGAACGGCGTCTTCTGGAACACCCATTTCGCCTGACCGGTGTCGGCATCGCGGGCGAAGATGGTCATCGACCATTTGTTGTCGCTCTTGGCCCGGTTCTTGTCGACGGCGCGCTGTGCCGGATTCCAGGTGCCGGGGTTGCCGGTGCCGTAATAGATCAGGTTCAGGTCGGGATCGTAGGTGTACCAGCCCCAGGTGGTGCCGCCGCCGATCTTCCACTGGTCCGCCGGCCAGGTCTTGATGCCGAGGTCGGGCTCGCCGATCGGCTTGCCCATCATCAGCGTCTTCTGCGGGTCGATCATCACGTCCTTGTCGGGACCGGTCGAATAGGCCCGCCACACCATCTTGCCGCTGTTGATGTCGTAGGCCGTCAGATGGCCGCGCACGCCGAACTCGCCGCCGCTGATGCCCACATAGACCTTGTCCTTGACGACCAGCGGGGCGGCCGTCAGTGTTTCGCCCTTGCTGGCATCGCCGTTCTTGGCCGACCACAGCATCTTGCCGCTCTGCGCGTCGAGCGCCACCAGCGTGTTGTCGGCCTGACCCAGGAAGACCTTGTTGCCGGCCACCGCGACGCCGCGGGTGACGGTGTCGCAGCACATCACCGGGATGACGGCGGAGTCCTGCTTGGGTTCATATTTCCACTTGATGCGGCCGTTGTCGTTCAGGTCCAGCGCGTAGACGATGTTGGGGAAGGGCGTCGATATGTACATCGTGTCGCCGACCACCACGGGACCGCCCTCATGTCCGCGCAGGACGCCGGTGGAGAATTGCCAGACCGGCCGCAGGTTCTTCACGTTGTCGCGGGTGATCTGGTCGAGCGTGCTGTAGCGCTGGCCGGCATAATTGCCGAGCTGCATCGCCCAGTTGGCCGGATCCTTCTGGTTTTTCAGGGTGTCTTCATTGGCATGGGCGACCGTGGCGGTGGCCGCCTGGATCGCGGCGGTGACGAGCAGACAGCGCACAAAGGGGTTCATCTGTTTCCTCCCGTTTTTTTAAAGGGTGGCCCGTGGTCCCATGGACTGTGCGGCGACAGGCGGCGGTGGCGATTGAACGGTCCGTTGAGAGGGCGGTCTCCCTCCTTCGTTGGCGCGTGATGTCGATCAGTCGGCGTCGGAGGTGCATCGGCACCCGAAGTTCCCAATCCCAATGGGGCCGGCATCCAGGCGTGCCGGTATCAAGTGCCGGAGCACGGCCCTTGGCGGGGTTCTGAACTGCCCCGCATTATGTTGGTGATGCCGACAGTCAGTCTGATCAAATAAAGATAGTCTGTGAAGATTGTTTTCCGCTGCCGTTCGAAAGTTTTTGGGCAAAGCGAAAGAACGGATGCTTTGTTCTGAAAGTGGTAATCCAAATGTAGAGCCTTGCCGAGCTGGCGTTCGCGCGGTCAGGCCTGCTCAGCCGGTCCGCCCCGTCTTGCCCAGAATCCGCGGCCGGGATCATAGGCCAGCACCGCAGCGCCGAGAAACAGTGCGAGGCAGCCGGCCACCCACAGCAGAGCGGCGACGTCGACTCGGAGATACAGGCTGAAGCGGATCAGTTCCACCGCCTGGGTGAAGGGATTGTAGGCGGCGATCAGGTACAGGGTCGGGCTGCCTTCCCGAATTCGCCAGAGCGGGTAGAGGGCGGAGGAGGCGAAGAACATCGGAAAGATGACGAAATTCATCACCCCGGCGAAATTCTCCAGCTGCTTGACGAAGGAGGACAGGAGCAGGCCCAGCGCCCCCAGCATCAGCCCGCTCAGCACCAGCGCCGGCAGGACGGCGAGATAGCCCAGCGGCGGCGGCTCCACCCCCCACAGCCAGGTGATGCCGAGGAAGACATAGACCTGCATGATCGACACCGCGACGCCGGCCAGCAGCTTGGCGACCAGCAGGTACCAGCGCGGCAGCGGACTGACCAGCAACGTCCGCATGCTGCCCATTTCGCGGTCGTAGACCATGGACAGCGAATTCTGCATGCCGTTGAACAGCTGGATCATCGCGACCAGGCCGGGCACGACATATTCGTCGTAGAGGATGTAGGTCTCGTAGGGCGGGATGATCGACACGCCCAGCACGGCGCGGAAGCCGACGGCGAAGATCGCCAGCCAGACCAGCGGCCGGACCAGTGCGGCGAAGAAGCGCTCGCGCTGGTGCAGGAAGCGCAGGCCCTCGCGCACGATGATGCTGCGCAGGCAGTACCAGTAGGTGGCGGCACTCATGAGCGGCGCTCCTCCGCCGTCAGGGCGGCGAAGGCGGCGGGCAGGGCAGCCATGCCGGTTCCGGCGCAGACCGCCAGGACGCTTCCGGAGGCGCGCAGGCGGCCCTGGTGCAGCACGATGACGGAGTCCTCGTCCGCCGCCTCGTCCATCAGGTGGGTGGCCCACAGCACCGCCAGCCCCTCGTCGCGGCAGAGCGCGCGGACATGGGCGAGGATGTGGCGGCGGGAGTCCACGTCGAGCCCGACCGTCGGCTCATCGAGAAGCAGCAGGCTCGGGCGGTGCAGCAGGGCGCGGGCGATCTCCACCCGGCGGCGCTGTCCGCCGGACAGGGCTCGCACCCTGTCGTCGGCGCGGTCGGACAGGCCGATGCGGGCCAACTCCTCGCGTGCGCGGGCTTCGCAGTCCGATGGCCGCATGCCGTGCAGGCCGCCATGGTAGCGCAGATTCTGCCGGATGGTGAGGTCGAGGTCGAGCGTCGGCTGTTGGAACACCACGCCGATCCGCGCCAGCGCGCGGGTCGGCTGCTGCCGCAGGTCGAAGCCGAAGATGCGGATGTCGCCGCTGCGGCCGGAATAGAGCCGGGTGATCAGCGAGAACAGCGTGGTCTTTCCCGCGCCGTTCAGCCCCAGCAGCATGGTGAAGCCGGCCGGCGGCACGGTGAAGGACACATGGTCCAGTGCCATGCGCTTGCCGAAGCTGTGGCTCAGATCCTCCACGGCCAAGGCGGCCACAGCCCCGGCGGCGGATCCTTGAATTGCGGGAATCGACGGAGACTCCGGAAGAACCACGGCCTCGAACATCCTGTCTTCCCCCAGGCCATAACCCCGTCCTCACCCGATTGGTGGTGGGATGCGCGGCATGCGCCGTTGTTCGGAAGGGTGATTGCAAAGATGGCGTCGCCGCATGATTGTTGGGATTGCGGATGAATGTTCAAGGCGCTTTCGTGCCGGGACGTGAGCTTGACCCAGACCATACTCCCGAAGAGTGACGTCCTGCTGGTGGCTCTGTCGGCGCGCGCCCTGGCCGGCAGTGCAGGCCGCAGCGGAATGAGTGTGACCGCCCTCGACCTGTTCGCCGACACGGACACGGAGGCGATGGCGAACCGCTGCTTCGCCCTGCCGTCGCGGCGGCTGCGCCTTCCCGGTCCGGCGCTGGGGCGGGTCCTGGCGGCGCCCGATCTGCGCGGGGTGCCGCTGGTTTATGGCGCCGGGTTCGAGGACAGGCCGGACCTGCTGGAGGCGCTGGAACGCGATCGGCCGGTCATCGGCAACAGCGCCGCGACGGTGGCAATGCTCAAGGACCCGTCTGCCCTTGCCGCTCTGCTCGGCCGTCTCGGCATTCCGCATCCGGACATCGCCACATCGCCGCCGGTTGACAGCGGGGGCTGGCTGACGAAGCACGCCGGTGCCAGCGGCGGCGGCCATATCCGGCCAGCCGGTCGGCGGGTGCCGGCGGGACATTATCTCCAGCGCCGTGTGCCGGGACGGCCGGTGTCCCTGCTTTTCCTGGCCGATGGCCGGCGGGTGCTGCCGGTGGGCTTCAGCCGGCAATGGGTGGCCCCTGCGCCCCGGCAGCCCTTTCGCTATGGCGGCGCGGTCGGACCGTTGCCGGTGGTGCCGATAGACAGGGGGGCCGCCGCAGGCATGACGGCCGCCGTCTCGCGCATCACTGCGGAGGTTGGGCTGGTCGGGCTCAACAGCGCCGATTTCCTGGCCGGACCGGGCGGCTGGTGCCTGTTGGAGATCAATCCGCGGCCGGGGGCGACGCTCGACCTGTTCGACCGTCCGCCGATGCCGGGTTTGCTCGGGCTGCATATGGCCGCCTGCTCCGGCGATCTGCCGCAGGAACTGCCGGCGCTGTCCGGCTGCCGCGCCGCCCTGGTCGTCTATGCGCGTACACCGGTTCGCCTGGACGGTGGCATGCGCTGGCCGGATTGGACCGCCGACCGTCCCCGCAGCCCGGCTCACGTCCTGCCGGGAGCGCCGTTCTGCACCGTTCTGGCCGATGCGGCCGGTGTGGTGGAGGCCCGCCGCCTTGCCGGGCGGCGCGCACGGGATCTGTTCCGGTTGCATGCCCTGGCGGCGGCGGCATGAGCGGTGCGGTCGCCCTGTTCACCGATGGCGCCGACTGGCACGCCGCAAGGCTGGAGCAGGCGATGATGCGCCGCGGCGTCGAATGCCGCCGCGTGCCGCTGAGCGCCTGCGGCTTCGCCGTCGGGCGGACGGCGACGGGTCTGCTGCTGCCGGGATTCGGCGATGCCCTGCCGGCGGGGGCCTTCGTGCGGGTGGTCGGGCAGGGCAGCTTCGAACAGGTGACGCTGCGGCTGGGGGTGCTGCATGCGCTCGACCGGCTGGGGGTGCCGGTCTACAACTCCGCCCGCGCCATCGAGGCTTGCGTGGACAAGAGCATGACCAGCTTCCTGCTGGCCCAGGCCGGGTTGCCGACGCCGCCTTCCGTCGCCGTGCAGGATGCCGCGACGGCGCGCGCGGTGGCGGGGGCTTGGCCGGACTGCGTGCTGAAGCCGCTGTTCGGTGCCCAGGGCCGCGGCCTGCGCCGCCTGCCGCGTCCGGACGACGTGCCGGAGCCGGAAGCGGTGGCCGGCGTCTATTACCTGCAGCCCTTCGTGCCGCCGCGCCGCGAGGGCGAGTGGCGCGACTGCCGGGTCTTCGTTGTGGGAGGGCGCGCGGTGGCGGCGATGATCCGCCACGGCCGCAGCTGGATCACCAACGTCCGTCAGGGTGGGCGCTGCGAAGCCCTGGCGCCGGAGGGTGCGGTGGCCGATCTGGCGGTGCGCGCCGCCGCGGCGGTCGGTGCCGGCTATGCCGGAGTCGACCTGATTTCCGCCCCCGGCGACGATGGACAGTGGCTGGTTCTGGAGGTGAACTCGATGCCGGCATGGCAGGGGCTGCAGTCGGTCAGCGACGCCGACATCGCCGACGCGCTGGCGGCGGATTTCCTCGGCCGCGTCGAGGCCGCCGCATCGCGGGGGCCGCAATGACCGCCCGCATGCTCCGGCTGTTCCCCGGTCCGCCCGAAGAAGTCGCAATCGGCGGCGCCTATCTCGCCCATCGTCTGCATGAGCGCGGGAGTGCCGTAGCGCCCTTCGTCTATGCCAGTTTCGTCGCCAGCCTGGACGGGCGCATCGCCCTGCGCGATCCCGCCACCGGGGAGAGCCGCCTGCCCGCCGGGCTGGTCAGCGGCAACGATTTCCGCCTGTTCCAGGAGCTACAGGCGCAGGCGGACTGCTTCGTTACCCATGGGGGCTACCTGCGCGATCTGGCGGCCGGACGGCTGGACGATGTTCTGCAGGTGGGGATGCAGGAGGCGGCGCGCGACCTCGCCCGATGGCGGATAGACAACGGATTGCCCCCGCAGCCGGCTGTGGTCGTCGCCAGCGCCAGCCTGAATTTCCCGATGCCGGACTCGCCAGCGCGCCATGGTCAGCGTGTGCTCATCGCCACGGGCGCCGCGGCGCCGGCCGAACGTGTCGCGCACTGGCGCGCCGCCGGCCACGAGGTGCTGGTCGCCGGTTCGGGAGCGTCGGTGGAGGGCGGGCCTCTGGTCGATGAATTGGCTCGGCGGGGACTGCGCAGCGTCTATCTGCTGACGGGGCCGCGCATGCTCGACACCATGATGCGCGACCGCAGGCTTTCACGCCTGTACCTGACCACCGCCCATCGGCTGCTCGGCGGCGAGAGCTTCCACAGCATGCTGGCCGGGCCGGAACTGGGCGATGCCGGTCGGCTGCGGCTCTGCGCGCTGCATTACGACGCCAGCGCGCCGGACGGCACCGGGCAATTCTTCGCCCATTTCGAGCCGCAGCCGGCCTGAGTGGCCGAAGCAAACGCTTGTTTTGGGTGGGAAGGTGCTGCGCCGGTTACAGGCCGGCGCAGGCGTAGGCGTTGATCTCCGTGCCGACCCGGATTTCGGCGGTCGTCGGCTTGCGCCAGGTCTTCATGTCCGTTTCCTCCGCTGGAATGGGCAGATCGGCATGATTGCCATGAGGCCCATTAGGAAATGGTACCGGTGATGTCCCAGGACGACCATCACCCGAACGGATAGCGAAGTGAGAATTTAGGCTAGTTCTTTGTGCGATGCGAAATGAACTGCGCGGCGGAACTTCATTGGAATTGGAATAAATCAACCTGTTAGGCGCTGATCTGGCGCAACATCGCATTGGCTTTTTATTTGAGGAGAAATTCCCGCAAGTCAGTTATCGGCGCCCGGTCTCAATCTTCCGCGCATGGAAGGAAGCGGAATGGTTCGACGGCGGAAGGTATTCGGTCCTTTGTCGCTGCTCAGCCCAAGCAAGGCGGCCGCCGCGAGTCCCCATCGCAAAAGCCCCCCTCCCACGGGGGGAGGGGGGCTTTCACGCCGAAGGAGTCCTGGTGAGAACTCAGGCGGCGAACGGGTGCTTCGCGGTGTCCTTCTGGTTCTGCAGATCCTTGGCGGTCGGATAGCCGGACACCGCGCGTTCGATGGCTTCCTTGGTGGCGCGGTAATTGTAGTCCTGGATCTTGGCGTTGTCCTTCGCCTCCCAATGGATGAAGACGCCGACGCAGATGAAGATATTGTCGATCTCGTCCTGCGGGATGGTGCCCTCGGCCACGCAGTCGGCGACCGCCTTCGCCACGCCGTGCTGGGCGGGGCCGAACATCTGGACGGCCTGTTCCGCGCCCTTGATGGTGACCTTGTTGAACAGGATGGTCGAGGGCTTGCATTGGAGATTGGGGGCGATGACCGCCAGCAGGCTGGTGAAGCCGTCCTTGTTGTTGGTCAGCGCGTTGCAGAATGCGGTTTCGGCGGCACTGCCGCGCGGCCCCATGATCAGGTCGATGTGGGCCACTTCGTTCCCGTCGCCGACCAGAGACTCACCCACCAGCACGCGATTGATTTTCGGGGATGACCCCTGCCACATGCCCATCGCCGTTTTCTCCCATGTTCTTGAAAATCATTGGAGGACCGCCGCAGTCATGCGGTCACGCCGGCCAGCTCGATCCAGGTGAGGCGCCGGTAACGCGGCGTCTGGATTGTCGGTGAGGTCCCGGCGTCGGTCACGCTGGGCATTATGCCAGTTTGTTGGTTTGCTCTACAAACTCACAAAAGGGGTCCGGAGTACCTTGAAATCGCAGCCGCCGTCTTTGTGCCGCACCAGGATCGACTGGGAGGGCATGACCGCAGGGTTGTCGTTACCCCATCTTTGCGGCGGCTGCGATCGGGCTTGGAGTTGGCGTCACTGCTGTCCTTGCGTGTCGCTCGATCCGCTCTTTCCTCCTGCTCCACCTTGCGTCACCGGGTCGCCGCCGATGGTGCCCTGCCGCTGCTGCTGGAGCGATGTGTCGGGCAACTGCCCGGTCGGCGACGCGGCGCCGCTTCCCGTGGTCGTTCCGCCCGATGTGCCGGAACTGCCCTGAGGCACCGGCGTGCCGCCGATGGCGCCTTGGCGTTGGCCGGGCAGGGAGTCCGGCGGCAGCTGTCCCTCGGTCGCCGCCGGGGCGTTCTGCGTGGTGGTGCCGGTGGTGGATTGGGCGAAGGCCGCTGGGGCCAAGGCAGCCACGCCGAAAATGCCGGCCCCGATGGCGGCCGCACCGGCCAGGGCGCGGACCGGGCCGCTGGAGAGCTTCATCGTCATGAGTCTACCTCCCTAGGGCCGGGCCGTCGCCGACAGCCGCCGCCGTACCCGGCCTTTCCCCTCAACCGGGCGCTGCGGCCGCCGGTTCCGTGAGCCGGTCGCCTGTCCCGGCGTGAACCGGTCACGGCTTGACGACGACTCCCCAGGGCGCGCCGCCGACGGGGATGCTCTTGATGACCTTGTTGCGCTCCAGGTCGATCACCGACAGGTCGTTGCTGATGCCGTTGGTGGTGTAGAGCCGCTTTTCGTCGGGCGAGAAGGCGAGGTTCCAGACGCGCTGGCCGACCAGGAAATAGCGCTTAACCTCGAAGCTCCCGGTGTCGATTTCGGCGATCCGGTTGGCGGGGCCGAGCGCCACGAAGGCGCGCTTGCCGTCGCGGGTCATCTGGATGCCGACCGCCTGGATCGCTTCGCGGCGGACGCCGGTGACCTCGAAGCGGATCTTCTTCACCACCTTGCGGGTGGCAGCGTCGATGACGCTGACCGTGCCCCCGATCTCGCTGGACACCCAGACATGCTTGCCGTCGTCGCTGAAGCGGGCGACGCGCGGCCGGCTGTCGACCAGCACGTTGCCGACGACGGCGCGTTTCTCGGTGTCGATGAAATGCGCCATGTTGGTGGTTTCGGAGGTGTTGACCAGGATCTTGCCGTCTGGGCTGATGCCCATGCCTTCCGGCTCCACCCCGACCTGGATGTTGCCGACCGCCTTGCGGCTGGGGATGTCGATGATGGTCACCATGTTGTCGTCCTCGTTGGCGACATACAGCCGGTTGCCGTCGGGGGAGAGGACGAACAGCTCCGGATCGGGGCCGGAGGGCAGGGAATGGACCACCTTGCCGCTGGCGATGTCCAGCACATCGACACGGTTGTCGTCGCCGGCGCAGACATAGAGCTGCGTTCCGTCGGCGCTGAGCGTGATGCCGCGCGGGCGGCGGCCGACCTTGATCTTGTTGGTGATCTGCAGGCTGTCGCCGTCCACGACGGCGATCTGGTTGTCCTTCTCGTTGGACACGAAAATGGTTTCGGCCAGCACCGGCTCGGCGATCAGGACCGGGGCGGCGAGGAACAGAATGGTGCACAGCAAGGAACGCATGGGGTGGTCCGCCTCTTCAACGGTTGAAACGGCATTTGCTTTCCGGCGCATCGTCGCCGAGCGTGTCGAGGGGCGTCACGGGGTGCAGGAACCCTTCCTGGGGCGACACCGAGACCAGCATGCGCGGCCCGGCGATCAGGATGGGTTGCCGCATCTGGCCGTCCCATTTGCGGAAGGACAGGGCTTCGCCCTTGAAGCCGGCCAATTCGAAATCGGGGCTGTGCAGATAGGCGACGAGGTCGTCGAAGCCGGCGCCGCCGGTGCGGGTCGCCGCCTCTCCCACGCTGCGCACCGCCAGCCAGGCGGCGTAGTCGCGCGGCAGCATCCAGCGGCCGGCCAGCTTCTCGAACCGGCTTTGCAACTGGGTGCCGCCCCACTGCTCGTTCACCCGCGACCAGGCGGTGGCGGTCAGTCCCTGGGTGCCGGCCACCGGCCGAGGATGCCAGGTGCGGCCGTCGAGGTAGTCGCCGAAATTCCCCGCCTCGTCGGCGACGACCAGCACGTCGTAGTCCGGCCCCTGGGTGGCGAGCGGGATGTCGGACTGGATGGTGGTGACGCCGGTGTCGGTGCGGCGGTTGCCGGTGTCGAAGGTCCAGCCCTTCTCGGCGACGATCCGGCCGCCGAAGCGCTTGGCGGCGCGGCGCACCGCGTCGGCATAGAGCGCGTCGCCGGGATCGCGGCCGATCAGCAGGCTCCAGCCCGTCCATTTCTTCCAGGCGAGATACTGCGCCAGGGCATCGGCCAGCATGCGCCGGCTGGCGGCGGTGTGCAGCATGTTGGCCCGGCACTGCTCGTTGCGCAGCGCGTCGTCGGGTGCGCGGGCGTTGAACAGCAGCATCGACCGCGCCTCCGGCCTTTCGGCGACCTGGATCAGCGCATCGCCCGGCAGGTCGGCGACGACGAAGCGCACGCCCTCGTCCGCCAGCGCCTTGAGCCCGGCGGCAAGGTCGCCGTCCTGGGGCAGCAGCTGCTCCACCAGCCGGAAGCTCTGGTTCATGAACATGCCGGTGGAGTTGTTGTCGGCCAGCGCCAGCCGGGCGCCCTGCAGCCCCTCGTCGGTCGCCACCGGTTCCAGGAAGCTGGCCGGCGTGCGCGGGTCCTCCTGCAGGCCGAGAAAGCCGATCAGGATCGCCTGCCCGCCGGAGTCCTGGCCCAAGACCGCTCCTGCCGGCGCCGTAAACAGAAGTGCCGCGAGCGGCAGGGCGGCGATGAGGCGCCTTCGTCCCGTGGCCTTCGATAAGTCGGAGCGTCGCCTAGACAACGGCCAGAATCTCACCTCGCCCTCCTTCCGCAAGATCGCCGATGAAGCGATGGGCGCGGGTGGTGCCCGCGCGCTCGAACCAGCTTCCGGTGCCCTCCAGCGCCCGGCGCAGCAGGTGCAGGAACAGCCAGTCCCGCGTGCCGCCGTCGGCGAAGCCATCGGGCGCCGCGCTCGCCGGCCGTCCCAGCAGCAGGGTGCCGCGCCGCATGCCGAAGCCCGGATGCGGACCGCAGCCGCCCGCGACGGCGAGCGTGCCGGCGACCGTGAAGGCGGCGGAGTAGGCGCCGGCCCGGCCGTCGACGACGACGATCCCGCGTCGCATCCGCTCGCCCACCCGGTCTCCGGCATCGCCGCCGACGCTGATCAGCCCGCCGCGCATCCCCAGGGGCAGTCCGGGCAGGACGCCGCCCAGGCTGTCGCCGGCCTTGCCGTCGATGCGCAGCAGTCCGCCGATCATCCCGGCACCGGCATGGTTGCCGGCGTCGCCCGCGACCAGGATGCGGCCCATCGTCATGCCGGCGCCGACCCGGTGCAGGATGGCGCCGCCCGGCCGGATCAGCAGTCCCTCCGCCGCGTCGCCGGCCGACAGCTCGAACAGGTCGCCGATCCGGGCCGACCCGCCGCCGCAGGGCAGCGGCATCCCTGCGATGGCATCGGCCGTCAGCCCGGCCAGCCGCTCCGGCAGCAGCGCGGACATGTCCACCATGATGCCGGCGTCGCCGCGATAGGTCAGGGACAGGCCGCTCATGCCATCACCTTGTGCAGATGGAAGTGATGCGGCCCCAGCTTGCCGCCGTAATTTCCGGCGGTGATCGCCAGCACGCCGGCACCCGTCCCGCCGGCAACGGCTGCGGCGATCCCGGCGCGCATGCCGGTGCGGATGGTGGCCTCGTCGGTGCCGTCCAGTACCAGCTCCAGCACCGCCTCGACATCGGGCGACAGCAGGGTTTCGGGTTCGACCGCCCGCAGGGTCGGGCAGAAGCGGGTGTTGGTGGAGGCGATCAGCGCCTTGTATTTCGACCCGACCTTGGAGCCCGAGCGCACCACCCCGCCGGGGAAGGGCAGGATGATGCCGGGAAGCGGCCGGATCGCTGCCACTGCCGCCTCCGCCGCGGCAAGGCACTGGCGGTGGCTGGCGGCCAGGATCAGGAAATTGCCGCCGCCGATGCCCTTGCCCACGGCGACGCTGTCCTCGCAGACGAACTCCCCATCCATCACCGGCAGGCGCCAGAAGCGGCGGTCGCCGAACGTCTTGGCGATCTGATGCCCGTCGCCGAAATAGCGCAGGCCGCCGCCGAGCGGGATGCGCTTGGCGCCGTCGAGAAGCCCGGCATAGCAGGCGGAGCCTGGCGAGGTCATGACGCATTGCCCGACCCGGTTGACGACATGCTTGGCAAGGTCGCCGGTCGACATGCCGAAGATCATCACCGCCGCCCCCGGCCGGCTGTCCGGCGTCTCCTCCGGCGTCAGCAGCCGTTCCACCGCCGCCTCGCAGCCGCAGCCGATGACGGACGTGGCGAAGCCGGTCAGGCTGGAGGTCGCCGCATCGACCCAGGCGGGCGTGTCGGCGGTGATGACGAGGCGCGTGTAGGTCATCGGAAAGGCTTCGGCGAAGGTGTCCTCGATGCGCACGCCGTTGATCTGCAACTCCGCCATCACGGCACCTCCCGCCGCCGGCAGGGGTGGAGGAGGGGGCCGGCGCCGTGGCGGATCTCCTCGTCGCGGATGCGGAAATGCTTGAGGGACAAGCCGAGGCGCTCGTCGAAATGGCGGGCGATGCGGCGCTCGATCAGGTCGTCGAAGCCGGGGCGGACGACATGGGTGCAGCCCTGGGCCATCGCCACCAGCGTCCCGTCGCGCACCACCAGCCGGCCGCTCTTGAAGACCAGATCCGGCCGCTCGAACATGGCGCGGCGGTCGGGCCGGTCGGTATAGACGGTGACGTCGGCCGAGGCGCCGGGTGCCAGATGGCCGCGGTCGGCAAGGCCCAGGATGCGCGACGGCGCTGCACGGGTCATGACGGCGATCTCCGCCAGCGTGTATTCGCGGGTGATCGAGCCCAGCGTGGTGTGGGCCGGCGCGTCGGGGTGGATTTCCGCCAGCTTGGCCAGCCGGTAATCGCGGTCCATCAGCAGCCGGATCAGCTCGGGATAGAAGGTGAAGGGCGCGCCGTTGGGGTGGTCGGTGGTCAGGAACACCCGCCAGGGATCGTCCAGCAGGAGGAACAGCTCCAGCCCGATCGCCCATTGCAGCGCGTTGACATAGGAGTTGTCGCGGTAGCGGAACGGCACCACGCCGCAGCCGGCGTCGCATTCGATGTCCATCGCCAGCCATTTGCGCGGGTGGGCCAGCGGCGCGGTGCGGCGCTGCGCCATGGTGTCGGCCGACGCGGTCACCGTCTGCCCGAACATCACCTGTCCGATGTCCACCGACAGGGTCGGCGTCCGGTTCACCGCCTCCGCCAGCGCCGCGGCGCCGGAGGAGAATTTGCGGTCGCCCTCCGTGTCGTAGCTGTGGAACTGGATGTGCGTCATGTGCATCGGCAGGCCGGACGCCGCCTGGATGGTGTCCAGCGTCGTGGCGACGTTGCCGGGAACGCCCAGGTTGCAGCCATGGACATGCAGCGGGTGGGGCAACCCCAACTCGTACACCGCGCGGGCCAGCACGGTCAGGACGCTGCGCGGGGTGACTCCGTAATAGGGTCCGGGCTCGTCCAGGTCGAGGCTGCGGGCGTTGAACTTGAAGGCGTTGATGCCGCCGGGATTGACCACCTTGACGGCAAGGCTCTGGGTCGCGGTCAGCATCCAGGCGACATAGTCGTTGATCGCTGCCTGCCCGGCATTGGTGGCGATCAGGTCCAGCAGGAAATCGTCGCTGCCCAGAACCAGATAGCCGCCGGTGTCGATGTAGGGGATGTCGCCCATCTCCATATGCGCATGCCGGGCGTTGGAGCCCAGCATCGCCGGCTCGAAGGCGGCGGTGAAGCCCATCTCGATGTAGCGGGCGCCGGTCGTGTGGGTGGAGGGGGTGGCGAGCCCGCTGCCGCCGCCGCAGCCGCAGGCGCTGCCGGCGAAGCGGTGGTGTTCGTGCTCCTCCCCCATCAGCAGGCGGGCGAGGTTGACCTTGCCGCCGGCGATGTGGCTGTGGATGTCGATGGCGCCGGCCATCACCACCTTTCCGGTCAGGTCATAGGTGGCGTCGGGCGCAGCACCCGGTCCCGGATCGGCGGCGATGCGGTCGTCGCGCAGCCAGAGGTCGGCGACCTCGCCATGCCGGCCGTTGGCCGGGTCGAACAGCCGCCCGCCGGCAAGCTTCGTCAGCATCCGGCTTTCTCCCTGGTATCGGCGGATTGCTCCAGCGCCGCCAGCATCCGGCCGATCACGTCGGCAACGCTGGGCAGGCCGCGGTCGATCAGCGCGCCGGCATGCAGAGCCACCACGCTGTCGGCGCGGAACACGTCGCCGGCATGGTCGATGCCCGGCGTCCCCACCGGGATGAACAGCGCCGGTTCGGGCGCGATGGCCGTCTCCGGCGGCGCCAGCATGATGACGCTGCCGCTGGTGCCGAACTCCGGCACTTCGGGCCGAAAGGCGGAGATCCACAGCGTCACGTCGGCATCGCGCAGCCGTGCCCGCCAGTCGAACCTGTCGGGATCGTGCAACGGCGCGCCCGCGTCGAAGCCGGTGCGCAAAGGAAAGCCGGTTCGCCAGGTGCAGGCCTGGTTGGCGCCGATCAGGTTGTCGGCACCCGACAGCGGCAGGCCGGCGCAGCGCGTCGTACCGTCCACGGTGCGGACCAGCCGGGCCAGCGCTTCGACGATCAGGTCCGGCTGAGGTCCGTTGAACAGCCCCGCCGCCCACACCACCACCGCATAGCGCGCGGCCCGCAGCCGGGCCGCCAGTTCCGCCATCCGGGCATCGCTCGACGCCGTCCGGCCCGCCAGTGCGGTCCTCAGTCTCGTAACCAGGGTGGCGAGGTCCGGCTGCGGGTCGGTCTCCATGCCCTGCGTTTCGATCTGGCCGGCAAGGCATTGCACGGTCTCGGGCAGCGGTTTCCCGCCCAGGAAGACGACGCTCCGGCCGCCGCCGGGGACGAAGGCCGGTGCCGGTGCCACCCAGCGTTCCCACAGGCGCGGGAAGGCGGCGGCCGGATCCGGCCCGACGACCAGGACGAGGTCGCAGCGGTTGCGCAGCTCCGCCAGCGTGGTGACCGACCAGCCGAAGCGCCGCAGGACCGCGAGGTTGCGGAACAGGGCGTCGGACCGCTCATGGTCCACCGTCGCCCCGATGCGTGCGGCGAGCGTCAATGCGGCGAGCACGCCCTCGACATCGGTGGCCAGCCCGGCGATCAGCGGCGCACGCGCGGCGCCGAGCAGCCGCGCCGCCTCGGCGATGGCTCTGTCCATGGCGACGGGGGTGCCGGCCATGCGGGCGTCCGTCGCCACCGCCATGGGCCGGCGGAACAGCCGGTCGGCCTGCGGGCAGCCGCTGGGCCGGGGGGCGATGCCGGAATCGTCCCGATCGATCCCGATGTCGCCGCATCCCAGGCCGCAGAACGGACAGAGGATTTCGGGGTGGAAGGTCATGGCCCGCCAATCGCCTGAGCGGAGAATGAACCTGGATTCGCAGTGGGTCGCATAGGTCGCAGGAACTATTGCGGGCAGCCCATGCGGTGGATTTCAAATGTGCGGTCGTCTTCGCTGGGAGCCGTCCAAGCATCGGCCCCTGAACGGAAAAGCTGTTGTTCCGACATGGCCGGCTTCGGACATGCCTGTCGATCCATTCATGACCAAATTTCCTTCCAGGGAATCCGCACCCATTCGGGCTACTGCGCACAGATACTCGTTCGCGCTACGGACAATTTTGTTTGCAACGCTAACATTGTGCCGGGACCCGCGCAAAGGGAATGCAGATGAGCCACCAGCGCAATCGGATAGGGGAGGTGCGGGTCCATGCGCCCGCGCGCCTACATGCCGGCTTCGTCGACCTCAATGGCGGGCTTGGGCGCCGCTTCGGCAGCCTGGGTATCGCCATCGACCGGCCGGCGATCACCCTGCGTATCCGCCCGGCCGACCGGCTGACCGTCGACGGCCCGTCTGCCGAGCGTGTGTGGCGCAGCATCGAACGGCTGGGCCGGGAAGCCGGGCTTTCCGATTTGGTCGCCGTGACGGTGGAGGAGGCGATCCCGGCGCATGTCGGGCTCGGCTCCGGCACCCAGACCGACCTTGCGGTCGCGGCGGCGCTGGTCTGCCTGGAGGGGCGCCGCACCGCCGCCCGCGAACTGGCCCGCACGCTGGAACGGGGGGCGCGGTCCGGCATCGGGCTGGCGGCCTTCGAGCAGGGCGGCGTGCTGCTGGACGGCGGCCGGGGCGGGCTGGATGCGGCGCCCCCGCTGATCGCGCGGGCCGAGTTTCCCGAGGACTGGCGCATCCTGCTTCTGCTCCACCGCGGCGGGCACGGACTGCACGGCGCGCCGGAGGCGGACGCCTTCCGGCGGCTGCCGCCCTTTCCGCCGGATGCCGCGGCCCATCTCTGCCGGCTGATGCTGATGGTGGCGCTCCCGGCCCTGGCGGAGCGCGACGTGGAGGCGTTCGGCCGGGCTGTGGGGGAGCTTCAGCGCACCGTCGGCGACCATTTCGCCCCGGCGCAGGGCGGACGCTTCACCAGCCCGCTGGTGGCGGAGGTGCTGGCATGGCTGGAGGCGCAGGGGATCGCCGGCCTCGGCCAGAGCTCCTGGGGGCCGACCGGCTTTGCCATCGTCGGCGATGCCGCGTCGGCGGAGCGGCTGGCCGGCGAGATGCGCGACCGCTGGGCCGGATCGCCGCTGGAGGTCCTGTTCTGCCGTGGCCGGAATGTCGGCGCGACGGTGGAGAATGTGAACGCCGGGACGGGCTTCGTGCCTGCGGCCCGGAGGGCGGCGGGCGAATAGCAGAGGTGAACAACAGAAGGGAGGCAGGCATGAGCGCCCCTTACGTGCTGCACATGATCACGCCGCTGGCGAATGTCAGCCCGTTCGACGTCAACATGGCGGTGGATGCCGGTATCGACATGGTGGTCCCCTACACCGGCATCGAGACCGCGCAGGTCGAAGCCCTGACCCAGGATGCCATGTTCTCCCGCGACCCGAAGAACGCGGCGCGCACCGGCCTGTTCATCGGCGGGCGCGATGCGGCGATGGCGCTGGACATGCTCGACGTGGCCCGCAAGGCGATGTTCCCGCCCTTCCAGATCTCGGTCTTCGCCGACCCCTCCGGCGCCTTCACCACCGCCGCCGCCATGGTCGCGGTGGTGGAGCGTGCCCTGCGGCGGGCCGGGCTGGACGGTCTCAGCGGGCTGGACGTCCAGGTCTATGGCGCGACCGGCGTGGTCGGCGGCATCGCCGGGCTGATCGCCGCGCAGGCAGGCGGCAACGTCACCCTGGTCAGCCACCGCGGCGTGTCGGCGGTGCAGGGCAAGGCGGAGGAGTTCGGGCGCCGCTATGGCGTGACGCTGTCCTGCGCCGACACGGCGAGCGGCGGCAAGGCGGCTCTGCTGGAGCGGGCGGAGGTGGTGCTGGCCTGCGGCAAGGCCGGGATCACGGTGCTGTCCGCCGAGGATCTGCGCGCGGCCACGCGCCTGCGGGTGGCGGCTGACATCAACGCCGTGCCGCCGGCCGGGGTGGAGGGCGTCGGCGTGCAGGACGACGGGGTTGCCTTGCCCACCTCATCCGGCGCCGCATCCGGCGCCGTCGGCATCGGCGCGCTCGCCATCGGCAACGTCAAGTTCAAGGTCCAGCACCATCTGCTGGAGCGGATGCAGACCGGCGGCACCGCCGTCGCCTTCGATTTCCAGGACGCCATGGACGCGGCGCGGACCATCGCCGGAAAGGCATCGTGATGCAGGATCGCCCCAGCCTGTCGGCACTCTCCGCCCCGCTCGCCGCCGCACTGGTCGCCGATGCGGCGCAATTGCGGATCGGCATCGACCGCGTTGCCGGTGCGACGGTCGTCGATGGCGGGATCGCCCGGCCGGGAGGGCTGGAGGCCGGACGCCGCATCGCCGAGCTGTGCATGGGCGGCCTCGGCCGGGTGACGCTGCAGGCCGACACCCAATCCGACCGCTGGCCCTTCCAGGTGGCGGTGCACAGCACCGACCCGGTGCTCGCCTGCCTCGGCAGCCAATATGCGGGGTGGAGCCTGTCGCACAAGGACGAAGCCGGGTCCTTCTTCGCGCTGGGTTCCGGACCCGGACGCGCCATGGCCCGCAAGGAGACGCTGTTCGACGAGCTGGGCTACGGCGATAGCGGTGACCATGCCGTCCTGGTCCTGGAAAGCGGCACGGTTCCGCCGGCCCTGCTGGTGGAGCGGATCGCCGCCGATTGCGGAGTGGCGCCGGAGCGGCTGACCCTGGTGCTGACCCCGACGGCGAGCCTCGCCGGCACCGTCCAGATCGTCGCCCGCGTGCTGGAGGTCGCCCTGCACAAGGTGCATGCGCTGGGCTTTCCGCTGCACGACGTCGTCGACGGCATCGGCGTCGCCCCCCTGCCGCCGCCGGGCAAGGGCTTCGTCGAGGCGATGGGGCGGACCAACGACGCCATCCTGTTCGGCGGCACCGTCCAGCTGTTCGTCACCGGCCCCGACGATGCCGCCGCCGATCTGGCGCAGCGCCTGCCCAGCACGGAATCGCGCGACTACGGGCGCCCCTTCGCCGAGGTGTTCGCTGCGGTGAACAAGGACTTCTATGCCATCGACCCGCTGCTGTTCGCGCCGGCCCGCGCCGTGGTGACGGCGCTGGAGTCCGGCCGCAGCTTCCATGGCGGGCATCTTGCGTCGGGCATGCTCGACCGGTCCTTCGGGGGGTGATGGGGTGATTCCCGGCATAGCCGAGCTGTTCATGGCCGTCTGCCGGGTGGAGGTGATGGCGCTGAAGCCCGGCAACGTCCATGTGCATGCCGCCGGCCACGGCATGACGGTGGCGGACTTCCTGCTGTCGGCGGATGTTGCGGCGCCGGAAATCGCACGGCCGGGCGCATCGGTGGGGGAGCGGATCCTTCGGGCGGTGCGGGCGACGCGGGCGGCGGTGAACTGCAACACCAACCTCGGCATCCTGCTTCTGACCGCCCCATTGGCGCGTGCTGCGGAGATGCCGCCGACCTGTCCGCTCCACGACAGGGTGTGCGCCGTGCTGGAGGAGCTGAGCGTGCAGGACGCCGAAGCCGTTTATGAGGCGATCCGCCTTGCGTCACCCGGCGGGCTGGGCCGCGCGGCGGAGCATGACGTCGCCGGCCCTGCGACGGTGGATTTGCGTACCGCCATGGCCGCGGCGCGCTCGCGCGACCGCATCGCCGCCCAATATGCCGATGGCTACCGCGACGTGTTCGGGATCGGCGTTGCCCGTGCGCTCGCTTTCACTGGCAAGGATGCCGTATCGATGGCCGAAGCGGTCTATCTGGACTTCCTGACCGCCTTCCCCGACAGCCACGTCCTGCGCAAGCAGGGGGAGGCGGTGGCGGCGGGCCTGATGGCCGAGGCGCAGGAGGTGCGCCGGCAGTTGGCGGCGGAAACGTCGGACGCCGTCCGGCACGACCACCTGTTCGCCTTCGACGCAAGGCTGAAATGGCAGGGCATCAACCCCGGCACCTCCGCCGACCTCACCGTCGCCAGCCTCTTTGCCCATTGGCTGGAGGATGGGGACCGGTCGGGCGGCGCCGGGGAGACCCCGAGGGGGAGGGTGGCATGGGCGTCCGCCTGATCCTTGCCGCCATGGTGTCGGTCGCCACCGCGGCGCCCGCATGGGCGGAGCCGCTCGCCGTGACGGAGATCGCGCCCGGCATCTTCGTCCATCAGGGCGTCATCGCCGAACCGGCGCCGGACAATCGCGGCGACACCGCCAACATCGGCTTCATCGTCGGCGGCAGCGGCGTGGCGGTGATCGACACCGGCGGCACGCCGGAGCTTGGCCGCCGCCTGCGCGAGACCATCGACGCCCGGACCGACAAGCTGCCGGTCGTCGTCATCAACACCCACATGCACCCCGACCATCTGTTCGGAAACGCCGCCTTCGACGGGGTTCCGGTCGTCGGCCACGCCAACCTGCGCGACGCGCTGGCCGCCCGCATCGAGGTCTACCGGCGCCGGTTGGCCGACGAACTGGGGGCGGAGGCGGCGGCCGGGATCGCACCGCTGCGGGTGGACCGGCCGGTGCGGGAGGAGTTGCTGATCGACCTTGGCGGCCGCATCATCGTCCTGACAGCCCATCCGACGGCGCACACCAACAACGACCTGACCGTCTTCGACCGGCAGACCGGGACACTGTTCGCCGGCGACCTGCTGTTTCTCGACCATCTGCCGGCGGTGGACGGCAGCGCGGTGGGCTGGCTGCGCGTGATCGACGCGCTGGAGCGCATTCCGGCGCTGCGCGCCGTCCCCGGCCACGGCCCCGCGGTTGTCGACTGGCCGGGTGCGCTGGATCCCCTGCGGCGCTACCTCACCACGCTGGTGGAGGGGGTGCGGCGGGTGCAGAAGGCCGGCGGCAGCATTCAGGAGGCCGTCGCGCATGTGGCGGAGGAGGAACGGCACCGCTGGCTGTTGTTCGACGTGTACAATCCGCGCAACGTGACGGCGACCTTCGCCGAGTTGGAATGGGAATAGGAGCGCGATACGGGAGGGAGGAAGCGATGACCGGACGTCCGATGCGGGCTCCGCTGCTGGCGGGGGGCCTGATGCTGCTGTCCATGCCTGCGCTCGCCGCCACCGATGCGGTGGAGGATGCCGCGCGCTGGGACCTGCTGCGCGACATGTATTTCAAGGACCGTCCGGTCGAGGAGGCCGGCGACCGGATGCGGATCGATGCCCCGGCGCGCGCCCACGACGCGGCGCTGGTGCCGGTGCGGGTGGAGGTCGATCCTTCCCTTCGCCTGAAGTCGCTGTCGCTGCTGGTGGACAAGAACCCGGTGCCGCTGGCGGCCACCTTCCGCTATGGCCCGGCCAGCGCCGGCAGCAGCATCGAGACCCGCCTGCGTGTCAACGAGTACACCAACCTCCGCGCCGTGGGCGAGACGCAGGACGGGCGCCTGTTGATGACGCGGGCTTTCGTGAAGGCGGCCGGCGGCTGTTCCGCGCCGGCCCTCAAGGACCCGCAGGAAGCGATGGCGCGGCTCGGCCGCATCAAGGTGAAACTGCCGGAGACCGTCGGGGCCGGCGTCCCGGCCGACGCGCAACTGCTGATCAGCCATCCCAACGCCAGCGGCCTTCAGTTCGATCAGGTCAGCCGCACCTACATCCCCGCCCATTACATCCAGTCGATCATCATCCGCATCGGTGGGCAAACGGTGCTGGAGGCGGACACCGACATTTCGATCAGCGAGGACCCGAATCTGCGCTTCAGCTTCGTTCCCGTAAAGGGCGGCAGCCTGGAGGTGTCCGCCAAGGACACCAAGGGCGCCACCTTCAGCCGGACGGTTCCGCTGGCGGCCGGGGGCGGCTGACGGCGAACCGCAAAGAGGCGCGCCTCAAAAGCACTTGCCTCAAAAGCACTGGCGGTCGGCGGCGACCTGGGCCTGACGGAAGCGGTCCATCAGGTCCTTGGCCCAACCGGAACTGCGGAAGATCCCCGCCCGCTCGCCCGGCAGGTCGGTCATCACCTTCACCGTCTCGATGGCGGTGTAGTCGTCATAGGTGATGCGGTCGGCGATGGCGTCGATGCTGCAGGCGCATTTCTCCATGACGATGTGGGACTGGCCGTTTGCCGCCATGCAGGCGATCACGTAATCGGCCCGCGCCGCCGTGGGGTAGTCGTTGGCCGGACCGGCAGCGGCGGAAAGCGCTGACGGCGGGGCCGTTCCGAGGAAGATTGCCGCGAGGACAAGCGCGATGCGGACTGGCATGGCCGGAATTCTCCCCCTCTTGCCTATGGGTCGCAGGCGGAAAGCCGCGACGGTTCATCCGTGATGGTTTCCCTGCATAACAATCATCGGGACGGAATGAGCTCGTCCACTCCAAAGGAGTGGGGCCTCTTTCGGAGTGGACGCGAGGGAGAGGGCCAAGGGGGCCGCGTCAGCGGCGGGAGGCATCCGCAGGATCAGACCTGACGCGGTTCGCACTTCCAGCGGCGGACCGTGTATTTCGGGTGCTGTTCGGCCCACTCGGCGGCGCGGAACATGCCGTTGCGCGAACAGGTCATCACGTTGGAGAAGGGCTCCTGGAACGATGGACGTTCGATGGTGCAGCGGTCGGGGCTGGACACGAGGCAGACCACGAAAAGCAACTCGATCATGACATCTCCAGAGTCAGGAATGTTGCGGGCGACCCCGTTTGACCTCCGCCGTTCGGGCTCATTTCATGGTTATGTTGCACTGCACAACAGGCGGGGGGCCGAGTCAAGGCATCTGATGTAAGACATCCCCAATATGCACGGCCATCTGTGCATGAACAGGTGTGCATGACGATCAGGACCACATCCACTGTCCCGATTCAACGATCGTTCGCACTTCCTGGGCCGTACAGCCTGGCCTGGCCAGGACCGCAAGACCCGACGACACGGGTGCAAGACGGGAACCGAACGGCGGTCCCATGGTTGGCTTTCCCGTCTCATTGGTCTTGGGTGGAGTCGAAGGTCATGGAGTTGTCGGGAAAGGTCGCGCTGGTCACCGGCGCCGGGTCGGGCATCGGCAAGGCGTCTGCGGTGCTGTTCGCCAGGGCGGGAGCCAGCGTCGGGGTGCTGAGCCGCACCGAGGACGAGATCCGCAAGACCGCCGAGGAGATCGTGGCTGCCGGCGGCAAGGCGCTGGCGCTGCCCGCCGACGTCGGCGACGACGCGGCGATGCGGCAGGCGGTGGAGCGGCTGGCGGCGGAATATGGGCGGATCGACATCGTCTTCGCCAATGCCGGCATCAACGGCGTCTGGGCGGCCATCGACGAACTGACGCCGGAGGAATGGGACCGCACCATCGACACCAACCTGCGCGGCACCTACCTGACGCTGCACCATACCGTTCCGCATCTGAAGAAGGCGGGCGGCGGGTCGGTGATCGTCACGGCCTCGATCAACGGCACGCGGGTGTTCAGCAACACGGGCGCCACCGCCTATTCCTGCAGCAAGGCCGCCCAGGTCGCGATGGTGAAGATGCTGGCGCTGGAACTGGCGAAGGACCGCATCCGCGTCAACGCCATCTGCCCCGGCATCGTCGATACGGAAATCCCCGACAACACCCGGTCCCGCAACCTCGAGTCCCTGCGGGTCCCGATCGAGTATCCCGAGGGCAAGGTTCCTCTGACCGGCGGAAAATCCGGTGACAGCGTCGACGTGGCCGAACTCGCCCTGTTCCTGGCGTCGGACCGGGCCAAGCACATCAGCAGCACGCCGGTGTGGATCGACGGGGCGGAATCCTTGATGGTCGGCTGAGGTTCGGGCATTTGTTGGACATCAAACGACCGGTCGGAAAAGGCGGAACTCCCATGAGCGTGACTGAAACCGTGCGGAACAACGAGCAGCTCAACCGCTACGAGCTGACCATCGACGGCGCCACCGCGGTGGCCGAGTACGAGCTGCGGGAGGACAAGATCGTCTTCACCCACACCCACGTTCCGGAAAGCATGTCCGGCAAGGGTGTCGGGTCGGCGTTGGCCAAGGGCGCCCTGGAGGATGTCCGCGCCCAGGGGAAGAAGGCGCTGCCGCTCTGCTCCTTCATCGAGGGCTACATCAAGCGCCATCCCGACTACGCCGACCTCGTGGAGTAGGTTGGGTCCATTATTGCGGCAGTGGCGGCTTCAGGGGGCCGAGCGGGTCCAGCGGGCCGACCGTCGGCGTGGTCTGGGGCAGGGCGCGGAAGGCCGCCTGTGCCTCGGCCGGCAGCGGCGGGCGGACGCGGGTGCGCCACAGGCCATACAGCGTGGCACAGAGGGCGCCACCGGCGATGAAGGCGAACAGCCCCTCAGGCCCGCCGGCGGACATCATCGCCGATGCCAGCGGCGGCCCGATGATGGCGCCGATGGAGTTGGCGAGGATCAGGCCGCCGCTGGCCGACACCAGATCCTCCCGCCGCACATAGTCGTTGGTGTGGGCGAGGCAGACGGGATAGAGCGTGAAGGACAGGCCGCCGAACAGCGGCGCGACCAGCATCAAGGCCAGCGGC
Organism: Azospirillum humicireducens; assembly: GCF_001639105.2. Classification (NCBI taxonomy): domain Bacteria; kingdom Pseudomonadati; phylum Pseudomonadota; class Alphaproteobacteria; order Rhodospirillales; family Azospirillaceae; genus Azospirillum; species Azospirillum humicireducens. The sequence goes on from NZ_CP028907.1 coordinate 367,036, forward strand.
TGGTCCATTCCGGCGGCGGCGATCATTCCAAGGCTGGTCAGCGACAGTGCGGCCGACAGACCGATGATCACGGTGCGCCGGTCGAACCGGTCCGACAGCTTGCCGAGCGGCCATTGCAGGGCCATGCCGCCCAGGATCAGCGCCGACATGAACAGCGCCGTTCCCGACACCCCGAAGCTGGAAGCCGCACCGAACACCGGCGCCAACCCATAGATCGACCCGGTGATCGCCCCGCTGATGAAGACGCCGGCCACCCCCAGCGGCGAACTCTCGTAGAGCCGCCGGACACCGAAGGAGGAAACCTTCGGCAATTGCGGCGGCGTGGTCCGCGTCAGGGCTACCGGCACCAGGGCCAGCGACATCAGGATCGATACGATCATGAAGATCCGGACCCCGGCCTCGTCGTCCAGCCGCAACAGCTGCTGTCCGATGCCCGAAGCGCCATACAAAGTCACCATGTAGGCCGACAGCATCTGCCCGCGGCTTTCGTTCGTCGCGGTGCCGTTCAGCCAGCTTTCGATGCACATGTAGAGGCCGGCCATGCAGAAGCCCTGCGCCAGCCGCAGCAAGGCCCAGAACGGCACGTCGACGAACAGCGCATGGGCCAGAGCCGACACCGAGACGATCGAGGCGAAGGCGGAAAAGGACCGGATATGGCCGACGCGGGCGATGACGCGGTGGGCGTAGAGCGACCCCAGCGTCAGCCCGGCATAGAAGGCCGCCGTGATCAGCCCGACTGCCGTGGGCCCGGACTCCGTCGCCGACAGGCGCAGCCCGATCAGGGTGGACAGGGCACCGTTCCCCAGCATCAGGAAAGCCACGCCGAGCAGCAGCGAGGCGACCGAACGCGCAACCGATGTCATGCCATACCTCCCGTCCGTCGTCAGCGCATGGTGGCCGGTAAAAAAGTGGGGAGGCGATGGTGCATGACGGGACTCCACATCTGCGTTTTCCGGTCAGGGCCGCTGCCCTGACCTCATGTCCAACAGCCAAGTCCCGGATTTGGTCCGCAGCGCCGATGGGTCAGTTTACCATTGGGGCAACCTGACCGTTGACATTGCATACCGTCCGGTAACATACCTTCTTCCAGGTAGATATCCGGGAGACGCCATCATGTCCGACACCGCCCCGCCGGTTCTTCTCACCCGCGAGGGGGCCGTGTCCTGGATCCGGCTGAACCGCCCCGCCGTGCTGAACGCGCTGGACGAGCCTACCGCCGCCGCCCTGCTGGACGCCTGCCGCAGCGTGGCCGATGAAGGCGGGCAGGGGCTGACCCGTGTGCTGGTCATCGCCGGCAACGGCCGCGGCTTCATGGCCGGCGGCGATGTCGGCCGTTTCAACGACGACCCCGCCGCAGCGCCCGCGGTGGCCGGCGCCATCATCGCCCATCTGCACGAAGCGGTGCGCATCCTCGACCGGCTGGACGTGCCGGTGCTGGCCTCGGTGCATGGGCCGGTGGCGGGTGCAGGCATGAGCCTCGCCACCGCCGCGGATCTCTGCATCGCCGCCGACGACGCCAAATTCACCATGGCCTATGCCCGCATCGGCGCCACGCCGGACGGATCGGGCAGTTTCCATCTGCCGCGTCTGGTCGGGCTGCGCCGCGCCATGGAGCTGGCGATGCTGTCGGAGGTGATCGACGCCGCCGAAGCTCTGCGCATCGGGCTGGTCAACCGGGTGGTGCCGGCCGCCGATCTGGCGGCGGAGACGGCGAAGCTGGCCGAACGGCTCGCCGCCGGGCCGACCGTCGCCTATTCCGGTATCCGCCACCTGATGCGGCAGTCCTTCGACCGGACGCTGGACGGGCAGCTGGATGCCGAGCGCGACCGCTTCCTCGCCACTGCCGTCACCGAGGATTTCCGCGAAGGCATCGCCGCCTTCACCGCCAAGCGGCGGCCGAATTTCACCGGCCGCTGACCCTCTCCTGCGCCCGCGAAGTGGACCCAGCATGCAGAACGACATCGTCATCGTCGGCGCCGCCCGCACGGCCATCGGCGGCTTCGGCGGCACGCTGAAGGATGTGCCGCTGACCCGGCTCGCCACCGTCGCCGTCAAGGCGGCGCTGGATCGTTCCGGTGCCGCGGTGGATGCCATCGGCCATGTGGTGATGGGCAACGTCATCCCGACCGAGACCAACGACGCCTATCTCAGCCGCGTCGCCGCCATCGACGCCGGCATTCCCATCGAGGTGCCGGCCTTCAACGTCAACCGGCTCTGCGGCTCGGGCCTGCAAGCCATCGTCTCGGCGGCGCAGGCCATCGCGCTCGGCGACTGCGACATCGCCATCGGCGGCGGCGCGGAATCGATGAGCCGCGGCCCCTATTTCGTTCCCGGCGCCCGCTGGGGCACCCGTCTCGGCGACGGGGCGCTGGTCGATTACATGAACGGCATCCTGCACGATCCGTGGCAGAAGATTCACATGGGCGTCACCGCCGAGAATGTCGCCGCCCGCTATGGCATCGGCCGCGAGGCGCAGGACGCCCTGGCGGCGGAAAGCCAGCGCCGCGCCGCCCACGCGATCGCCGAGGGCCGTTTCAAGGACCAGATCGTTCCCGTCGAGATCCCGTCACGCAAGGGCACCGTCGTCTTCGACACCGACGAGCATGTCCGCGGAGACGTGACCTTGGAAGGCTTGGCGAAGATGAAGCCGGTCTTCAAGAAGGACGGGTCGGTCACCGCCGGCAACGCCTCCGGCCTCAATGACGGGGCCGCCGCCCTGGTATTGGCCGACGCCCGCCGTGCCCAGGCGCTGGGATTGAAGCCGCTGGCTCGTCTGGTCGGCTATGCCCATGCCGGTGTCGAGCCCGACCACATGGGCATCGGCCCGGTCCCGGCGACCCGCAAGGTGCTGGAGCGCACCGGCCTGTCGGTCGCCGACATGGACGTGATCGAATCCAACGAGGCCTTCGCCGCCCAGGCCTGCGCCGTGATGCGTGAACTGGACTTCGACCCGGCCAAGGTGAACCCGAACGGCTCGGGCATCTCGCTCGGCCATCCGGTGGGGGCTACGGGCGCCATCATCGCGGTCAAGGCCATCCACGAGTTGCACCGCATCGGCGGCCGCTATGCCCTGGTCACCATGTGCATCGGCGGCGGGCAGGGCATCGCCGCCGTCTTCGAACGGGTGTAAGGAGGCTTTGCCGTCAAGCCGCCGCCACGATCAGGATGGCGGCGGCCAGCGCGACGGCATCCTCCAGCAGAGCGGCCGGGCGGTCGCGGCCGAAGGCGGCGGCCAAGCGCATCCGCGCGGCATAGCCGAGCAGTGTCCCCGCGACGGCTCCGACGCCGCCGGCAACCAGTCCGCCGATCCAGAATCCCGCATCGGCGCTGATGGCGGCACCCGCTATGGCCCCGCCGGCGATGCGGCTGGCGAAGGGGAAGGGCAGCTTGCGGCTGGGGGTGGTGGGCAGCTTGTCGACGATCAGTTCCACCAGCGCCATCGCGGTGAAGACCCAGGGCGACACTGGGTGCCCAAGGAAGAACAGCCAGCTGCCGGACAGGTCCAGCCAGCCGGCATAGGCGGCCCAGCTGACCGCCGCCGGGGCGAGCAGGGTGCGCGAACCGGCGACGGCGCCGATCAGGAAGGCGAGGATCAGGGCAAGCATCGGCAGCGCGGTCCATCGGATTGTGGTTATGACGTGAGGCGGCGTCTCACGGCCTGGACCAGCCGCCGCATGGCCCCGGCGCGGGTGCCGGGGCCGCCATGGAGCAGGCGCAGCGCCGCCAGCATCAACGCCTCGTCGCCGTCGCGCGGCGGGTCGAAATGCGGGCGTTGCCGGCCGGTGCGGACGCAGACGGCCTTCACCTGCGTCATCTCCAGCAGCCCCTCCGCCCCGCGGGTGACGCCCCAGCCGCTGGCATGGCGTCCGCCGAAGGGCAGGCGCGGGTCGGCGGTGGGCACGATCAGGTCGTTGACCGTCACCGTCCCGGCATCCAGCCGCAGGGCCAGCGCCCGCGCCTCCGCCACCGGCCCGAAGACCGAGGCACCCAGCGCATAGGGGCTGAGCGCCGCGCCGGCCAGCGCCTCCTCCATGTCGCGTACCGGGACCAGCGAGAGGACGGGAGCGAACAGCTCCTCGCGCAGCAGGGTCATGTCGGGCCGCGCATCTGTCAGCACCAGCGGCGCCATCGATCCCTCGTCCTTCTCCGGCAGGCCGGACAGCGGGCGGGCGCCGTCCGCCACCGCGTGCCGCGCCAGAGCGGCGAGCCGGCGCATGGTCGGAGCCGGGACCGGGGTGGGCGGGATGGATGCGGCATGGCGCCCCAGCGCCTCCTCCAGCCCCGCCGCCAGTTCGCGCGGCACGAAGACCCGCCGTGGCGCGATGCAGGTGGCGGAACCGTTGAGCCGCAGGCCGAAGGCCAGGGCGCGGGCGACGCTCTCCGTATCGGCGCCCGGCAGCACGAAGACGGCGTCGTTGCCCGACAATTCCATGGTCGAGGGCACCAGATGGCGGGCGAGCCGTTCCGCCACCGCCCGCCCGGTGCCGGCCGATCCCGTCAGGACCAGCTTGTCGATTCCGGCCTCGATGGCGTGGCCGACAGCGTCGGCGGAGTCGTCCAGCACGCGGAACAGCCCGTCGGGCAATCCGCATTCTATCAACCAGCCCGCCAACAGGTCCATCGGCGCGCGGCATCCCGGCGCCGGCTTGACCAGCACGGCGTTGCCGGCGGCCAGCGCCTGCACCGCCTGCACCCCCGACAGCAGCAGGGGATAGTTGGATGGGCCGACGATCAGGACAGTGCCGAAGGGCTCCCGGCGCACCTCCGCCTCCACCCCGAAAAGCCAGACCGGCCGGCCGCGCCGCCCCAACCGCCGCGGAGCCAGCAGCCGGGCAGCCTCGCGTTCCAGGAAGCGGCAGGCCTCAGCCAGAGGCAACAGTTCGGCGCCCACGCTTTCCACCGCTGTCCGGCCGGGGCGCGTCGCCAATGCCTGCACAAGTCGTTCCGCGTCGGTCGCGATCCGGCGGCGAAGTCCGCGGACGACCGAAAGTCGCGATGAAATATCGGTCGCCGCCCACGCCGACCGGAGTTCCGGCGTTGGCGCAAAAACTTCATATTGCCAATGGATTACGACTGTAGAGGTGGGGCTATTGTTGTGATCCATTTCCGACCCAGCTCCGTAACCGTCACGACAGATGTCGGCAGCGCAGGAGCGTTTGGCAAGCGGATGGAACGACAAGTCGTGATCATCGGTGCAGGACCGGGCGGATTGGCATCCGCGATGCTCCTGGCGCTCACCGGTGCCAAGGTGACGGTGCTGGAACGCCAGGACCGCATCGGCGGTCGGTCGGCCGGCTTCTCGATGGACGGATACCGCTTCGACAGTGGTCCGACCTTCTTCCTCTATCCCCGCATCCTGGAGGAGATCTTCGAGGCCTGCGGCAGCCGGCTGTCGGACGAGGTCGACCTGATCCGCCTGGATCCGCTCTACCGGCTGGTGTTCGAGGGCGGCGGGGAATTGCGTGTCCACGCCCAGATGAAGGCGCTGATGGCGGAGATCGCCAGGCTCAGCCCGCGGGATGCCGAAGGGCTGCCGCGCTTCCTGGCCGACAACCGTGCGAAGATGGAACGTTTCCGTCCCGTCCTGGAATCCGACTTCTCCAGCCCCTGGGCGCTCGCGACGCTGCCGATGCTGAAGGCTCTGGGCAAGTTGTCGCCGCACCGGTCTGTCGACCGCGATCTCTCCCGCTATTTCCAGGACCCGCGCATCCGCCTCGCCTTCTCGTTCCAGAGCAAGTATCTGGGCATGTCGCCCTTCCGCTGCCCCAGCCTGTTCACCATCCTGTCCTTCCTGGAGCACGAGCACGGCATCTTCCACCCCCGCGGCGGGACGGATGCGGTGATGGCGGCGATGCGCCGCGTCGCCGAAGGCCTGGGCGTCACCGTCCGCCTGAACGAAACGGTGCGCCACATCAAGTTCCAGGGCCGCCGCGCGGTCGGGGTACGGACGGAGGCCGGCGATTATCCGGCCGACGCGCTGGTCATCAACGCCGACTTCGCGCGGGCGATGACGACGCTGGTGCCCGACGATCTGCGCCGGCGCTGGAGCGACGCGCGGCTCGCCACCAAGAAATTCTCCTGCTCCACCTTCATGCTCTATCTCGGCATCGAGGGCATGGTGGACGGGCTGGACCACCACACCGTCTATCTGGCGAAGGACTACGCCCGCAACCTCGCGGAGATCGAGGAATGCCGGGAACTGCCGCGCGAGCCGTCGATCTATGTGCAGAACGCCTGCGTCAGCGACCCGGCCCTGGCGCCGCCCGGCGGCAGCACGCTCTACATCCTGGTGCCGGTCGGCCACCAGCGCGGCCACATCGATTGGCAGGCGGAGGCGCCGCGCTACCGCCGCGCCGTGCTCGACCGGTTGGCCGGTTTCGGGCTGGGCGACATCGAGCGCCGCATCCGGGTTGAACGGGTGATCACCCCGGCCGACTGGGAAAGCCAGTTCGCGGTGCATCGCGGCGCCACCTTCAATCTGGCGCACAGCCTGGACCAGATGCTGCACCGCCGCCCCCGCAACCGGTTCGAGGATTTGGACGGCGTCTATCTGGTGGGCGGCGGCACCCATCCCGGCAGCGGCTTGCCGGTCATCTTCGAAGGCGCGCGCATCACGTCGCGGCTGCTGGCCCAGGAACTGGGCCTGCCGACGCCGTGGCGCACAAAGACCATGGGATTGTCCGGCATGCTGCGGCAGGCCGTTGCAGGGGGGATGGCATGACGGATCGGATCGCGGTGATCGGCGGTGGGCTCGGCGGGCTGGCTTCGGCGGTGGTGCTGGCGGCGCGCGGGCACAAGGTGACCCTGTTGGAGAAGAACGGCTGGGTCGGCGGCAAGGCCGCCGTGCTGGAGGAGGGCGGCTTCCGCTTCGACATGGGGCCGACCATCCTGACGGTGCCGCGTGTCCTGCGCCGCATCCTGGAGGAGGCCGGCTGCGACCTGGACCGCGAGCTGGAGATGGTCCGGCTGGAGCCGCAATGGCGCTGCTTCTTCGACGACGGCACCGTGCTGGACCTGTCGGAGGAGATCGGCAGGATGGCTGCCGAACTCGACCGGCTGGCGCCCGGCCGCGGGGCGGGGGAGGGCTATCGCCGCTTCCAGGCGCTGTCGGAACGGCTGCACGGCATCTCCGAACGCTTTTTCTTCTGGAAGTCGGTGGAAGATCTCGGCGACACGCTGAACGTCCGCAACAGCCTGAACGCCGGCACCCTGTCGGACGTGCTGGCTCTGCGCATGGGCAGCACGGTGGCCGGCACCATCCGCGGCCATGTGCCGGACGCGCGGGCGGCGCAGATGCTCGACCATTTCACCCAGTATGTCGGGTCGTCGCCCTATGGCTCCCCGGCGGTGCTGTGTGCCATCGCGCATATGCAGACCAACGACGGCGTCTGGTATCCGATGGGCGGCACCCGTGCGGTTCCGGTGGCGCTGGAACGGGTGGCGCGGCGGCTGGGCGTGGAGATCCGCACCAACACCGGCGTCCGCCGCCTGGAGGTGGAGGCCGGCCGCGCCGTGGCGGTGGAGACCGACGCGGGCGAGCGCATTCCGGTGTCGGCCGTGGTGTCCAACATGGATTCCATCCGCACCTATCGGGAACTGGTCGGGGGCGAGCCGGCCAAGCGCTTCGCCAAGCGCCGCAGCTACGAGCCGGCCTGTTCGGGCGTGGTGTTCTATCTGGGGCTCGACCGCGGCTACGACCATCTGCTGCACCATGACTTCGTCTTTTCCCGCGACCCGGCGGAGGAGTTCGACTGGATCTACCGCCGCGGCGAGCCGGCGCTCGACCCGACCTGCTACATCGCCGCCCCGGCCCGCACCGAGCCGGGCGTCGCCCCGCCGGGGGGCGAGGCGCTGTATGTGCTGGTCCACACCCCCTATCTGCGCCCGCACCACGACTGGACGCGCATGCTGCCGGAATACCGGCGCGTGGTGTTCGACAAGCTGAAGCGCACCGCCGGCATGCCCGATCTGGAGGACCGCATCCGGGTGGAGCATGTGCTGACCCCGCAGGACATCCACGACCGCTACAAGGTGCTGAACGGCGCCATCTATGGCTTGGCGAGCCATGGCCGCTTCATGGGCGCCTTCAAGCCGGGCAACCGGTCGCGCGACGTGGAGGGGCTGTATCTGGCCGGGGGGGCGGCCCATCCGGGGCCGGGCATGCCGATGGTGCTGATGTCCGGCTGGATCGCCGCCGACAGCCTGGATCGCGACCTGCGCGGCGGCCTGCAGGACGGTTCCCAAGCCGGCCCCGCCCGCGCCGTCGCCTGAGACAGGCGGGCGGGTGATGACGGACGATCCGGTCGCGTTACGGTCCCGGCTGCTCTGCTGGTTTTTCGGCGGCGTCATGGCCCGGAGGCTGCGGCGCGGCTTCCATGCGGTGCGGCTGGCGCGGCCGGGCTGGCCGGTTCTGCCGCCCGGCAGGCCGGTCATCGTCTATCTGAACCACCCGTCCTGGTGGGACCCCGCGCTGCTGATCGTGATGGGAACGACCCGCTTCCGAAAGCGGCCGGGCTACGGGCCGATCGATGCGGAGATGCTGCGCCGCTACCGCTTCATGCGGCGCATCGGCCTGTTCGGGCTGGAGCCCGGCCGCGCCGGCGCCGTCGCCTTCCTGCGCAAAGCCGAACAGATCCTGGCCGATCCGCACGCCATGCTGTGGATCACGGCGGAGGGGGCCTTCACCGATCCACGCCGTCGCCCGGTCAGTCTGCGGCCGGGCATCGCCCATCTGGTCCGCCGCATGCCGTCGGCCCTGGTGGTGCCGCTGGCTGTCGAATACCCGTTCTGGGACGAACGCACGCCCGAGGCACTGATGCGGTTCGGCGAACCGATGGACGCCGCGATCTTCGCCGGTCTGGCGGTTCCCGAGATCGCGGCAGAGCTCGAGGAAAGGCTGGAGACGGTGATGGACCAGCTTGCGCTCGATGCACAGAGCCGGGAGCCGGCGCGCTTCCTGTCGCTGATCGAGGGAACGGTCGGGATCGGCGGGGTTTATGACCTGTGGCGCCGGATGCGGGCCTTGGCCCGCGGGCAGTCGTTTTCCCCGGCGCATGGCGATGGTCAGGGGCGGGCTGTGCGGCAGGAGGTGAAACGGCCATGAGTGTCATCATCCTGATTGCCGGGCTGTCGCTGATCCTGGCACTGCTGCCTCTGTTGCTGGGGGGCGTGAACCTGCTGCTCTACCGCCGCCCCAAGGCCGCTCCGCCCTCGGGGGCGGCCGTGAGCATCCTGATCCCGGCCCGCAACGAGGAGTCCGGCATCGCCGCCGCCGTGGATGCGGCCCTGCTCAGCAAAGGCGTCGAGGTGGAGGTGGTGGTGCTGGACGACCACTCCACCGATCGAACCGCGGAGATCGTTCGTGCGATCGCCGCGCGGGATCCCCGCGTCCGGCTGGAAGGCGCGCCGCCGCTGCCGCCGGGCTGGTCGGGCAAGCAGCATGCCTGTCAGACGCTCGCCACGTTGGCGCGCCATCCGGTGCTGCTGTTCCAGGATGCCGACGTGCGGCTTGCTCCGGACGCCGCCCGCCTGACCTGCGGCGCCCTGCTGTCCGGCCGGCATGGTCTGGTCAGTGGGTTTCCGCGGCAGGAGACCGGGACGCTGGCCGAAGCTCTGGTGATCCCGCTGATCCATGTGCTGCTGCTGGGCTATCTGCCGATGCTGGGGATGCGGTTGTCGGGCGATCCGCGGTTCGGCGCCGCCTGCGGCCAGCTGATTGCGGTGCGGCGGGAGGCGTACCAAGAGGCCGGCGGCCATGCGGCGATATCGGCGTCGCTGCATGACGGGGTGACACTGCCGCGCGCTTTCCGCCGGGCGGGGCAGGGAACCGACCTGTTCGACGCCAGCGGCCTTGCCCGCTGCCGCATGTATCGCGGCTGGCGGGAGGTGTGGTCCGGCTTCACCAAGAACGCGACGGAAGGGATGGCGACCCCCGCCGCCCTGCCGGTCTGGACCCTTCTGCTGTTTGGCGGCCATGTCCTGCCCTGGATCCTGCTGGGCTGGGCGGCGCTGGACCCGCTGCCGGACGGAGCCGTCGTCATGGCGGGGCTTGCGGCGGCGGCGGGACTGCTGTTCCGGCTCCTGCTGCTGATCCGCTTCCGCCAGAGTGTCGTCGGCGCCCTTCTGCACCCGGTCGGCATCCTGATCATGCTGGCGATCCAATGGTCGGCGCTGTTGCGCGCCCGCCATGGCCGGCCATCGGAATGGCGCGGGCGGGCCTATCCGACCGGACCGGGGGCATCATGACGCCCTGGCTGCGCCGGCGCGCCCACCGCATCTTCCACCCGCTGGCCGGCGCCGACGCCGCGACGCTGGCGACGGTGGTGGTCAAGGGCGGCGGGGTGGAGCTGCCGTATCTGCACCGGGTGGTGACGGCAGCCGGTGCCGCGGCCATCCGAGCCCCGCTGGACCTGCTGGAGCGGCAACGGGTGGAGCGGCAACGGGTGGAGCGGCTGGCCGGGTGGTCGGGCAGGGGGCTTGGCAGGGGGCTGGGCATGGGGCAGACCGGGGCGGTACCGCCGCCGCTGTTCATCCTCGGCCACTGGCGGAGCGGGCACCACCCATCTGTTGAACCTGCTGGCCCAGGACGAGCGCTTCGCCGCTCCCGACCCGCTGGCGGTAGGCCTTCCCTGGGGCTTCCTCGGCCTGACATCCTTCTGGCGCTCGCGGCTGGAGGCGTGGCTGCCGCCCGACCGGATCATCGATCCGATGCCGATCGACCCGACCGCCCCGCAGGAGGACGAACTGGCCCTGGCGCTGATGCAGCCGCTGTCCTACTACCATGGCATTTTCTTCCCCAGGCACCTCTACCGCGCCTTCCGCCAGGGCGTTCTGTTCGAGGGCTGCCGTCCGGAGGCGGTGGCACTGTGGCGCCGCCGGATGGACCATTACCTGACCAAGCTGCAGCTCTATTCGGGCAGCCGGCGCCTGCTGATCAAGAATCCCGCCCATACCGCCAGGGTGGGGGAATTGCTGGCCCTGCGCCCCGATGCTGTCTTCCTCCACATCCACCGCGACCCCTACGAGGTTTTCAGCTCCACCCGTCGCATGCTGCTGACCCTGCTGCGGGAATTCTCGCTGCAATCCTACGACCCGCGGGCGGTGGACGCGCTGGTTCTGGACCTCTATCCGGCGATGATGGCCCGGTTCGACCGCGACCGGGCATTGCTGCCGCCCGGTCGGCTGGCTGAAATCCGCTATGACCGCTTCATCGCCGATCCGTTGGCGACTCTGCGCCGGACCTATGACGGGCTCGGCCTCGGTCCGTTCGATCCGGCGCAACCACGGATGGAGCGCTATCTGGCCGGCGTGCGCGATTACCGGCGGGCGTGCCACGATCTGGAGGATCAGGCCCGCCGCGCGGTGCGCCGGCAGTGGGCCTTCGCCTTCGAGCGCTGGGATTACTGACGGCTCAGGATTCCCCGCGTTCCTCGCGCTTGGCTTGCTGCCAGAAGGCTTCCATCTCGTCCAGCGTGGCATCCTGCGGCTTGCGGCCCTGGGCGGACAGCAGCGCCTCGATCCGGTGAAAGCGGCGCTCGAACTTGGCGTTGGTGCCGCGCAGCGCCGTCTCCGGCTCCACCTTCAGCCGGCGGGCGAGGTTGACCAGTGCGAAGAGCAGGTCGCCCAACTCGTCCGCCACCCGTTCCTGGGCCGATCCGGCATCCATCTCCGCCCGCAGTTCCTTCACCTCCTCCTCGATCTTGTCGAGGATGTCGCGGGCGTCGGTCCAGTCGAAGCCGACCCGTGCCGCGCGGTTCTGCAGCTTCAGGGCGCGGGTCAAAGCGGGCAGGCCGGCGATCACGCCCTCCAGCGCCGACGGCGCCCGGCCTTCCTCCGCCGCCTTGGCCGCGCGTTCGGCGGCCTTGTGATCCTCCCAGCGCGAGGTCTGCTGGTCGGAGGACTTCACCTCTTCCGGTCCGAAGACATGGGGATGGCGGCGGATCATCTTGTCGGTGATGACGCCGGCCACCTCGTCGAAGTCGAACAGCCCTTCCTCGCGCGCCATCTGACTGTAATAGACGACCTGGAACAGAAGGTCGCCCAACTCCTCGCGCAGGGCGACCTTGTCGTCCTTCTCGATGGCGTCGGCGACCTCATAGGCTTCTTCGATGGTGTGCGGCGCGATGCTGCGGTAGGTCTGCTCCAGATCCCAGGGGCAACCACCGTCGGGATTCCGCAGCCGCGCCATCACGTCGAGCAGCCGGTCGATGTTGCGGGTCATGTCCTACGGTCTCCGGGATACGGGGAGGAAAGTCCGCGACGATAACCGACCGACGCAGCCGGGGGAAGTTGCGCGGACCGGACGCTGACATTCCCACTTTGCGCGCACAGGCAAAAAACACATAAGATTGGTTATGGAAAATTTTTTTTGTGTGCGTATGGCACCTCAGACCAGCCATGCGGCAGCCGCGGCTTTCGCAGCGCCGGAGGCACTTGCCGGATTTAGATAGCAAACCTATTAAATAGGAATGCTACAAGATAAGCCTCTGCGCCTTCCTCCCAGTTTCGGCCTGCACCTGTTCCGCGCCTCCCATCTGTGGCGGCGGGCGGCGAACAGGGTGTTGGCGGACAGCGGATTCTCCAGCTCGGCCATCACGCCGCTGATGCTGCTGGCCGAACTCGGCGACGGGCTGCGCCAGCGCGAACTGGCGGAGGAAATGGCGGTCGAGGGACCGTCGCTCGTCCGGCTGCTCGACGGGCTGGAGGCCGCGGGGCTGCTGGAACGGCGCGAGGATGCCTGCGACCGGCGGGCGAAAACCCTGCACATGACCGATGCCGGCCGACACTTGTTGGCCCAGGTGAACGACGCTTTGAACGACGTCCGCCAGCGCCTGATGGCGGGCGCGACGGAGGCCGACGTGGAGGCCTGCTATCGCGTGCTCGCCACCATCGAATCCAACGCCAAGCGCGAATAGACCCGACCGTGGCGCGATCCCGGCGGCGAGGCGGAATCCGTTGCCAAAGCCCCGCCGCCGGTCCGATCGGTGCGGTGATTGAGGAACCAAGACCGTGACTTTTCTGCCTTCCTTGCGGACCGTGGCCCGGATTGCCGTGACCCTGCTGATAACCCTGGCCGCGGTCGGTGGCGGCCTGTGGCTGTGGGACTATTACATGAACGAACCCTGGACCCGCGACGGCCGAGTCCGTGCCGACATCGTGCAGGTGTCGCCCGATGTCGCCGGGCTGGTCACCGATGTCCGGGTGACCGACAACCAGACGGTTCATAAGGGCGACGTGCTTTTCGTCGTCGACCCCGGCCGTTACCGGCTGGCGGTGGAACAGGCGCAGGCGAACCTCGACAGTGCGAGGGCCGAGCAGTCCTACCGCAGTGCCGAAGCCCGTCGCTACGAGCAGTTGGGCAACAACGTCGTCTCCACCGCTCAGCGGCAGGAGGTGATGGCGGCGATGGCCAAGGCCACGGCAGCCACCAGACAGGCCGATGCGGCGCTCGACCTCGCGCGCTTCAACCTGGAGCGGACGGAGGTGAAGGCGACGGTCGACGGATACGTCACCAACCTTCAGCTGAAGACCGGCAACTACGTTGCCGCCGGGCAGGCGGTGGTTGCGCTGATCGACCGGCACTCCTTCCACGTCATGGGCTATTTCGAGGAGACGAAGCTGCCGCGCATCCATGCCGGGGCTCCCGTCTCCGTGCGGATCATGGGGACGGATGCCGAGCTGCGCGGCCGGGTCGACAGCATCACCCGCGCCATCGTCGACCGCGACCGGGCGGAAGGCGCCGGGCTGGTGGCCAACGTCAACCCGACCTTCAACTGGGTACGTCTGGCCCAGCGCATCCCCGTCCGCATCGCGCTGGACGAGGTGCCGGAGTCGCTGCAGCTGGTGGCCGGACGCACCGCGACGGTGTCGGTCATCGGCGCTCCTGACGCTACTCCCGGCGGTGCGCCGAAGGTCGCCGTGCTGCCGGCGGGGCGATGAGCGCATCGCGATGCCGAAATCCCCCAACCCCGCCCCTGCCCTCTCCCTGCCGGCCGCGCCGACCTTCAACGAGCTGGTCTTCTCGCTGAAGTCCTTCGCGGCCTCCATGCTGGCGCTCTACATCGCCTTCGGCATGGGGCTGCCGCGCCCCTTCTGGGCGATGCTGACCGCCTATGTGGTGTCGAGCCCGCTGTCGGGAACCGTCCGCTCAAAGGCTGTCTTCCGTGTCGTCGGCACGGTGATCGGCAGCATCGCGTCCATCATCCTGACGGTCGAGCTGATCAACGCGCCGGAACTGCTGTCGCTGGCGGTCGGGCTGTGGGTCGGCGGCTGTCTGTTCGTCTCGCTGCTGGACCGCACGCCGCGCAGCTACATCTTCATGCTGTCCGGCTACACCGCCGGCCTGATCGTCTTCCCCGGCGTCGCCAATCCCGAGGCGATCTTCGACACAGGGATCGCCCGGGTGGAGGAGATCATCCTGGGCATCGTCTGCGCCACCGTCATCCACAGCGTGGTGCTGCCGCGCGGCATGGGGCCGGTCCTGCTCGGCAAGCTCGACGCGGCGCTGCGCGATGCGGAACGCTGGACGCTCGACGCGATGGACGGGGCGGAAATGGATGCCCGGCTGCGCGACCGCCACAAGATGGCGAGCGACCTGACCGAGTTGCGGGTGATGACCACCCACCTGCCCTACGACACCTCCGATCTGCGCTGGATGACCCGGCCGATGCGGGCTCTGCAGGACCGGATGGTGTATCTGCTGCCGGTGCTGACCGCTGTTCAGGACCGCTTGATCGCGCTGCGCCGGACGGACGGCACGTTGCCGCCGGATGTGGCTCCGGTGCTGGCCGCCGTGCGGAATTGGATCGCGGCAGGGGCCGGCGCCGATCCGGCGGAGGCCGGCCGGCTGGTAGCCCGGCTCGACCGGCTGGAGGCGGAGGAGTCCGCCGGATCGGCCGGAGATTGGGAGGCGGCGACCCGGTTCAGCTTCATCCGGCGCCTGCGGTCCCTGGTGGAAATCCACCGCGATTGCCGGGACCTGCGGGCGCATATCGCCTCCGGCGACCATGCCTTGCCCGACCATCTGGATCCGTTGGCGCGCAAGAGGTCGCGCGGCGTCTTCCACCTCGACCATGGCATGGCCCTGTGGTCGGCGGCGGCGGCGCTGCTGGGGATCACCGTCATCTGCGCCTTCTGGATCCTGACCGGCTGGTCGACGGGGTCGGCGGCGGCGATGATGGTGGCGGTCTTCACCTGCTTCTTCGCATCCTTCGACGATCCGGTGCCGGGAATCCGTCTCTTTCTGGTCTATACGCTGGCGTCGATGCCGCTGTCCGCCTTCTACCTGCTGGTGGTTCTGCCGTCCTTCGACAGCTTCCCCATCCTGGCGCTCTGTCTGGCGCCGACGCTGGTGGGACTGGGCGTGTTCGTCGCCCGGCCGGCGACGATGGGCAAGGCGATGGCGCTGATCT
This sequence comes from Azospirillum humicireducens, assembly GCF_001639105.2. Classification (NCBI taxonomy): domain Bacteria; kingdom Pseudomonadati; phylum Pseudomonadota; class Alphaproteobacteria; order Rhodospirillales; family Azospirillaceae; genus Azospirillum; species Azospirillum humicireducens. The sequence goes on from NZ_CP028907.1 coordinate 382,446, forward strand.
TCGGCGTCGGCGGCTCGCTCAGCCTGCTCGACACCGGAACCGGCGACTTCGCCTCCTTCCTGAACAGCAGCGCCGGACAGATCGTCGGCATCGTCACCGCCATGCTGGTCACCCGCCTGTGCCGGTCGGTCGGTGCAGCCTGGAGCGCCCGGCGCCTGCTGCATGTCGGCTGGCGCGAGATCGCCGATCTGGCCGGCCGCAGGACCGCTCCGTCGGCGGATGGTTTCGAAAGCCGCATGCTGGACCGTGTCGGGCTGCTGTCGGCCCGGCTGGCGCAGGCCGGCGGTTCGGTGGATGTGGATGCCATCGACGCCGTACGCGACCTGCGGGTCGGGTTGAACGTGGTGGAGCTTCAGCGGGTCCGGCGGGTGCTCGGCGCTGACGCCGGGCCGGTGCTGGACCGGATTCTGCGCGGCGTGGCCGCCCATTTCCGTGCCCTGTCGGCCAAGCGTCCCGACCCCGCCCCTGCCGAACTGCTGGGCAGCATGGACGAACTGCTGTCGGCAATCGCCGCCGCGCCTTCCGGTCCCGAGCGCGACCGTGCGGTGGTGGCGCTGGCGTCCCTGCGGCGCAGCCTGTTCCCCGACGCGGCCTTCGACGCTCCGGGGCCGGCGGACGAGATGCATTTCCCTGAGAGGGCACGCGCATGATCGGCGAGATCGACGTCTACGGCCTGTTTCTTCCCCCGCTGCTGCTGCTGGCCGTGGCGGCCTGGGCGGTGTCTGCTCTGCTGCGCCGGGGATTGCGCGCGGTCGGCGCCTATGGCTGGGTCTGGCACCCGCCGCTGTTCGACTTCGCGCTTTATGTGCTGGTTCTGAGCGGCTTGGCCGGGCTGTGGTCGGCCTGGACCGCCTGAGGCGGTGCGCGCGGTGCCTGGCGAAATCCTCCACACCCGAAACGGGCGGAGCGTGCTAGGCTGAGCCAATGACCGCCCCCCTGTCGCAGCCCTTTTCCATTCCCGGCATTCTGCCCGATGCCGACGCCGAGAGCGCCTGGATCGAGGTGATCCGGAAGATGGACGAGACTTACGCCAATCTGGTGGCGCAGCAGGTGGAGCTGGAGCGCAAGAATGCCGAGCTGGAGGAGGCGCAGGCCTTCATCGCCAGCGTTATCGGTTCCATGACCGACGTGCTGATCGCCTGCGATCGCGACGGCCGGATCGAGCAGACCAACCCGGCGGCCGAGCGGGCGCTCGGTTGTACGGGGCGGGAGCTGACCGGCCGCCTGCTGCGCGACTTTCTCGACCTCGCCTCCCATCGCGCCTTCGCGCAGCTGTGCAGCGCCGCCCTTCAGCGCGAGGGCGGCAGCGACGTGGAGCTGTCGTTGAGGGGGCCGACCGGTCCTTTCCCCGTCGCGGTCAACAGCACGGTCCGCTACGACCAGCGTGGCCATGCCATCGGGCTGGTGCTGGTCGGTCGGCCGATCGGGGAGCTGCGGCGCGCCTACCGCGACCTCGCCTCCGCCCATGAAGGGCTGAAGCAGACCCAGCAGCAGCTGGTGCATTCGGAAAAGATGGCCTCGCTCGGCCGGCTGGTCGCCGGCGTGGCGCATGAGCTGAACAATCCGATCTCCTTCGTCTACGGCAACGCCCATGCCATGCGACGCTATGTCGACCGGCTGACCGCCTATCTTGACCGCGTGCATGAGGGCGCCGGCACTGCCGAACTGGCGGCGCTGCGCAAGGAGCTGCGCATCGACCGTGCCCGTGCCGACGCGGCGGCGACGCTGGACGGCATGTTGGAGGGGACGGAGCGGGTGCGCGACATCGTGGCGGAACTGCGCCGCTTCTCGTCGGAACAGAAGCACGCCTCCGAACGCTTCGATCTGACGGCACTTCTTCGGTCCGCCGTGACCTGGGTGGCGAAGGCGCAGATGCCGGATCTGACCGTCGTCTTCACCTTGCCGGAGACGCTGGACATCGCCGGCCATCCCGGCCATCTGCATCAGGTCGCCATGAATCTCGTGCAGAATGCCATCGACGCCATGGCCGGTGCGACGGTGAAGCGGCTGGAACTGCATGGCCGGGAGGAGGCCGGGGAGGTCGTCGTCACCATCCGCGACACCGGCCACGGCATTCCAGAAGCGATTCTGGGCCGGGTGTTCGACCCGTTCTTCACCACCAAGCCGGTCGGCAAGGGCACCGGGCTCGGCCTCTCGATCAGCTACCAGCTGGTGCGCGACCATGGCGGCGCGCTGGCGGCAACCAATCATCCCGACGGCGGAGCGCTGTTCACCCTGACCCTGCCGGCGGCTGGGCGCAAGGATGGAGCCGCAAGATGAACGGACAAACGTTGAGAGAGCGTCCGCTGTCGGTGCTGTGGCTGCAATCGGGCGGCTGCGGGGGCTGCACCATGTCGCTGCTCTGCGCCGAAGCTCCGGATTTGATGACGCTGTTCGGGACGGCCGGCATCCATCTGCTCTGGCATCCCAGCCTCTCCGAGGAAACCGGGGCGGAGGCGCTGGATCTGTTCGAGCGCATCCTGTCGGGAGCGGAGCCGCTGGACGTGCTGTGCGTGGAGGGATCGCTTCTGCGCGGGCCGAACGGGACCGGGCGCTTCCATGTGCTGGCGGGGACCGGGCGGCCCACCATCGACTGGGTGCGCGATCTGGCCGCCGTCGCCGGAACGGTGCTGGCCGTCGGCACCTGTGCGGCCTATGGCGGCATCACCGCGGCCGGGGAGAACATCGCCGATGCCTGCGGCCTGCAGTATGAGGGGACGCTGCGCGGTGGAGCGCTGGGCGGAGAGTTCCGTGCGCGCGACGGCCTGCCGGTGGTGAATGTCGCCGGCTGCCCGACCCATCCCAACTGGGTGACAGAGACGCTTATGCTGCTGGCCGAGAATGCCCTGAAGGCCGAGGATCTCGACCTCTACCAGCGCCCGCGCTTCTACGCCGACCATCTGGTCCACCATGGCTGTCCGCGCAACGAGTATTACGAGTACAAGGCGAGTGCGGAGAAGCCGTCGGACCTTGGCTGTCTGATGGAGCATCTCGGCTGCCTGGGCACCCAGGCCCATGCCGACTGCAACACCCGCCTGTGGAACGGCGAGGGGTCCTGCACCCGCGGCGGCTCCGCCTGCATCAACTGCACCGCACCCGGATTCGAGGAGCCGGGGCATCCGTTCCAGCAGACACCGAAATTCGCCGGCATCCCGATCGGCCTGCCGACCGACATGCCGAAGGCGTGGTTCGTGGCTTTGGCATCCCTGGCCAAGGCGGCGACGCCGGATCGGGTGCGCCGCAATGCCGCCGCCGACCGCATCGTCGTGCCGCCCACCGTCCGCCCCACCCGGAAAGGCTGAACCGGTGAGCGAAGAGCCGAAACGACGCCTGATCGTCGGTCCTTTCAATCGTGTGGAGGGCGATCTTGAGGTGAAACTCGAGATCGATGGCGGACGGGTTTCCGCCGCCTATGTGAACTCTCCCCTGTTCCGCGGGTTCGAACGCATTCTGGAAGGGCGCGACCCGATGGATGCGCTGGTGGTGGCGCCGCGCATCTGCGGCATCTGCTCCGTCTCGCAGAGCCATGCGGCGGCGCTGGCGCTGGCCGGGGTGATGGGGGTGGAGATACCGCGCAACGGCATGCTGGCGACCAACCTGATGATGGCGACGGAGAACGCCGCCGATCACCTGACCCATTTCCACCTGTTCTTCATGCCCGACTTCGCCCGGCCCGCCTATGAAGGCCGCTCCTGGTTCGAGCGGGCGGAGGCGCGCTTCAAGGCGGCGCAGGGCAGCGCCGTGCGTGGCGCCACCGCGGCCCGGGCGGAGCTTTTCCATGTGCTCGGCATCCTGGGCGGCAAGTGGCCGCACACGCTGACGCTCCAGCCCGGCGGCGTGACCCGCGCGGCGGATGCCCGCGACCGGGTGCGGCTGCTCGCCACCGTCGGCGCTTTCCGCCGCTTCCTGGAGGACAGCCTGTTCGGCGCCCCGCTGGACCGCATTCTGGAGCTTGCGGCTCCGGAGGATTTGGAGCGCTGGCGTCTCTCCGGCCCGGCCGGCGATTTCCGTCTGTTCCTTGAGGTCGCGGAGGATCTGCGCCTCGCCCATCTCGGCCGCGCCTATGGCCGGTTTCTCAGTCACGGCGCCTATCCGGAGACCGACGGCGGGCATCTCTACCGTCGCGGCACCTTTGCAGACGGTCGGGACGCCGCCTTCGACGCCGATCAGGTGACCGAGCATCACCGCTTCAGCCGCATGGCCGGGCGGGAGCGCCCCCACCCGCCTTTCGCCGGCTCGACCGTGCCGGATGGGGCGGACGAGGAGGGATACAGCTGGTGCAAGGCGCCGCGGCTGGCCGGACTTCCCTATGAGACCGGTGCGATTGCGCGGCAACTGGTGGACGGCCATCCGCTGATCCGGGCGCTGGTGGCGCAGGATGGCGGATCGGTTTACAGCCGGGTGGTCGCCCGCCTGCTGGAACTCGCCCGTACCGTCCGTGCCATGGAAGGCTGGCTGCGCGCGATCGAGCCCAACGGTCCCTGGTGTGCGACGGTGGAGATGCCCGACAATGCCCAGGCGGTCGGCCTGACCGAGGCCGCCCGTGGCGCACTCGGCCATTGGCTTCGGGTGGAGCGCGGGCGCATCGCCGGTTACCAGATCATCGCGCCCACGACCTGGAATTTTTCTCCCCGCGACCTCGACGGGGTGCCCGGACCGCTGGAACAGGCTCTGGTCGGCGCACCGGTGCAGGAGGGAGAGCGCACGCCGCTGTCGGTGCAGCACATCGTCCGGTCCTTCGATCCATGCATGGTCTGCACGGTGCATTGACCTGTATCGGTTGGAAAAAACGGATCCTGATGGCGTCAGGAGATGATGAGTGTCGCATAGGACATGATGCCGACAAACATCAGGAGTGAAACCAGCCGGGCCATGCCGACCTCCATCGGTTTGGTGGATGCGTTCTGATGGGGTGGTTTTAAGCCGTTGCCGGTCCGGGAAAAATGCCGGGTTTCCGGTTTCACCGTTCCGATCCTGCGAACAATGGCCGCCGCCCGCCAGCGGGGCATGGCGACGGAACGCGCCGGTGTCCGGGCAGTGTCTGCGCCTGCTCGTGGCCTTTTGCGGAAGCAAATTGGAGCAATGACCGATGCGACGCGATACAGGTTTTCACTTATGCCATCCCAGTGGGATTCTTTAGGGGGTTCTCGCGAAAATGTCCGGGAATGCTGAAACCTAAGAATGAGTCTGCATCGTCGAATCTATTCGCAATCGGCTGGTCTTAGAGACGTCTTGGAAAATGACTTCCCGATCAGTGGATTTTTTGATCGAGAAGCACATTATCTAAGATAACACGCATCCGGATTTCTTCAGTGAGCCAAACCGACGACCGAAGTCTTCGGTTCCGGAGGAGGAGGTTGCCGCCATGACAGACCAGACACTCGTCAGACAGGAAAATCGCGCCGAAGAGTCCGTTGCGATCCCTACGCAGACGATAGTGCGGCTGCGGCAACTGTTGGCCGGCGGGAATCGTCATGCCGCCGGCTCCATCCAATTGGTCGGCTTGAATGCGCTGCGAACGGAACTCGGCGACCGTTGGAACAGCGTCAAGGCGCGCGTTCACGACCAGACCGAACGGCTGCTCGATCGGCATCTGGCGCCAACCGATGTCTGGCTGCGTGCAGATGAAGCAAACTATCTGGTTGTTTTCGCCACATTGGACCGGCAGGCCGGTGAACTCATCTCCGGCCGGATCGTTGCCGAACTCCACCGGATTATGTTGGGAAGCGCGGACACCAGCCGGATAGCCGTGCGCAGCATCGTGACCGAGATCGATGGACATCTGGCCGTAGAAATGACGACGCTCGATCAATTGATGGCGAATTTGTTGGTGCAGAGTGCGGCATCGCCGAAGTCCGTCACAGAGGCGGACGAGGGGCGTCCGGCCGCCCCAACGGTGGCGTCCGAGTTGGTGGCTTTCCTGCCGGGCATCTGTTTCCGTCCGGTCTTCGACGTGTCGCACAAGGTTCTATCCACCTATGTCTGCCACCCCGATGGCGCCACGAAGAGACAACTCAGCGCGTTGTCCAACGACGAGATGCGTCTTGAAGAGCACATATTCGAATCGGATGTCGAAGTTCTTCGGCGATCCATCGAGATATACGGAGAACTGTATCAGAACAGCTTCCGCTATATGCAGAATGTAACCGTTGGCTTTTCGACGCTTTCGATCGGCCGCTACCGGCGGGACTATCTTGCCATCTGCCATGAAATTCCTGTTCATCTCCTTCCTTTCATGGTCTTCGTTTTGCGCGGGGTGCCGCCTGGGGTTCCCTATGGTCGCGTGGCCGAGATCACGACCATCCTGAAGCCCTATTGCCGGGCGATCCTCGTTCTCATCGACGATGGCGTTCCGAACCTCGCGGCCTTTGCGCAGGCGGGCGTCCGTGGCTTGGGAGTCACCATCCAGCCCGGTGAACCGGAGATACGGGCGGCCAATCGGATCAACACTCTCGGTGCGCATGTGCGCCGGCACGGAATGCTCTTCTTCGTCGACGGTATCCGTACGGCGACGATGCTGCGGGTTGCCGAAGAGGCGGGCGCTTCCTATGTCGCCGGCCCGTTGATCGGAGGGGAAACCGACGTTCCGGAGCATATGAAGCATGTGACCGAGCGCGAGTTGATACAGCGATCGGCAAAGCTGACGCGCCGGCACTGATCGGCAATCATCCAGCCAGACTGGCAAGTATATTGCCACTTTCCAGGCGCGCTGTAATGTTGATGTCCGCAATCGCTGGCATGCCGAGCGATGCATGGAGAAATATGTAGGTTGATCAATGGGCTGGCCTTATGGCCGATCCTGGCATGAAACTTGTAAGAACAAGTCTCGGCGTCTGGACGCCGGTGCATGGGGCAATGCCGGGGCAAGGGAATGGACGGAACGGGGGACGGAGGAGGCCGCGAAGCGGTGCGAATCCTGGTCTTGGGGATCGGAAACATCCTGTGGGCCGACGAAGGTTTCGGCGTCCGCACCGTCGAGCGTCTGGCCGCCGATTGGCGGTTTCCCGACGCGGTCACGCTGATGGACGGCGGCACCCAGGGGCTGTACCTGCTGCCGCATCTGGAGACGGCCGACGCTCTGATCGTGGTCGACGCCATCGACTATGGCTTGCCTCCGGGTACCCGCCGGGTCTTCCACGGCGACGATGTGCCTGCCTTCCTGGGCGCCAAGAAGATGAGCCTGCACCAGACCGGGTTCCAGGAGGTTCTGGCGAGCGCCATGTTTCTCGGCCGCTGTCCGGAGAGGCTGATCCTGGTCGGCGTGCAGCCGGAATGCCTGGAGGATTACGGTGGCGGCTTGACCGATACGGTGGCGGCGCAGGTTGACCCGACCATTGCCGTCATTCTGGATCTTTTGCGCGACGAGTTCGGCGTGGACGGAACGCCACGGAACGCCGCTGCCGACATCGCCGCCCCGGCCATCTCCCGCGATGCCTATGAGGGCGGTCGGCCCAGCGCCGAGGACGCCTGCCGCATCGGCGACCCCCGCGTGCTGGCGGCGCTGTCCGCTACCGCATCGTGAGGGGGGCCGGCGAACATGTGCATCGGCATTCCCCTGCGCCTGACCGTCGTCGACGGTATCGTCGGCCGGGCGGAGGACGGATCGGCCGTCGACCTGTCGCTGGTTCCCGAGGCCGGTCCCGGCGATTGGGTGCTCGGCTTCCTGGGCGCTGCCCGCCGATTGCTGGAGCCTGAGGAGGCGTCGCAGATTCTCGATGCGCTGGCCGCGATGGCCGCGGCGCTGGACGGGGAAGCGCTGGATAGCGCCTTCGCCGACCTGACCGGCCGTGAACCCACCCTTCCCCCCCACCTGGAGGCGGCCCGCGCGGCCGGCCTGACGGAGGCCTGACGCCGTGACCGACCTTGCACTCCCGCTCGCGAAACCGCGCCTGCCCTTGCCGCCGCTGGTCGATCTGCTGACCGACGTTCATGGGTATCCGCGGCTCGACCATGGCGACGACCGCCCCTGGCTGGACGATCCTGCCAAGGATTGGGTGATCTTTCTTCCCGGCCATGGCAAGGGCAATGCGGAGACCGCCGATGTTGCCGTCATCCTGCCGGAGCTGGTCCGCGCTCTGCATCCGCGCCTGACCCCAGCGGTGGCGGGCGAGGCGGCGGAGCGCGCGATCCTGGCGCTGACCGGCATGATGAGCCTGCCGGCCCTGGTCTTCCTGCGCGGGGACCGGCTGTTGGGCAGCATCCCGCGGGTGCGCGACTGGGACGATTACCTGCAGCGGATCGGCGAGATCCTGGACGGCGCTTTGGAAGGCGGTGCGGCATGAGTTCCCTGTTCGGCATGACCCACCCGCCGGTTGGCTTCGGTCCCGGCAGCCAGCCCGATGCCAGCGAAGACGGGTTGGAGTATCTGCCGATGCCGTCGGGAATGCGCGTCTATGAACCGCACCTGCCGGAGGTCGCCGATCCTGTCCAAGCCGCCGCCGCCCGTGTCGTGCTGATCCGCATCCACGACGCGCTGGCCCGCTGGTCGGCCGGCGAGGAGATCCGCGTCCCGCTCGACGATCTCGAGGCTCCTGTTCTGGCCCTGGTTGACGAGGCGCTGGGCGAGGGCGAGGTCGCGGTCAAGGTGGAACGGGCCGGCGACCGGCTGGAGATTCAGGAGGCGTCGCTGGCCGGTGTCTGGCGCGTGCGTGCCTTTGGCGACGGGGCTGCGCGAGAAGGCCTGCTGGTCGGCAGCTTCCCGAGGGTGGCGGTGAACCGCGCCTTCACACCGGTTTCGTCCGCAGCCTCGGGTTCCGCGCCTGGCGGGCTGATGAACGGTATGCCGATCCTGACCGAGCTGCTGGACCGCAGCGCCGCATGGCGCCGGGGTGACGTGCCCCATGCGGTGAATTTCAGCCTGCTGCCCCACACGCCCGAGGACCTCGCTTTCATCGAGCAGCGGCTGGGTGTCGGTGCCACCACCATTCTATCGCGTGGGTACGGCAATTGCCGCGTCACCGCCACCGCGACGCCGAATGTCTGGTGGGTGCGCTACTACAACTCGGTCGATACGCTGATCCTCGACACGGTTGAGATCGTCGACGTGCCGGCGGTGGTCTGCGCCGCGGTGGAGGACATCGCCGACAGCGCCGAACGGCTGGCGGAGATCCTCGATGCGTTGGCGACCGACCTGGAGCGGGTGCGATGAGCCTGGCAGCTTCGCGCTTCGAGGGATCCTATCTCGGCGACGCGACCCGCATCGGTGCGGCGACGCGGATGGAATGCAAGATCTGCTGGCATGTCTACGACCCGGCCGAGGGATGCGAGCATTGGCAGGTGCCGCCCGGTACGGCCTTCGCCGCCCTGCCCGGCCATTGGCGCTGCCCGGTCTGCGACGGTGCCCGCGACCAGTTCATGGCGCTGGACGGCGACGCCAACGTGGCGGAGACGGCGGCAGCGCCGCTGCCCGCCCTCCCCGCCCCGCCCGCCCAGCCGGTGGAAACCATCGCTCGGTTGGAGGCGGCCTTCCGCGAGATCCACACCGCGCAGATGCGCGGCCTGCCCATCGTCAACGATGCGCTGGCGGTGAAGGCGGTTGGCTTCCGCCGGCATGACGAGCGCTGGCTGGGCGCATTGGTCACGCCGTGGTTCCTGAACCTCGTCCTGCTGCCGGGCGAGGGGGACGACTGGTCGGGGCTGGTGCCGGGGGCCAAGGAACTGATCGAGTTCCCGTCCGGACGGTATGAGTTCGTCCATGCCAACCGCAAGGGGGTGGGGGCATACAAGGCCTGTTCGCTCTTTTCGCCGATGTTCGAGTTCGCCTCCATGCTGCAGGCGACGGAGACGGCCTCGGCGGCGCTGGTCTCCCTCTTCGACCCCGCCATCCGAGAGGACGGCGCCCAGCAATCCGCCGAGATCCGGCGCCGGCGCGAGGTGGAACTCGCTCCGCCGCCCGATCCCGTACCGGTCCAGGCCGACCCGGTGCGCCCGTCGCGCCGGGCGCTGCTTGGCATGGGTTCGGGAGAGGCCGGCGATGCATGAGATGGCGCTCTGCGAAAGCCTGCTCCAGGCGATGGAGGAGGCCGGGCGCGCCAACGGCTTCAGGCGGGTCAGCAAGGTGCGTCTGGAGATCGGGCGTTTCGCCGGGGTGGAGGTGGAGGCGCTGCGCTTCGGCTTCGATGTGGTCACACGCGGTTCCCTGGCCGAGGGGGCGGAACTGGTGGTGCTGGATGTGCCGGGCCGCGGCTGGTGCTTTGACTGCAGCGACACGGTGGATCTGGACGACCGGCTGTCGCCCTGTCCACACTGTGGCGGCAGCCGGCTGCACCCCAACGGCGGCACCGAGATGACGATCAAGGATCTCGAGGTCGAATGACGGAGGAGACTGTGCGATGACCGACACCACCCGCCCCGGCATCCTGGTGGTGGATGACGAACCGCGCTCCGTCGAGGTCATCGCCCGCCTGCTGGACGAGGAGTTCGAGGTCTTCACCGCCCTGTCGGCGGACGAGGGCCTACGCCTGCTGGAAACCGAATGGATCCAGGTGGTCTTCTCCGACCAGCGGATGCCGGAGGTCAGCGGCGTCGAGTTCCTGACCCAGGTCCGCGAACGCTGGCCGGAGGTGGTGCGCATCGTCATCACCGGCTACATCGACCCCGAGGACATCATCGGCGCCATCAACACCGCCGGCATCCACCAGTTCATCACCAAGCCCTGGCATCCCGACCATCTGCTGCTGACCGCCCGCAGCGCGGCGAAGATGTACCAGCTGCAGCGCGAGCACGACCGGCTGACCAACGAGCTGAAGCTGCTGCCCCCCGTCGCCGAGACCCGCGTGGCCTCTAGGCGCGAGCGGGTGCGGCAGTCCTACCGCTTCGACGGGCTGGTCAGGGCCGAGGGCAGCCCGGTGGAGGAAGTCTGCCGGCAGGCGGAGCGGGTGGCCGGCTTCAACGTGCCGGTGCTGGTGCTGGGCGAGACCGGCACCGGCAAGGAGTTGCTGGCCCGCGCCATCCATTACGGCAGTCCGCGCGGCGATCAGCCCTTCTACTGCGAGAATTGCGGCGCGATCCCGGACGACCTGCTGGAAAGCGAGCTGTTCGGCCACAAGAAGGGGGCCTTCACCGGCGCGCACAGCAACCGCCTCGGCCTGCTGGAGCAGGCGGACGGCGGCACGATCTTCCTCGACGAGATCGGCGACATCAGCCCGGCCTTCCAGGTCCGGCTGCTGCGCTTCCTGCAGGAGGGCGAGATCCGGCCGGTGGGTTCCAACGAGACGCGGCGGGTCGATGTCCGCGTCGTCGCCGCCACCCACCGCGACCTGACCGCCGAGGTGAAGGCCGGACGTTTCCGCGAGGATCTCTATTACCGGCTCAGCACCATGACGCTGACCATGCCGCCCCTGCGCGACCGGCCGGACGACATCCCGGTTCTGGCCCGCCACATCCTCGACCGGCTGTCGGCCGCCCATGGCAAGCCTGTTGCCGGTTTCGCCCCCGATACGATGACCTGCCTGGAGGCCTATGGCTGGCCCGGCAATGTGCGCGAGCTGCAGAACGAGATCATGCGCATGCTGGTTCTTTGCGAGGGCGACACGCTGGGGGCGGAGCTGCTGTCCGACCAGGTGCTGCGCGGAGCGGCGCTGAACGCCCGCCCCGCCTCGCCCGAGGACGGGCCGCTGCCGCCGCTCGACCTGATCGGACAGGGCGGGCCGCTGAAGTCGCGCATCGAGCGGGTTGAGGCCGGCATCCTGATGGAAACGCTGGTCCGCTGCCGCTGGAACAAGAGCAAGGCCGCCGACGAGCTGGGCCTGTCCCGCATGGGCCTGCGCGCCAAGCTGGAACGCTACGGCATCGAGCGCGGTCCGGCGCAGAGGCATTAGTATCCCCCCTCTCCCGGGGCGGGAGAGGGCATGTTCCGATCACCGAACCACGAGAACCCCGAGGAGCCGTTCGCCATGTCGAAAACCACTCGTCTTGCCGCCGTCGCGGCTGCCGTCGTGCTTGCGGCCACGCCTGCCCTTGCCCATCCCGGCCATCTTGCCGGCGCCGGATTCCTCGATGGCGCCGCGCATCCGCTGGGCGGGCTCGACCATCTGATCGCCATGGTCACGGTCGGGGTCTATGGCGCCACCATCGGCGGCCGTGCCGTTCTGGCGGTGCCGGGGGCGTTCCTGGCCGCCATGCTGGCCGGCGGGCTGTTCGCGCTGACCGGTGGCGAGCTGCCGCTGGTCGAGCCCACCATCTATGCCTCCACCGTCGTACTGGCCCTGCTGTGCGTCATGCCGATGTCGCGCAACGGGCTGATCGGTGCGGCCTTCGCCGCGGCCTTCGGCCTGTTCCACGGCTTCGCCCATGGCGCGGAAATGCCGGCAGACGCAGCGGCGCTGGGCTATGCCGCCGGCTTCCTGACCAGCACCGCGGGCTTGCATGCGGCCGGCATCGCGCTGGGTCTGGCGCTCCACCGGCTGGTCGGCCGGCCGGAAGAAGACAGCCAGGCCGCCTGATCATCGTCGGCAACTCTCCTGCCATCCCGGCCGTCGGATCGGCCGGGAACTTGCCAGGGGGCAAGGGCAGTCCGGGCATGAAACCGTTGCTTTGCCAAATGTTCGTATTACGGCACGGTTGTTGCCTATGCCCGACGGAGAAGCGCACCGGACCCTCGCACGCCGGTGCCGCCCGACGGGAGAAAACAAACCGATGGCAACGCTGGAAACCTTCTACGAGGTGATGCGGCGGCAGGGGATCACACGCCGTTCGTTCCTGAAATACTGCTCGCTGACCGCCGCGGCCCTGGGGCTGGGGCCGGAACTGGTGCCGCAGATCGTCCATGCCATGGAAACCAAGCCGCGCACGCCGGTGCTGTGGCTGCACGGGCTGGAATGCACCTGCTGTTCGGAATCCTTCATCCGCTCCGCGCACCCGCTGGTGAAGGACGTGGTGCTGTCGATGATCTCGCTGGATTACGACGACACGCTGATGGCGTCGGCCGGCCATCAGGCCGAGGCGATCCTCGACGAGGTGATGGAGACGTACAAGGGCAACTACATCCTGGCGGTGGAAGGCAATCCGCCGCTGAACCAGGATGGCATGTCCTGCATCGTCGGCGGCAAGCCCTTCACCGACCAGCTGCGCAAGGTCGCCAAGGACGCCAAGGCGATCATTTCCTGGGGCTCCTGCGCCTCCTTCGGCTGCGTCCAGGCGGCGCGCCCGAACCCGACCCGCGCCACCCCGGTGCATGAGGTCATCACCGACAAACCGATCATCAAGGTCCCCGGCTGCCCGCCGATCGCCGAGGTGATGACCGGCGTCATCACCTACATGCTGACCTTCGAGCGCATCCCGGAACTCGACCGCCAGGGCCGGCCGAAGATGTTCTACAGCCAGCGCATCCACGACAAATGCTATCGCCGGCCGCATTTCGACGCTGGCCAATTCGTGGAGTCCTTCGACGACGAAGGCGCGCGCAAGGGCTATTGCCTCTACAAGGTCGGCTGCAAGGGTCCGACCACCTACAACGCCTGTTCCACCGTCCGCTGGAACGAGGGCACCAGCTTCCCCATCCAGTCCGGCCACGGCTGCATCGGCTGTTCGGAGGACGGGTTCTGGGACAAGGGGTCCTGGTATGCTCGCCAGTCCGACATCCTCCAGTTCGGGATCGAGGCCAACGCCGACGAGATCGGCACCACCGCCGCCATCGGCGTCGGCAGCATCATCGCCGCCCACGCGGCGGTCAGCGCCCTGAAGCGCGCACAGCACAAGGGAGACGTCTGACCATGGGCATCGTCCAGACCCCGAACGGCTTCTCGCTGGACAACGGCGGCAAGCGCATCGTTGTCGATCCGGTCACCCGCATCGAAGGCCACATGCGCTGCGAGGTGAATGTCGACAGCAACAATGTCATCCGCAACGCGGTGTCGACCGGCACCATGTGGCGTGGGCTCGAAGTCATCCTGAAGGGCCGCGACCCGCGCGACGCCTGGGCCTTCGTGGAGCGCATCTGCGGCGTCTGCACCGGCTGCCACGCGCTGACCTCGGTCCGCGCGGTGGAGGATGCGCTGCAGATCCGCATCCCCAAGAACGCCCACCTGATCCGCGAGATCATGGCGAAGACGCTGCAGGTCCATGACCACATCGTCCATTTCTATCACCTGCACGCTCTCGACTGGGTCAATCCGGTCAACGCGCTGAAGGCCGATCCGCAGGCGACCTCGGCGCTGCAGCAGGCGGTGGCGCCGCGTCATGCCAAGTCCAGCCCCGGCTATTTCCGCGACGTCCAGACCCGGTTGAAGAAGTTCGTGGAGAGCGGCCAGCTCGGCATCTTCAAGAACGGCTATTGGGACAACCCGGCCTACAAGCTGTCGCCGGAAGCCGACCTGATGGCGGTGACCCATTACCTGGAGGCGCTCGATCTCCAGAAGGACATCGTCAAGATCCACACCATCCTCGGCGGCAAGAACCCGCATCCGAACTACATGGTCGGCGGCGTTCCCTGCGCCATCAACATGGACGGCAACGGATCGTCGGGCGCGCCGCTGAACATGGAGCGGCTGAACTTCATCCGAGCCCGCATCCAGGAGGCCACGGCCTTCGTCGAGAACGTCTATCTGCCGGACGTGCTCGCCATCGCCAGCTTCTACAAGGACTGGCTCTATGGCGGCGGCCTGTCGGCGACCAACGTCATGGACTACGGCGATTACGAAAAGGTGCCGTACGACCATGCGACCTGCCAGCTGCCGGGCGGCGTCATCCTGAACGGCAACTGGAACGAGGTCCATCCCATCGACCCGCGCGACCCTGCCCAGGTGCAGGAGTTCGTCGCCCACAGCTGGTATCACTACGAGGACGAGAGCAAGGGCCTGCACCCGTGGGACGGCGTGACCCAGGCCAAGTTCGAATTGGGCGCCAACACCAAGGGCACCCGCACCGACATCAAGGAGCTGGACGAGGCCGCCAAATATTCCTGGATCAAGGCTCCGCGCTGGCGCGGCCATGCGGTTGAGGTCGGCCCCCTGCCCCGCTACATCCTGGCCTATGCTCAGGGCGTCGGTTACGTGAAGGACCAGATCACCGAATCGCTGGGTGCCTTCAACAAACTGGCCGGCACGAACTTCACGCCGCAGCAGGCGTTGCCGACCACCATCGGCCGCACGCTGGCCCGCGCGCTGGAATGCCAGTATTGCTGCACCATGATGATGGACGACTGGAACGCCCTGATCGCCAACATCAAGGCCGGCGACACCGCCACCGCCAATGTCGAGAAATGGGATCCGAAGACCTGGCCGAAGGAGGCCAAGGGCGTCGGCACCGTCGCCGCCCCGCGCGGCGGGCTCGGTCACTGGATCAAGATCAAGGACGGCAAGATCGACAACTACCAGTGCGTCGTGCCGACGACCTGGAACGGCAGCCCGCGCGATCCCAAGGGCAACATCGGTGCCTTCGAGGCCTCGCTGCTCAACACGCCGATGGCCCGCCCGGACGAGCCGGTGGAGATCCTGCGCACCCTGCACAGCTTCGATCCGTGCCTTGCCTGCTCCACCCATGTCATGGCGCCGGATGGTGCCGAACTGGCCCGCGTCACCGTGCGCTGACCGGCAACCGAGGAGGATTTAAGTCATGGCTCCTCTCGACAATGCGAAGCCGGTTGCGACACCGGAGGAGGACGGATCCGCCGCTTCGGGCGGCGGCCGCTTCCTGAAGGCGATCTATGTGTATGAGGTGCCGGTGCGGGTCTGGCACTGGGTCAACGCGCTGGCGATCACACTGCTGTCGGTCACCGGCTACCTGATCGCCAACCCGCTGCCGAGCATGCCGGGCGAGGCGAGCGCCAATTTCCTGATGGGCTACATCCGCTTCGTCCATTTCGCGTCGGCCTACATCTTCGCCATCGGCTTCATCGGCCGGCTCTATTGGGCCTTCGCCGGCAACCACCATGCCCGCCAACTGTTCCGTTTTCCCTTCTGGGACCGCCACTGGTGGGGGGAGCTGTTCCTGGAGGCGCGCTGGTACCTGTTCCTTGAGCGCAAGCCGAAGCTGTATGTCGGCCACAACCCGCTGGCGCAGTTCGCCATGTTCTGGGCCATCGCCGTCGGCAGCGTCTTCATGATCGTCACCGGCTTCGCGCTCTACAGCGAAGGCGCCGGGCTGGGCAGCTGGCAGGACACGCTGTTCGGCTGGGTCATTCCGCTGTTCGGCCAGAGCATGGACGTCCACACCTGGCACCATATGGGCATGTGGGCGATCCTGCTGTTCGTGATCGTCCACATCTATGCAGCGGTGCGCGAGGACATCATGTCCCGCCAGTCGATCATCTCCACCATGATCAGCGGCGTGCGCACCTTCAAGGACGCCGAAGCCCCGGCCGACGAGGAGCATGAGCGTCCGGCGAAGAAGGCGGCGCCTGTGGGGTGAGGTTGGGTCTCGGCCGCTCCGGCAGGAGCGGTTGAGACCCCCTTGCGTCGATACCCCGGCAGCGCGTATCGATGGGGTATCGATCACGCCGCCGGGGAGCGGACATGGGTTTCGCGAAAGAGCTCTACACCCGCGAGTACTTCACCGGCCGCGATGCCGCCGGCAAGCGGCTCCATTACGGCGCAATCGGGATGGAGGAATGGGAGGTTGGCGGCATCTCCGCCATCCACCGCAGGCTGATCGATCAGCTTCCCCTGACCAATGCCCATGTGCTGGAGATCGGGTACGGGCGTGCCGAAAGCGCCCGCTACCTTCTGTCGACCGGCAAGGCCGACCGCTATGTGGGTGTCGATTTCTCCGATGCCGCACACAGCCTGGCCGGCGAGACGCTGAAGACCATCCCGGCGGTGCGCTGGGAGGTCCATTGCGACGATGCGGTGCAATTCCTGGCCGCACGGGATTTCAGGGGCGTCTTCGACGCGATTCTGATGCTGGACGTGATCGAGCACATCCCCCGCTCGGAGGTGCAGTCCCTGCTTCCCCGCCTTTTCGCCGCGCTGCGGCCGGGCGGCTATCTGGTCGTCAACACGCCCTTCTACGCGGTCGACGAGGATTACATCGCCCAGAATTTCGAATATATCATGCCGTCGAGCAGCGATCTCCTTCCCGAGACGCGCGGCATGCATTGCAACAAGTACACCGAACAGCGGCTCCAGCAGGAATTCACCCAGGCGGGATTCTTCCGCGTCGGTTCCACCCTGTTCCGCCGCGCGCCCGAGCCGGGTGAGAAGGCCAAATGCGCGGTGATCATCCCGGTCGGCCCCGGGCATGAGGCGCATTACCAGCAGGCGATCAATTCGGTGATGGCCGCGGCCCAGACCGATCCCGGTCCCTTCACCGATTTCGACTGCGTCATGATCGACGACACCGCGGGCGCCAAGGGGCGGTCGGCTGCCCGGAACGAGGGCGTGCGCGAGGCGGCGTCCCGCGGGGCGGACTGGCTGTTCTTCCTGGACGCCGACGATCTGATGATGCCGCAGGCCTTCCAGCAGATGGCGCCGCACACCGACCGCGCCGACGCCGTGTGGGGGCTGATCCTGGAAAGCCTCGACCAGCAGCCCGGATCGGATGCGGTGACGGGCCGAATCCGCCTGCCCCAACTGCCGCGGATCGAGACGCTGGCCGACTTGCTGCTGCACGATCCGTACGTCACCTTGCAGATGGGCCATTTCATCCGCACCGCCGTCGCACTGGCGACCCCGTTCGACGAGACGCTGGATGTGGGGGAGGACGTCGACTACTACCTGCGGGTCTGGAACCATGCCCGATGCGTGAAGATCACCGCGCCGCTGTTCCTGAACCGCAGGGGAATGCATTCCACCGGGCCGCGAGCGGGCAACGGTGCCGACTGGCGGGCTTCGACCACCCAGCTGTTGGAGCGGGCGCGGCAGGCGCACGGCCTCGATCCCGATGGCGAAGCGGCGATTGAGATTCGCAACGCCGCCACGCAGGATACCCGGATATGGCAGCGCGGCTTCGGGGCGGTCGATCCCGGCGACCTCTTTTCCATCAGCCGCCAGTTCCCCTTCCACGGCTTTCTGGAGATCGAGCCGACGATCGGCGAGCCGATCGCCCTGTTCGACGACAATGACGATCTGGTCTGCATGAGCCTGGGCTGGCGCGGCAGCTATGAACCGGCCTCGCTGCGGCTCTGGCAGACGCTTGCCGCCGGATCGCGGGTCGTCTTCGACATCGGCGCCTATACCGGCATCTACTCGCTGATGGCGGCGCGGGCGGCGCCGGAGGCGCGCATCGTTGCGGTGGAACCGGTTCCTGCCAATCTGGCGCGGCTGAAGAAGAACCTTGAGGCGAACGGCTGCGGCAATGCGCTGGCCGTTCATGCCGCGATCCTCGACCGTCCGGGCGACGTGACGTTGTCGCGGACGGCGTCGGGCGATTTCCTCACCTCCGGGGCGTCAATCGTCCGGCAGGCCGGGGTGGAGGGTTTCGCCAGCGAGACCGTTCCCGGACTGACCGGCGGCGATCTGCTGGGGCTTGCCGGCGAGACGGTGGTCGACCTCGTGAAGATCGACGTGGAGGGGGCGGAGGCCCAGGTGCTTGCCGGCATGGCCGGCATCCTGGAACGCTGCGGCCCCGACCTGCTGATCGAATGCCTGGATCGGGAGGCGGCCGACAGGGTCGATGCCATCCTGCGTCCTCTCGGCTACCGGTTCCACTCCATCGACGACGAGGCCTTGCGCGTTGAGGAGACCGCCCGGTTCCTGCCGGCGACCGGCATGAACACGCTCAATCGCTGGGCGACGAGGCGGGACCCGACGGCGGTGGCGGAGATGGTTCGGGCCGCCGGTCTGGGCTTTGCCAAGCTCTGAACGGGGCATCGGAGAACGTCGCCGCACCCCTTGAAAAGCCTGAATTGCTCCGCATGAGTTCCCATATCCGGGAGGTTCCGAAACAACGGAGTCTCCCGGATCGCGGCCGCGGCTTGCGGGCGCCGGTCCAGATGCCGCTCTCCTCCTACAGGGCGAAGGACGCAGCCCATGCCTGACCGAGGCTGAGCCCGCCGTCGTTGGCTGGGGCCAGACGCGGCAGCAGCGGCTCCACGCGAGCGGCTCGGAAGCCGGCGACCAGTTCCTCCGCCAGCACCGCGTTCATCAGGCAGCCGCCGGACAGCACCACCCGGTTCAGGCCACGCGTGCGCAGCACCGGCAGCGTCCACTCCACCAGCGCCGCAGCCGACGTGCCGTGGAACAGATCCGCCCCCGCCGCGGCGTCGGCAACGGACAGCAGGCGCTCCAGCAGGGGCGTCAGATCCAGTTCCCCGTCCTCGATCCGCCAGGCCCCCTCCGCCACCCGCGGCCGGCGGACCAGCGATTCCAGCGCCATCGGCGCCTCGCCCTCGAAACCCGCGACGGCACGGACGCCCAACAGCCCGCAGGCGGCATCGAACCAGCGTCCGCAGGAACTGGTGAGCGGGGCGTTGATGCCGCGCTCGATCATCCGCCGCACGCCTTCGGCGGGACCATGGCCGGCAAAGCGGGGAACGATCTCATCGGCGCGGCCCATGCGGACCAGGGCGGCCGCTGCCATCCGCCAGGGCTGGCGGGCGGCGACATCGCCGCCGGGCTGGGCGAGCGGGGCCAGACTGCCCAACCTCTCGGACCGCAAGCCGTCGACCAGCAGCATCTCCCCACCCCAGGATCCGCCGCCTTCCCCCAGCCCGAAACCATCCAGCGCAAGGCCAAGCGCCGGCCCCTCGATCCGGTGTTCGGCCATCACGGCGGCGACATGGGCGTGGTGGTGCTGGACTGCGACTGTGGGCAGGCCGCTCCGCTCGGCGAAGCGGGTGGACTGGAAATCCGGATGCCTGTCATGGGCGACCGCCACCGGTTCGACGCCCAGGATATGCAGCAGATGGGCGATGGTCTCCTCCAGGAAGCCCAGCGTCGCGGCGTTGTCGAGGTCGCCGACGTGTTGTGACAGGAAGGCCTCGTCGCCGCGGGTGACGCAAACGGTAGTCTTCAGATGGCCGCCGACCGCCAGGATCGGCGGTACGGCACGGGCCAGCCGGATCGGCTCCGGCACATGGCCGCGGCCCCGGCGCAGGAAGGCGGGGGCGCCGGCCAGCTTGCGGACCACGCTGTCGTCGGCGCGGATCACGATGTCGCGATCATGGTCGACGATCAGGTCGGCGATGCCGGCCAGCCTCTCCCGTGCCTCACCGTTACCGATGGCGAGAGGCTCCCCGCCGGGATTGGCGGAGGTCATGACCAGCGTCAGCTCCTGCGGCTCGCGCAGCCAGCCGGTGCCGTCGGGCCGTCCCGCCGCTTCGTGGAACAGCAGATAATGCAGCGGCGTGTAGGGCAGCATGACGCCCAGCCATGCCAGACCGGGGGCGATGTCGGATGCCAGCTCCGGCCCATCCGCCCGCCGCCGCAGCAGGACGATGGGGCGGGCCACCCCCTCCAGCAGCCGGCGCTCGTCGTCGTCCATGCGGACATGGCGGGCGGCGGATTCCGCGTTGGCGACCATCAGGGCGAAGGGCTTTCCGTTGCGCTGCTTGACCCGCCGCAACCGCTCCACCGCGTCCGCGCGCGTGGCGTCGCAGGCGAGATGGAACCCCCCCAGCCCCTTGATGGCGACGATCCTGCCATCCCGCAGGGCGGCCAGAATGTCTTCCGGCGGGTGGGACAGCCGGGGACCGCAGGCCGGGCATGCCGTCGGCTGGGCGTGGAAGCGGCGGTCGGCCGGGTCCTCGTACTCCGTCCTGCAGTCGCGGCAGAGTGCAAAGCCGGCCATCGCCGTCTGCGGCCGGTCATAGGGAAGCCGTCGCGTGATGGTGTAGCGCGGGCCGCAATGGGTGCAGTTCAGGAAGGCATAGCGGTAGCGGCGGTCCGCCGGATCGAACAGTTCGGCAAGGCAGGCCGGGCAGACCGCGGCGTCCGGACCGATGCCGGTGGCGATGGCACCTGCGGACTCGCTGTGGCGGATGGTGAAGGAGTTCTCGGCAGGGAGCGGGGCGACGGCTTCGCAGTCCACCGCGTCGATGCGGGCCAGCGGCGGCGCCTCTTCGGACAGGGCGGTGCGGAAGGCGGCGGTGGCCGCGCCCTGCACCTCGATCAGCACGCCCTGCGGGTCGTTCAGCACCCAGCCGGTCAGGGCGAAGCGCCGGGCGAGCGCATGGACATGCGGGCGGAATCCCACCCCCTGCACCCGCCCGCGCACGCGGATCCTCAACCGTTCGTCGTCAGGGGACATGGAAGCCCTTTGGAAGCCCTCTGGATGCTTTTCGGCGGTGCCGAACCCCCTCATCCTAACCTTCTCCCGCCTTTCGGCGAAACGTCGTTTCCCCTGTCTGCGGCGTCAGCGGGTTGATGTCGGGGGGAGAAGGGATTTCGCAACGATCGCGGCGGCTGGCGGTTGAAGGAAGGATGTTCGCGGAACCGGAACGGAGACGCCGCCATGAGCGCAGGCAAGCACGGGAAGACCGCCAAGCCGACGATGGATTGAGAAGAGAGGGCGGCGCTCCTCGGAGGGCTGCCCTTTTCCTTTGCCGTCGGACCATAAGCTCAGGGCGATAGCCTTTTGAGACGGTGCAGCTTGGCGCAACCCGCCTGCGCCCTACCTGTTGGCGGAAGGAGCGGGAAAGCCGCTCCAACCCCGAAGGCTCCGACCGGCGGCAGCATGCAGGAGGCAGTATGTCACTCGATCCGCGGCTGTTGGCGGTCGCCACCGCGTTGCCGCCCCACCGCTTCGAGCAGGAGGAGACGCTGGCCGTCGCCCGGACGGTGTTCGCCCATCGCCTGCGCGACTTCGACCGGCTGGCTCCCGTCTTTGCCAACACCGGTATCCGCGCCCGCCATGCCGCCTGCCCGCTCTCCTGGTATCTGGAGCCCCACGGCTGGGGCGAGCGTGCCGCCGTGTTCGAGCGGGTCTCGCTGGACCTGCTTGAGGAAGCGGCCGGCAAGGCGCTGGACGCCACCGGCCTGCGCCCGGCCGATGTCGACGCCATCGTCTGCGCCACCACCACCGGCATCGCGACGCCGAGTCTGGAGGCGCTTCTTCTCGACCGCATGGGCTTCCGCCCCGACACGGTGCGGTTGCCTGTCTTCGGACTGGGCTGCGCCGGTGGGGCGCTGGGACTGGCGCGGGCGGGCATGATGGCGCGCGCCATGCCGGGGCGCACCGTGCTGTTCCTGGTGGTCGAGCTTTGCACCCTGTCGCACCGGCCGGAAGAGGCCTCCCCCACCAATGTGGTGGCGAGCGCCCTGTTCGCCGATGGTGCAGCCGCCGCCCTGCTGCGGGCACCGATGGCCGGGGACGATGCCCTCGGCCCGCGCGTGATCGACAGTGCCGAACACACCTGGCCAGGCACCCGGAGGATCATGGGGTGGCGGATCGAGGACGAGGGCTTCGGCGTCGTCTTCAGCCAGGATATCCCGCGCCTGATCCGCGAGCGGATGGCCCCGGTGATCGACCGGTTCCTGAGCGGCCGCGGCATGAGCCGCGCGGATCTGTCCGGGGTGATCTGCCACCCTGGCGGCGCCAAGGTCCTGCAGGCGCTGACCGAGGTGCTGGAGCCTGCCACCACCGGGATGGACGAGTCCTGGGCGGTGCTGGGCGACTGCGGCAACATGTCGGCGGCCAGCGTCATGTTCGTTCTCGACCGCCGGATGCGCGCCGGAGCGAGGGGGCCGCATCTGATGCTGGCGCTCGGCCCCGGCTTCACCGCCGGCCTCACCCTGCTGGACCTGTGACCATGGAGGCAGTCGGTTGGCCGCAGGCGATCCTGCTGGCGGTCGCCGCCCAGCGGCTGCTTGAACTGGTGGTCGCCCGCCGCAACACCGCCCGCTTGCTGGCCGAGGGAGCGCGGGAGGTCGGGGCGGCCCATTATCCGCTGTTCGTCGTGCTTCATGCGGGCTGGCTTCTGGCGCTGTTCCTGGCGGTTCCGGCAAACGCCCCGATCGATGGCTGGCTGCTGGCGCTGTTCCTGCTGCTGCAGGCCGGGCGGGGGTGGGTGGTCGTGACGCTCGGCCGCTTCTGGACGACGCGGATCATCACGCTGGACGGGGCGCCGCTGGTCCGCCGCGGTCCCTTCCGCTGGGTCCGGCACCCCAACTATCTGGTGGTGGCGGGCGAGCTGGCGGTGCTGCCGCTGGTGTTCGGCAATGTCTGGATCGCGGTCGTCGCCACCCTGCTCAACATTCCCCTCACCCGCCGCCGCATCCGGGTGGAGGAGGAGGTGCTGAGCGACCGCCAGGAAACCGGCGGCGGCCCCGGTCGTTGGACAAGGTGGAGCCGCCGCCGTATCCCGCCGGCAGCCTGACCGTTTCATTGTCAGGACAAGGCACTTGTCCCTTCCCTCACTCCCCCGTCGTCGGCATCACCGGGGCATCGGCCTGAGCCGGCCCTGCCACGGCGCTGACCTTCGTCGCCTACCGGCAGGCTTCCATCCGCCTGATCGCCCGCTCCGAAGACGCGCTGGAGGAGGTGAAGGCGGAGGTGGAGCGGCTGGGTGGGCGGTCTGGGCTTCGCCGTGAGCCGGATGACGCCACGGCTGCGATAGGTCGGCTGCCGGCTCTCTTCCACGCGCAGACCGTCCGTCGACCATCCTGCGAGCAAAACGGATAATCAGCCGGAAACGCTATTGCCAAGACAATCCAGGCATACTACCATACCAGTTCTTGAACAATCTGGTCATCGGCCATTCCCTTCCCTGCTGGAGCCCCGAGATTGGGGTTCTGCCGGCAACCCGGCGTCGGGCCGGCCACGCACCAGGTCAAAGGCGGCATCCATGCCGCCGGCAGTGCAATTTTCTGGGAGGAAACGAGATGTCTGTCATGGCGAAGGCCGTGCGCGCCGCGCTGTTCGGTTCGGTGATGTCCCTGGTTTCGTTCGGCGCATCGGCAGCCGATTACACGCTCAGCGTCAACACGGCGCTGTCGCCGCAGGACCCGCTCTACAAGGGCCTGGAGGAGTTCAAGGCCAATGTGGAAAAGCGGTCGGCCGGCAAGATGAGCGTCCGGCTGTTCCCCGCCTCGCAGCTGGGCAAGGACGAGGATCTGCTGGAACAGGCGCGGGCCGGCGCCCCGGTCGCGGTTGTGGTGGACGGCGGCCGGCTGGCCGTCTTCGTGAAGGAGTTCGGCGTGCTGGGCGCTCCTTACGTCGCCCAGGGCTATGGCGGCATCCGCAAGGTCGTGACCTCCCCGATGTTCGAGGAGTGGGTGCAGAAGCTGCGCAAGTCGTCGGGCCATCAGGTGCTGTCCTTCAACTGGTGGCAGGGCGAACGCCACATGCTGACCAACAAGCCGGTGAAGGTTCCCGCCGACCTCAACGGCGTGCGCGTCCGGACCCCCGGTGCGCCGGTGTGGATGGAGACGATCCGCGCCATGGGCGCCACGCCGACGCCGCTGCCCTGGTCGGAGGTCTACACCGCCATGCAGCAGCAGGTGATCGACGGAGCCGAGGCGCAGGATCCGGCGATCTACGGCTCCCGCCTGTATGAGGTGGCGAAGTATCTGACCAAGACCGGCCACATCAACCTGATCACCGGCATCGTCACCAGCGCCGCCTGGTTCGACGGCCTGCCGAAGGACATGCAGACGCTGCTGCGCGAGGAGTCGCTGAAGGCCGGCGACAGCGCGTCGAAGGCGACCGAGAATTCGCTTGCCGATTTCGAGAAGCAGATGAAGGACAAGGGCATGCAGATCGTCGAGATCGACGTGACGCCCTTCCGCACCGCCACGGCGCCGGTCTATGAAAAGCTCGGCTATGGCGACCTGCAGAAGCAGGTCGAAACGCTGCTGAAGCAGTGACCGGACCGATCCCGGTTCCCTCGACCGGGAGCGGGAGCGCCGCACCTTGGCGGCTTCCGCTCCCCTCTCCAGCAACCGACGCTCGCAGCCTTCGTCCGCGGTGACGACCCCTGCGGTCCGGACCGGAGCACCCCCTTGCAATGAAATCCCTCTATGTCAAGGCGGAGGCGGTGTTGGCGACGACGCTGCTCGCCGTCATCGTCCTGCTGGTCTTCCTGGCCGGCATCAGCCGCTGGTTCGGCTATCCCCTGGTCTGGTCGGTGGACGTCGCCCAGCTGCTGTTCGCCTGGGCCAGCTTCCTCGGCGCCGACCTCGCCCTGCGCAAGCATGCCCATATCGGCATCGATTATCTGGTGAAGCGGCTGCCGGCTCGGCCGCGCGCGGTGCTGGATATCCTGCTGGCGCTGGTGGTGCTGGCCTTCCTGCTGACCATGGCGGTCAAGGGCTATCAGCTGACCATGCTGAATCTGGAGCGGCAGTTCGGCGACAGCGGCATCAGCTATGCCTTCGTCACGGCGGCGGTGCCGGTCGGCTGCCTGCTGCTGTCCTTCACCCTGCTGGGGCAGACGGTGGCCGCCATCGGCCGGCTGCGCCGGACCCCGCGCCCGATCTTCAACACGCCGTTGGAAACCCCCGTCGCCGAGGAGGTGATGCCGTGATCCTGCTCGCCGTCACCTTCTTCGTCCTGATGGGGTTGGGCGTTCCCATCGCCTTCGCCATCGGCATCGCCGGCTTCACCTTTTTCCTGACCAACGGGATCATCCCGATGTCGATCGGGGTGCAGCAGGTCGCCACCGCGTCGCAGAGCTTCCCGCTGCTGGCGGTCCCCTTCTTCGTGCTGGCCGGGCACATGATGAACCGGACCGGCATCACCCACCGGCTGATCGCCTGTTCGAACGTGCTGGTGTCCTGGATGTCGGGCGGGCTGGCCCAGGTCTGCATCGTGCTGTCCACGCTGATGGGCGGCGTGTCCGGGTCCGCCGTCGCCGACGCGGCGATGGAGGCGCGCATCCTGGGGCCCGACCTGATCCGCAGCGGCTATTCCAAGGGCTTCACCTCGGCCGTCATCGCGGTGGGCTCGCTGATCACCGCCACCATCCCGCCAAGCCTGGGCCTGATCCTGTACGGCTTCGTCGGCAACGTGTCGATCGGCCGACTGTTCCTGGCCGGCATCGTTCCCGGTTTCCTGATGATGGCCGTGCTGATGGCCACCGTCTGGTGGATCGCCCGGCGTCGCGGCTATCGCGCCGCCACCACCCAGCGGCCGACCGCCAAGGCGGTCTGGGCGGCGGTGGTCGACGCGAAATGGGCCCTGCTGTTCCCGGTGGCCCTGCTGGTTGCCATCCGCGGCGGTCTGTTCACCCCGTCGGAGGTCGGCGCCTTCGCCGTCATCTATGCCCTTCTCGTCGGCTTCTTCGCCCATCGGGAACTGACCATGCAGGGGCTGGCCGACGCGCTGGTGGAAGCGGTGACCGATACCGGTCTGATCATGCTGATCATCCTGTTCTCCGGCATGGTCGGCTACGCCATCGTCTTCGAACAGGCGCCGCAGAGCATCGCCGCCGCCATGACCGACCTGACGCGGGAGCCGGTGCTGGTCGTGGCCCTGATCCTGGTCTTCCTGTTCATCGCCGGCCTGTTCATCGAAAGCACGGTGCTGGTGCTTCTGCTGACGCCGATCTTCCTGCCGATCGTCCAGCCGCTGGGCGTCGATCCCGTGCATTTCGGCATCCTGATGATGACCATCGTCACGCTGGGATCGATGACCCCGCCGGTGGGGGTGGCGATGTACACCGTGTGCAGCCTGCTGGATTGCCCCATCGAGGAATACATCGTCGAATCCATTCCCTTCGTCCTGGCGGTGGTGGGGCTGGTTGCGGTGATGCTTCTGTGGCCGGGCCTGGTTCTGTTCATGCCCAACGCGCTGATGTGAGGGGACTGGCGATTGTAACAACGGGGCGGTCAGCAAATCGCCTTTCAGCCTGCGTGGATCGACCCATATGGTGTGCGGTACGCCAACAACAGAAAGGAGGTGATCTCGTGTCTCATTGTCCGTCTCATTCGCCGTCGAGCGTCAATGCCGAGGTCTCTTTCTCCGTGAAGGGGATTTCGGTCTACTAAGGACTGCGCCTTTGTGTCGACGACACACGGATAGACAATGGAAGGGCTGCCGGAAACGGTGGCCCTTCTTTGTTTTTGTGGCATGTGCGGTGAAAGAGCCCCTCTCTCCTTGCGGGAGAGGGGGACTTCTTCCGCCCAACCGACCCGTCAGTGCTGCATCTCCCCCAGCTGCTTGCGGGAGTCGCCGGTCTTGTCCAGAATGATTCTGTCGTCAGCCTTGCCTTCGACTTCCAGGATGCCGATCAACCCCTTGGTGGCGCGGCTCAGCGCATGATCGACCAGGGCGTATTTGCCGGGATAATCGACCTTGAACTCCACCATCGTGGCGCCGCCGGGGGCGACGGTCACGGTCTGGATGCCCTTTGCCGGTTCGCTTTCCAGGCCGCCCATGCTGTAGACGCGGTCGAAGATCTCGCCGATGACATGGAAGGAGGAGGTCAGGTTCGGGCCGCCGACGCCGAAATAGAGGCGGACCGTCTCGCCGACCTTTGCCTTCAGCGGCTTGTCCTTGGTCAGTGCGCCGACCGTGCCGTTGAACACCAGATAGCTTGGGCGCTCGTTGACGAGACCGTCATAATCGTCCTCGGCATTCGCCAGGTTCTTGGCCTTGGTGGCGTAGATTTCCTGCTGCATCACGTAGAACTCGTGATCCACCGGCGGCAGGCCGGCCTCCGGCTCCACCACGATCAGGCCGTACATGCCCTTGGAGATGTGATGGGCGACCATCGGAGTGGCGCAGTGATAGACATAGACGCCGGGGGTCAGCGCCTTGAAGGTGAAGGCCTTGGTCTGGCCCGGCTCCACCTGGGTGATCTGGCCGCCGCCGAGGAAACCGGTCGCGGCGTGGAAATCGACGGAGTGGTTCATCGTCGATTCCGCCGCGTTGGCGATGGTGACATCGACAGTATCGCCGACCCGAACCCGAACCATCGGGCCTGGCACCGTGTTGTTGAAGGTCCAATAGGTGTAGGTGGTGCCGTCATCCAGCTTGGATTCGACTTCCGTCGTCACCAGCGCGACCTTGTGTGTCTTCGGCGCCCGCTTTCCGGCCTTTTCCGGGGCGGGGACTGCGGCCGGATCCATGACGATGCTATGGGTGGGTTGCTTGACCTTCGGGTCGGCGTAGAGCGTGTCCGCCGCCGAAGCGGCACCGATGGCGGAAAGCAGCATCAGGGTGGCGGCACTGACGGTGACGAGGGAGTGCGAGGTCTTCATGGCGTATTCTCGGGGTTTGTTTCTTGTGATGTAATAATCACCCAGACCCCGATATCTCTTCTTGACCGACGTCAAGTGAAAGGCCTGCACGTAACTTTGTCGCAGGCCTTTTTATTTCCATGCTAAGTATGAGGACTTCGACGGCTAGAGCCTGTTTGAATACATCCGTCATGGTCCGATGCTGTTCCGATCCGTCATCACTGCGAAGGCGGGGATCCAGGCTTCC
This sequence comes from Azospirillum humicireducens, assembly GCF_001639105.2. Lineage (NCBI taxonomy): Bacteria > Pseudomonadati > Pseudomonadota > Alphaproteobacteria > Rhodospirillales > Azospirillaceae > Azospirillum > Azospirillum humicireducens. The sequence goes on from NZ_CP028907.1 coordinate 410,688, forward strand.
GGTTCAAGCGCCTGCGAAGGCTGGATTCCCACCTTCGCGGGAATGACGATCGAATAGCATTGAGTTTTTCTGGACAGTCTTTCAAATGGGCTCTCAGGATTTTGGACGAAAGGCGACGCAAACGGCCGGGTCGGTTTCGATACGGCCGGCGCCGATCAGGTCCAGGCAGTAGGGGACCGCCGGGAACACAGCCTCCAGGCAGTCATGGATGGCGGATGGCTTGCCCGGCAGATTGACGATCAGGCTGCGGCCGCGGATGCCGGCGGTCTGGCGCGACAGGATGGCAGTCGGCACCACCCGCAAGCTGACCGACCGCATCAGTTCGCCGAATCCCGGCATCATCTTGTCGCATACCTGCTCCGTCGCTTCCGGCGTCACGTCGCGCGGGGCGGGGCCGGTACCGCCGGTGGTGACGACCAGATCGCAGCCGGCGACGTCGCACAACTCGACCAGGGTGGCTGCGATCAGTTCCAATTCGTCCGGGATGACCCGCGCTTCCGCGACCCAAGGCGAGGCGACGATGCGCGTCAGCTCGTCGCGGATCGCCGGGCCGCCCTTGTCCTCATAGACACCGCGGCTGGCACGGTCGGAGATGGTGACGATCCCGATCTTCACCGGTTCGGGCGTTGCGGCATTGGCGTCGGTCATAGTGCAGAGTCCTCAAGGGGTCAGGCGGTGCAGGCGACCTGCCGGTAGAGTGCCGGCAGCGCCTTCGTCAGGTGGGAAACCTGCGGGAATATGGCATAGCCGCCGCGTCCGAACAGATAGGGCACGTAATCGCGGGCCATCGCATCGACGGTGATGGCGAAGACGGCCAGACCGTCGCGCCGCGCCTCGCGGATGGCCTCGCGGGTATCCTCGATGCCGTAGCGCCCCTCGTAATGATCCACGTCGTTCGGCTTGCCGTCGGTCAGAAGGATCAGCAGCCGATGACGGTTCGGCCGCTCGGCCAGTTGGGCGGCGGCGTGACGGATCGCAGCGCCCATGCGGGTGTAGTAGCCGGGCTTCAGCGCGCCGATGCGGCGGGTCACGGTGGTCCCCAGCGGTTCGTCGAAGTCCTTCAGCGTCTGGACACGCACCCAGTCGCGCCGGCGTGAGGTGAAGGCATAGAGCGCATGGTCGTCGCCGCAGGCGGTCAGGCCATGGGTCAGGGCCAGCAGCGCCTCTTTCTCCACATCCAGCACCCGGCGGCCGTCGATCCAGCCGTCGGTGGACAGCGAGCCGTCGACCAGCACGGCGACGGCGAGGTCGCGGGCGGCGTTGCGGGCCTGTTGATGCACCCGGTCGCTGCCGCTTCCCCCGGCGCGGAAATCGGCGCGGCTGCGCACCAGGGCGGTCAGGTCCAGCTCGTCGCCGTCGGCCTGCCCGGTGAACAGCATGCGTTTCGGGCGCAGGGCCTCGAACTGGCGGCGGACCTGCCGGATGCGGCGGAGGGCCGCGGCGTCGGGTCGCCAGTCCTCGCCGTCGGCCGGGGCCGTCTCCGCCACCACCCGGCAATGGTCCGGCAGATGGGTCCGGCGGCGGTGGTCCCATTCGGGATAGGTCAGGGTCGCGGTCAACGGCGCGTCGTCGACGGCCTGCGCTCCGAGGTCGAGGTCGAGCTTCAGCGTGGTCGATGCCTTGCGCTGGTGGGTGCCGACGGCGATCTCGTCGAGGTCGTCGGCTGCCTTGCGGGCGTTCTCCGCATCGTCGTCATCGACCGCGCGCGGGATGTTCAGCGCCTCGGCGAGGCTCAGCATCTTTTCGAAGCGGTTCAGGATCAGCGGATCGTTGCGCTGGATCTGGTCGGTCTGCCGCCGGGTCGCGGCACGGCGGCGCTGGTCGCCCTCCGCGGCCTGTCCGCCCTCCCCAGGGCTCTCGGCCAAGGCGGCGAGCGAGCGCTCGTTCGGTGGCGCCACCAGCCCCCACAGCGGGACCGGCAGCAGGCGGGCATAGCCATAGGGCGCGATGAAGTCCGACAGCGGGATCGTCGGGTCGAGCATCCGCGTTGCTCCCGCGGTCGCGGCGCCGGCACCAAGCAGCGCCAGGACGGCGCGCTCCACCTCGGCCTCGACCGGCGGCAGGCGGCGTGTTGGGCGGACCGCGGCGACCGCGCAGGCAAGCTCGTCATGGAGGCGGCGCAGCCCCGGCCAATGGCGCAGCAGCGCCGCGGTGGTCGCCGCGGCGCTGCGCAGAAGCTGCAGGTCGGCCTGCAGCGGGTCGGCGGGCTGCGCCGCCGCTTCGGCATGGGCAAAGAAGGCTGCCAGCCATTCATACAGCCGCTCGTTCAGCACCGGGTCGGGGAACAGGTCGATGGCGGCCGGCAACTGCAGGACATCGCCGTCGAGCGACGACCGCTCCACCCGCTCCGCCCCCAGCCCGATGCGGTCGAGCAGCGGCAGCCGGTGTCCGGAGACCGCCGCGGTTCCGGCGGCCAGCCGCACCCCGCGATCGCCGCCGAGCGCGCGGAAGAACACGGCCAGCCGCGGTCGCATCGTCTCCAGCGTCACCGCCGCGTCCGGATGGTGAGGATAGCTCGACCGCCCGCCGATCAGGCGGTGCCACAAACGGCCGACGGTCTCTTCCGGCTCGAAGATTTCCAGCATGACAGCTGTTCCCTATGATACCGACCCCCTACCCCAGCGTGACCTCGGCCACCCGCAGCAGGCCGGCACGGATGTCCGGGTCGTCGGTCAGCGGCTCGATCAGGGCGGCGCGGATGGCGCGTTCGGGCTTCATGCCGGAGCGGATCAGCGTGGCGCAGTAGATCAGCAGGCGGGTCGATACGCCCTCCTCCAAATCCTGCCCCTTCAGCGCCCGCAATGCGTTGGCGAGGCGGACCAGCGGAGCGACGCGGTTTTCGGCCAGTCCGCTTTCGGCCGCCACGATGGGAATCTCCCGCTCAAGCGGCGGAAAGTCGAACTCGACAGCGAGGAAGCGCTGGCGGGTGCTGGGCTTCAGCGCCTTCAGGACATTCTGGTAGCCGGGATTGTAGGACACCACCAGCATGAAGCCCGGCGGCGCCTCCAGCGTCTCGCCGGTGCGGTCCAGCGGCAGGATACGCCGGTCGTCGGTCAGCGGGTGCAGCACGACGGTGACATCCTTGCGCGCCTCAACCACCTCGTCGAGATAGCAGATGGCACCTTCGCGCACCGCGCGGGTCAGCGGCCCGTCCGCCCAGACGGTGTCGCCGCCCTTCAGCAGGTAGCGCCCGGTCAGGTCGGCGGCGGTCAGGTCGTCATGGCAGGACACGGTGTAGAGCGGCCGGCCGAGCTTCGCCGCCATGTGGGCGACGAAGCGGGTCTTGCCGCAGCCGGTCGGCCCCTTCAGCAGCAGCGGCAGCCGGTGATGGTAGGCATGCTCGAACAGCGCGCACTCGTCGCCGGTCGGCTGATAGAAGGGCAAGGAGGCGGACGGCTGGATCGGGACGGCGCTGTCGGGCATCGCGGTGGAACTCCAAAAAAAGACGGCCCCTGCGTGCATCGGACGGCCGATGGAGCGCAGGGGCCGGAGGGGACGTCACTCGGCCGGCTGGTAGCTGGCCGGGATCGAGGCGGGCCGCTCCTCGCGGGCCGGACCGAAGATGGCGTAGAGGTAGACCAGCACGCCCACCGCCACCGCGACGCCGGCACCGAGCCGCATCCAGTAGAACAGCGCGATCTGGGCCTGCACCTCCATGTAGTCCATGCCCAGCACGCGCTGGAGATGGGTCTGCACCACGCCGGCCACGGTCAGGGCGAAGGTCATGAAGGCCATGCCGCCGCTCATCAGCCAGAAGCTCCACATGTTGAGGATCTGGTTGTAGGGCTGCTTGCCGCGCAGATAGGGCATGGCGTAGGTGATGATGGCGAGGTTGATCATCGCATAGGCGCCGTAGAAGGCGAGATGCCCGTGCGCCGCCGTCACCTGGGTGCCGTGGGTGTAGTAGTTGATCGGGGCCAGCGTGTGCAGGAAGCCCCACAGCCCGGCGCCGAAGAAGGCGAACACCGCGCAGCCCAGCGACCACAGCATCGCCGCCTTGTTCGGGTGACGGCGGCCGCTCTTCCACACCATCATGAAGGCGAAGACGACCATGGTGAAGAAGGGAGCGACCTCCAGCGTCGAGAACAGCGAGCCGATCCACTGCCAGTAGCCGGGCGTGCCGATCCAGTAGTAATGGTGGCCGGTGCCGAGGATGCCGCTGAACAGGGCCAGACCGACGATGGCGTACAGCCACTTCTCGACCACTTCGCGGTCGACGCCGGTCATCTTGATCATCAGGAAGGCGAGGATGGAGGCCAGCACCAGCTCCCACACGCCTTCCACCCACAGATGGACGACGTACCACCAGTACATCTTGTCCAGCGACAGGTTGGACGGGTTGTAGAAGGAGAACAGGAAGAAGATGGCGATGCCCCACATGCCCACCAGCAGGATGTTGGTGATGACCGTGCGGCGGCCTTTGATGACCGTCATCGTCATGTTGTAGAGGAACATCAGCGCGACGACGACGATGGCGCCCTTGATCCAGGTCGGCTGTTCCAGGAACTCCCGCCCTTCATGGATGCGGAAGACATAGCCGACCACGGCGGCCAGCGCGCCGAAGACGAACAGTCCCAGCTGGATCAGCGCCAGCTTCGGACTGTGCAGCTCGGTTTCAGACTCCTCCGGAATCAGGTAATAGGCGGCGCCGAAGAAGCCGATCAGAAGCCAGACGATCAGCGCGTTGGTGTGGATCATCCGCAGAACGTTGAACGGCAACAGCTCCGACAGCGTGTTGGGCAGGACATAGACGACCCCGGCCAGGAGACCCACCAGGATCTGCACAGCGAACAGTCCCATGGCCGCCGCGAAGTAATAGAGGGCGACTTTCTGCGATTCGTACTTCATGACGGAAATCTCCTCAGCCCGAGAGCTTGGGCGGCCAGTTCTGGGTGTTGATCCGGCTGGTCCATTCCAGGAAGGCGGCCAGATCCTCGACCTCGCCGTCGGTCAGGTGGAATTGCGGCATCTGGCGCCGCCCCTCTATTCCGGTCGGCTGCGCCGCCATCCAGCCCTTCAGGGCCAGAACGGCGCTTTCAGGATCCTTGTCGCCGCCGTAGCGCAGCCAGACATTGCCCAGCTCGGGGGCGAAATAGGCGCCCTCACCCAGCAGCGTGTGGCAGTTGATGCAGGAGTTCTTCTCCCACACATGCTTGCCGCGGATGACGGCATCTGACAGCGACTTTTCATCCGTGCTGGTCTTGACGATGTAATTGTGGCTGAGCGCGGTCAACGCGATGAAGGTCGCGAAGAAGAACAGCGATCCGCCATAGAAGATGTTGCGCGCGGCCGCCTTGGTGAAGCGTTCGGTCATCGCTCGGGATCCCTGGCAATCTCGAATTTTCGTCGAGTGGGGTCGGTTCGGAGGGCGTTGGGTGCGCGAGGCCGGGGGCCGGAAGCCGGGCGTCGCAGCGTCTTTCCGCCACGGGTCGGGCAAATAATTGACCGTGGCAGAGGGGCATTCCTTGACCGCGGTCAAGCCGGCCGGAGCGGTGTCGGCCTATCGTTCGCCTACATGATGACAAGGATCGGACATGGCCGACATCGAGATGACGGGCCGGGAGATGACGGCTCCGCAGGACCGGCCCGGCGGACTTGCAGCCCTCCCCGGCAACCTGATGATGTGGATTCTGATCTTCAGCGAGCTTGCGGTGTTCGGCGCGGCTTTCCTGGGGTTCGCGGTCGCCCGCGTGCTGGACCCCGCCACCTTCGCCGCGGGGCAAGCCCATCTCAACGGCACGCTGGGGGCGTTGAACACGATGGTGCTGGTCACCAGCGGCTATCTGGCGGCGCGTGCCGTCGCCGCCGGTCGGCGTGGCGCCGTCAAGCAGGCGCGCCGGACGGCGGCGGTGGCGGCGGCGGTCGGATCGGTATTCCTGGCGGTGAAGGCTGTCGAGTATTCGGCGACGCTGGGCGCCGGGCTGACCATCGACAGCGACAGCTTCTTCACCCTTTACTTCCTGCTGACCGGTTTCCACGCCCTGCATGTCGTGCTGGGCATCGTCATCCTTCTTCTGGTCGCCTGCTCCGGACCGGAAACGCTGGTGGAGAATCTGGAGACCGGGGCCGCCTTCTGGCATATGGTCGATCTGGTCTGGGTGATCCTCTATCCGCTCGTCTACCTGATCCGCTGAGGAGGCCGGTCATGAGAATGCCCAAGACGATCGATCGGCTGACGCGGTCCTGGCTGGTGCTGATGGGCCTGACCGCCGTCACCCTGCTGTTCGCCCGCCATGGCGATGCCGGCGGCGGGGGCGGCGTCGCCGGGGCGGCGCTGTTGCTGGCGCTCGCCGTGGCAAAGGGGCGGGAGATCCTGCTGCATTACCTGGAACTGGATCAGGCCGGACCGGGCTGGCGACTGCTGATGACCGGCTGGCTGGTGCTGCTGTGCGGCGCCATCCTTCTGGTCACTTCGGCCGGGGCGTTGGGCTGGATCGGGAAACACTGACAAGTTTCAAGGATGACGGACTATGACCGAAGTCAAGCTGGGCCTGCTTCTGGCCAGCCTTGCCGTGATCGTGTTCGCGGTAGCGCTCCACCGCCAGCGGGCACTGGGACGCAACGGACTGGTGACAGCCATCGCTGCCACCGCCGCCGTGTTCGCGGCGATGTTCTTCACGCAGTGACGGCCGCGCCTTCCCCTCATGCGTGGAGCTGTCGCACGGTGGCAATGCGCCGTTGAGAACTTCGACATTGTCCACCGGGCCGCAAACGTGGAGGATCGCCGCAGCCGGGCCGCTTGATTGCCCCGTCATCGCATACTCCATCTGCAAGGACCGGACGAACCGCCATGTTCAATGCGCTTTCCCGCCAGCCCGACGACGCCCTGCTCGCTCTGATCGGGCTTTACAAGCAGGATCCCCGGCCGGGCAAGGTCGATCTCGGCGTCGGGGTCTACCGCGACGAGGAGGGGCGCACCCCGGTCTTCCGTGCGGTCAAGGCGGCCGAGCGCCTGCTGCTCGACGGGCAGGACAGCAAGTCCTATCTGGGGCTGGAAGGCGACGCGCTGTATCTGGAACGTCTGTGGTCGCTGGTGGGCGGCAAGGCCGGCATGAAGGTCACGGCTGCCGGCGTGCAGACGCCCGGCGGGTCGGGTGCGCTGCGTCTGGCCGCCGACCTTGTTCTGCGCGGCGGGTCGACGCGTGTCCTGGTCGGCCAGCCGACCTGGCCCAATCATGTCGGCATCTTCTCCGCCGCCGGGCTTGAGGTGGTCAGCCATCCCTTCTTCGACACCGCCGGCCAGACCGTTCTGTTCGACCGCATGGTCGCGGCCTTCGAGGCGGCGCAGCCCGGCGACGTCGCCCTGCTGCACGGCAGCTGCCACAACCCGACCGGCGCGCCGCTGTCGCTCGACCAGTGGAAGACCCTGGCGGCGGTGCTGGAGACGCGCGGCGTGCTGCCGCTGGTCGACCTCGCCTACCAGGGGTTCGGCCGCGGGCTGGACGAGGATGCGGAGGGGCTGCGCCACCTGATCGGCGCGGTTCCGGAGGCGCTGGTCGCCGTGTCATCGTCCAAGTCCTTCGGCCTCTACCGCGAGCGCACCGGCGCCATCTTCGCCGTCGCCGCGACCCAGGCGCCGGCCGACCTCGCCAAATCGAACCTGATGGCGCTTGCCCGCACCAGCTATTCCATGCCGCCCGACCATGGCGCCGCCGTGGTCCGCACCATCCTGAGCGACGCCGCGCTGACCGCCGACTGGACCGCTGAACTGGACGGCATGCGCGCCCGCATCATCGGCATCCGCCGCAAGCTGGCCGCCGGCCTTGCCGGTGCCTTCCCCGCCCTGACGGCGGTGGCGGAGCAGGAGGGCATGTTCTCCCTGCTGCCGCTGACCGAGGCCGAGGTGCTGCGCCTGCGCGCCGACCACGCCATCTACATGCCGACCTCCGGCCGCATCAACATCGCCGGCCTGAAGACGGCCGAGGTTGACGATGTGGTCGCGAAGTTCGCCGCCCTTCGCTGATCGGGGAGACGAGCAGGATGGCCGCGACCCTCCAGGCCCCACCCGCGGCGGTGGACCGTCACCAGCTGTATGAAGATGCGCTCGCCATGCTGATGGGCACGCTGTTCATCGCGCTGGGCATGCTGATCTATTCCAAGACGATGCTGCTGACCGGCAGCACCGCCGGACTGTCCCTGCTGCTGAGCTACGTCACCAAGGTTCAGTTCGGCATCATCTTCTTCGTCATCAACCTGCCCTTCTATTGGCTGGCGTGGAAGCGGCTCGGCTGGAAATTCACCGCGCGCACCTTCATCGCGGTGGCACTGGTCACGATCTTCTCGCGCCTGACCGAGCAATGGGTGGGATTCGCCCATCTCGATCCGGTCTATGCGACGGTGGTCGGCAGCGGCCTTTGCGGCACCGGCCTCCTGATGCTGTTCCGCCACCGCACCGGGCTGGGCGGCGTCAACATCCTGGCCATCTACCTGCAGGAGCGCCACGGCATCCGCGCCGGCTACTTCCAGCTGGGCGTCGATCTGGCGATCCTGGCCGGCGCCTTCTTCGTATTGGCGCCGGACCGGCTGCTGCTGTCGGTGGTGGGAGCCGCCATCGTCAACCTGACGCTGGCGATCAACCACAAGCCGGGGCGCTATCTGGGGATGAGCTGAGGGTCCGCTGCGGGCGTCGAGGTCAGCGCCCGCAGCATGCCTTGTGCTTGCGCCCGGACCCGCAGGGGCAGGGATCGTTGCGGCCGACCTTCACCACCCGGCGCGGCGGGTCCTTGGGGTTCAGCACGCTGTCGACATAGAGCCAGCGTCCATCCACCCGGCGGAAGCGTGACCGTTCATGCAGCGGCCACTCCTCCCCGTCGCGGCGGAAGGTCAGGAAGAATTCGACCATCCCGTCGTCGCCGTTCTCTTCCGCCTTCATCACGGTCAACGGTCCCCAGTCGCATTCCTCCGCCACGCGAACGGCATCGTCACGGTTGAATCCGGCATGGGTTTCCGGCGCGCAACTGCGCTCGATATGGTCGATGTCGTGGCGGACGAAGGCGGTGTAGCGGGAGCGCATCAGCGCCTCGGCGCTGGGGGCGGGCTCCCCCGCCAGGATCGGACCGCAGCAAAGGTCGAGGGCGCGGCCGGAACCGCAAGGACAGGCGGACATTGACAGGCATTCCATCGTAAAAGGCCGGAGCCGCGGAAAATCGGCAAAGGCTATCGTGTAGCAGGCGCCGCGCCGCTCAGGAACAGGTCGATCGCCTTGTCTATGAAAGCGTAACGCTCCTCGTCGGTCGGATGGGGATGCAGACCCAGCACCATCTGGCAATAGGGACCGCCCTGCAAGGCCGCCAGGAACTGCCGGGCGACGAAGGCCGGATCGTCCGTCACGATCACGCCGCGCTCGGCCATGTGGGTGAACAAGGCGACGTAGTTGGCGATGCCTTTCTCCGGTCCGGCCCGGTAATAGAGCTGTGCCGCCTCCGGCATCCGCATCGCCTCCCCCGCCACCGACTGGTGGACGCGGATGGCCGCTTCCGACCATGCCAGATCGACGAAGCGGCGGCCGACATGGACCAGAATGTCGCGCAGGGGCAGGCCATCGAACATTTCCGGCATGAATTGCAGGCCGCTCCGTTCACACTCGGCGGAGATCACCGCCGTGTAGAGTTCCTCCTTGGAGGGGAAGCGGGTGTAGAGCGTGGTTTTCGAGACGCGCGCCTGCTGGGCCACCTGATCCATGGAGGTCGCCGCGTAGCCAAGCTCCAGAAACACCTCCCGCGCGGCGGCAAGGATCTGTTCCGCCTTCGCATCGTGGGACGCGGGCGGTAGAGCGGTTTTTTGCTGCAATGACTGCACTGAACTGTACCGTTCACTCTTGACGTTGATCGGATGCCGGAGTAGGACGGTAACAGTACGATACAGTCCAGTCCAGTGGGGAGACGTGGTATGGCCCAATTCCGCAAACGACGGTTTGCGTCCACCGTGATGGCGACCGCCGCCATGCTGACGGTGGCGGGCTTGTTGACCGGCTGCAACGAAACGCACTCCGCGTCCACTCCCGCCGAGACGGAAGTCAGGCCGGTGCGGGTCGCCACGGTCGCTCTCGAACCGCTGGTCGACAGCGTGCGCTACCCGGCGGTGATTCGGCCGCGGGTGGAGGCGGATGTCGGCTTCCGCGTCGGCGGCAAGGTCACTGCCCGGCTGGTGGATGTCGGCACCCGCATCGAACCCGGCATGCCGCTCGCCCGCCTCGATCCCACGGATCTTCAACTGCAGATTCGCGCGTCTCAGGCGCAACTCGCCTCGGCGCAGGCCGACGCGGCCAATGCGCGCAGCGACTTCCAACGCTATGCCAGCCTGCGCAACGGCGAATGGACGACGCGGCAGGAATATGACCGCCGCAAGACGACCCTCGACAAGGCCGATTCCAAGGTGCGGGAGGTGGAGGCGCAGCTGCGGGTCCTGAACAACTCCGCCCAATATGCGACGCTGGTGGCGGACGAGGCCGGCATCGTCACCGCGACGCTGATCGAGCCGGGCCAGGTGGTTGCATCCGGCCAAACCGCCCTGCGCGTCGCCCGGCTGGGTGCCCTCGAGGCGGTTGCCAACATCCCCGAACAGCAGGTGGGCGCCCTGCCCCGGCAGAAACTGTCGGTTGAGCTGTGGTCCCACCCCGGCCAGAGCATCGCTGGCAGCTTGCGCGAGGTCTCGCCCAGCGCCGACGCCAGCACCCGCACCTTCCAGGCGAAGATCGCGCTGGCCGATCCGCCGCCGACGGTCCAGCTCGGCATGACCGCCACCGTCACCGCCGCCGCCGATCACGGGGCGCCTGTTGCCCGCCTGCCGCTCAGCGCGCTGACCCAGCGCGAGCAGAAGCCGGCGGTCTGGGTGCTGGCCGCCCCTGACGACCGGCTGGAACTGCGCCCGGTCAGCGTCGCCGCCTATGCCGGCGACCTCGCGCTGATCGGCGGCGGGCTGAAGGATGGCGAGCGTGTCGTCACCGCCGGCGTCCACAAGCTCGACGCCGGGCAGAAGGTCCGCGTCTGGACGGAGCCGGCGCGATGAACCACTCCCGCATGAATCTGTCGGCCTGGGCGCTGGCGCACCGCACGCTGGTGCTGTTCATGATGCTCGCCAGCGTGCTGGCCGGCGCGCTCGCCTACATGAATTTGGGCCGGGCGGAGGATCCGTCCTTCACCTTCAAGGTGATGGTGGTCCGCACCCAGTGGCCGGGCGCCACCGCGCGCGAGGTTGAACAGTTCGTCACCGACCGCATCGAGAAGAAGCTGGAGGAGGTGCCCTATTACGACGTCTCCCGCAGCTATTCAAAGCCCGGCGAATCTGTGGTCTTCGTCCAGCTGAAGGACTACACCCCACCCAGGATGGTGGCCGACCTGTGGTATCAGGTTCGCAAGAAGATCGGTGACATCCAGTATACCTTGCCCGATGGTGTGGTCGGCCCCTTCTTCAACGACGAATTCGGCGACGTTTACTCCGCCATCTACGGATTCATGGGCGAGGACTTCACACCGGCCCAGCTGAAGAAGGTGGCGGAACAGGCGCGTGCCCGTCTGCTGAAGCTGCCGGGCGTCGAGAAGATCGACCTGATCGCCCCGCAGGAGGAGCGCGTCTATGTCGAGATCTCCAGCCAGCGGCTCGCCAGCTTCGGCCTGCCGGTGGAGTCGGTGATTGAGGCATTGCAGCGCGAGAATGCCATCGCCGCATCGGGCGACGTCGATACCGGTTCGCAGCGGGTCTATGTCCGCCTCGACCTCGGGCTCGACACCGCCGCGGCGGTGCGCGCCATCCCGGTGGAGAGCGGCGGACGGCTGCTGACCATCGGCGACGTGGCGGAGGTCAAGCGCGGCTATGTCGAGCCGCGCCGCTACACCTTGCGCTACAAGGGGCGCGACGCCATCGGGCTCGGCGTCGTCATGGCCAAGGGCGGCAACGTGCTGAAGCTGGGCGAGCAACTCGACGTCGCGATGGCGAAGGTCAGGGCGGAACTGCCGGTCGGGCTGGAGGTGGCGCAGATCGCCGACCAGCCGACGGTGGTCGAACGGTCGGTCGGCGAATTCATGAAGTCGCTGGCTGAGGCGCTGGGCATCGTCATCCTGGTCAGCCTCGTCAGCCTGGGCTGGCGCACCGGCATCGTCGTGGCGCTGGCGGTGCCGCTGGTGCTGGCGATGACGCTGGTGGCTATGCAGATCCTCCACATCGACCTTCAGCGCATCTCGCTGGGCGCCCTCATCATTGCGCTCGGCCTGCTGGTGGACGACGCCATCATCGCGGTGGAGATGATGGTGGTGAAGATGGAGCAGGGATGGGACCGGCTGAAGGCCGGGGCCTTCGCCTACACCTCCACCGCCTTTCCGATGCTGAGCGGCACCATCGTCACCGCCGCCGGCTTCGTCCCCGTCGGCTTCGCGGCCTCGGCCGCCGGCGAGTACACCAACTCCATCTTCTGGGTGGTGGCGTTGTCGCTGATGCTGTCCTGGGTGGTGGCGGTGATCTTCACCCCCTATCTCGGCTGGCTCCTGCTGCCCAAGCCCAAGCATGTGGTGCCGGACGGTCACGAGCTGGACATCTACAACACGCGGACCTACCGCATCCTGCGCGGCATGATCGAGGCCTGCGTCCGCGCGCGCTGGCTCACCATCGGCGTGACCGTGGCGGCCTTCGTCACCGCGCTTGTCGGCTTCGGCCATGTGCAGCAGCAGTTCTTCCCGTCCGCCAGCCGGCCGGAGCTGCTGATCGACATCCGCCTTGCCGAAGGCTCGTCCTTCGAGGCGACCGCCGCCGAGGTGAAGCGACTGGAGGCGGTGCTGGCCAAGGATCCCGACGTCGATTACTGGGTCGCCTACACCGGCGGCGGCTCCCCGCGCTTCTACCTGCCGCTCGACCAGCAGCTGGAGACCGCCAACTTCGCCCAATTCATGGTGATGACCAAGGGGCTGGAGGAGCGTGAGCATTTCATGCAGCGGCTGGAGCCGACGCTGGAGGCCGATTTCCCCGCCGCCCGCGTCCGCATCAGCCGGCTGGAGAACGGCCCGCCGGTCGGCTATCCGGTGCAGTTCCGCGTCACCGGCGACGACCCGGCGACCATCCGCAAGATCGCCTATCAGGTGCGCGATGCCATGCGCGCCCACCCCAACACCGCCAACGTCCATCTGGATTGGGACGAGCTGTCCAAGCGCGTCCGGCTGGAAGTGGACACCGCCAAGGCCCGCGCGCTCGGCGTGTCGAAGCAGGATTTGTCCAACGCTTTGCAACTGCTGCTGAACGGCATGTCGGTCACGCAGTACCGCGAGGGGACGGAGCTGATCGGTGTCCTGCTGCGCACCACGCCGGAGGAGCGGGCGGATCTGTCGCGCCTGGGCGAGCTGAACATCCGCACCAGCCGCGGCACCACCGTACCGCTGAGCCAGGTCGCCACCGTCCGCTACGAGCTGGAGGAGCCGGTGCTGTGGCGCCGGGCCCGCGAGACGACGATGACGATCAAGGGCGACGTCACGGGAGGGCTGCAGGCTCCGGTGGTCAGCACCCAGTTGAACGGGCAGCTGAACGCGCTCCGCGCCACCCTGCCCGACGGCTATGCCATCACCCAAGGCGGCGCCATCGAGGAGAGCGCCAAGGGCCAGGACTCCATCAATGCCATGATGCCGCTGATGCTGCTGATCATGGTCACAACGCTGATGCTGCAACTGCAGAGCTTCTCGCGCGTGTTCATGGTCCTGCTGACGGCGCCGCTGGGGCTGATCGGCGTCACCGCGTCGCTTCTGCTGTTCAACCTGCCCTTCGGCTTCGTCGCCATGCTGGGCGTCATCGCGCTGGCCGGCATCATCATGCGCAACTCGGTCATCCTGGTCGACCAGATCGAGCAGGACATCCGCAGCGGCCGGTCGCGCTGGGAGAGCATCGTGGAAGCGACGGTGCGCCGTGCCCGCCCGATCGCACTCACAGCAGCCGCGGCGATCCTCGCCATGATCCCGCTGACGCACAGCGTCTTCTGGGGCCCCATGGCGGTTGCCATCATGGGCGGTCTGGCGGGCGCCACCGTGCTGACGATCTTCTTCCTGCCGGCGCTCTACGCCGCCTGGTTCCGCGTGCCCCGGCCGGAAAGGGAAGAGGCGGAGGACAGCAGGGTGAACGGCGCGCTGCCCAATCCGGCACTGGGGGACTGATAACCACCTCTTTCGCTCAGGCTTGACCGCGGTCAAGGGGGCATGCCGCTACGGCATGCGAGGGTGCGGCCACAATCGATCTCCCGATTGCATCATCACCGCTGATGATCCTCTTTCGTACTGTGACTTCGCGCCCGGCGGCATTGGCCTCCGGGCGTTTTTTTGCGCTCAAGCTGCGAACCCGCGAAGGGGGGGACGGACTCTCCCCTCCCCCGGCGGCCCCGTAAGGTTACAGGAAGAACACCAGCGTGGTCAGGCCCAGCAGCGGCACCAGGATGCCGACGGACCAGGCCATATAGCCGAAGAAGCTGGGCATGGCGACGCCGCGTTCTTCGGCGATGGCCTTGACCATGAAGTTGGGGGCGTTGCCGATGTAGCTGTTGGCGCCCATGAACACCGCGCCGGCGGAAATCGCCGTCAGTGTCAACGAGAGGTCGGTCATCAGGACCTTCGCGTCGCCGCCGGCGGTGTTGAAGAAGATCAGGTAGGTCGGCGCGTTGTCGAGGAAGCTGGACAGGATGCCGGTGGCCCAGAAATAGGCGGCCGGGTTCGGCTTCCCACCCTCGTTCACCGCCGAGATGATGGCACCCAGCGCGCCGTCGGTGCCGGCCTTCAGGATGGCGATGGCCGGAATGATGGTCAGGAAGATCGCGGCGAACAGCTTCGCCACCTCAAGGATCGGACCCCAGCTGAAACCGTTCAGGCGGCGGCTCTGCTTGCTGGTCAGGGCCAGCGACAGGCCGGTGATGCCCAGCAGCAGCAGGTTCGACACGATGGTCTCCAACTGCACCGTCACATGGTACAGCGTAATGCCGATCCCCGGATGCCAGACGCCGCTGAGCAGCACGGCCCCGACGATGGCAAGCAGCAGCAGCAGGTTGACCGAGCCCTCGATGCGGATCGGTTCCCGCTCGTGCACGCCCTCGATCAGCGGGTGCTTGCCGGGGTCGCGGGTGTGGAGATAGAGGTCGAGGACGAAGTAGATCGCCAGAAGCATTGCCGACAGGAAGACCATCGGCCCGAACAGGTGGATCGTCGGCCAGAAGAAATCGACGCCCTTCAGGAAGCCCAGAAACAGCGGGGGGTCGCCCAGCGGGGTCAGCGATCCGCCGACATTGGACACCAGGAAGATGAAGAACACCACGGTGTGGACCTTGTGGCGCCGGTGTTCGTTCGCGCGCAGAAGTGGCCGGATCAGCAGCATCGAGGCGCCGGTCGTGCCCATCAGGCTGGCCAGAATGGTGCCGAGCGCCAACCCGACCGTGTTGGCCAGCGGGGTTCCCACCAGCGATCCCGCCAGCCGCACGCCGCCCGCCACCGTGAACAGCGCGGTCAGCAGCACGATGAAGGGAATGTACTCCAGCAGGACCGTGTGCAGCAGCTCGTAGGTCGCCAACTCCAGCCCGAAGGTCGCAGCGAAGGGCACCAGGAAGGCGAGCGCCCATATGGCCGAGATCTTGCCGAAATGATGGTGCCAGACCATCGGCGCCAGCAGCGGGAACAAGGCGATCGACAGCAGGATGCCGGCAAAGGGAACCACCCAGACGGCGCTGAGCAGCCGGCCGTCCAGATGCGGCACCCCGCCATGGGCGACGTCCGCCGCCACCTCCGCCGCCAGGGCGCCATGCGTGCCCAGCAACAGCCCGCCGACGGCGAGCGCCGCAGCGAAGAGGGCCGGGAACAGGGACGGGCTGCGGCGGGGTGTGGGGAAATTGATCATTGGTCCGGATGGTAGGCTGACGAAAGGAACGGGAGTATGCGGATTGGAGCAGCGTTAGCCAAGCCGGAAGGGACGTTGAGCCAACGAACTTTCGTAGGCGGGGGCGGGAGTCGGGCGGACGCCGTCATCGGCAGGCCCCCATCTCAACCGGTTGGTCCCGTACGCCTGTCCAGTCCGACAGCAGCCTGCATTCGGACCCGGTGCACAGCCGATGGTCGCCGGTGAAGCCGGAGGCCGCCAGCGCGACGCTCTCCTGCGGCGGCAGGTCGGGCGTCCATGCAAGCCAGCCGTCGGAGGTCAGCCGGGCGTCCGGTCCCGGCTCCATGCCGGCGCCGGTGCCGCGGATGCGGGCCTCCGTTGGCCGCAGCCGGCCGGAGTCCATCGACCAATGCTCGCGCCATTCGGTCTTCTCGATGGAATGGGTCCAGGACAGGGTGAAATCCGTCCCCGGCAGCGACGCGAGAAGCGCGCCGCCGAGGGCGAACAGGCAGAGACCGGCCACGTCACAAGACGGGCGCGGCGGCCGGAACATTCCGGCGGCGGCGGTGCTGCCAGAACAGGAACAGGCCGGTCAGGACAAAGGCGACCTCGTCGGTGATGGGCAACGCCACCACGAACAGGAAGGCCGTAATGGCGGCATAGAGGCGGGCGATCAGCGGCAACGGCGTCCAGAAGAAGCCGATGGTGGCCGCTCCCCAGAGGGCGATGGCGACACAGGCCTTGAAGAACACATAGGCCACGGCAAGCCAGCTTCCGGTCTGCATCACCAGTGCCGGATCATAGACAGCCATGAAAGGCACGACATAGCCGGCCATTGCAACCCGCGTCGCGATCCACCCGATGTCCATATGGTCGGCCTTGCAGATCGACGAGGCCGCCAGTGCCGCCAGGGCCACCGGTGGGGTCAGGTCGGCCATGATGCCAAAGTAAAAGACGAACATGTGGCTGACGATCAGCGGGACGCCCATGCTCAGCAGGGCGGGTGCGGCGATGGAGGCGGTGATGATGTAGTTCGCCGTCGTCGGCAGGCCGGTGCCCAGCACGATGCAGGCGATCATCGTCAGCACCAGCGCCGCCAGCAGGTTGCCGCCCGACCAGTCGACGATGGTGGAGGCGAAGCTGGAAGCCAGCCCCGTCAACGTCATCATGCCGATCAGCACGCCGACCAGCGCGCAGGCGACACCGACACCGACGGCGTTCTTGGCGCCGTCGGCGATGCTGTTCACCACCAGCACCAGGGTCTGCCGCCCACCCTTGAACAGCAGGCAGGGAACGATCAGCAGGGCGACGATGGCGAAGGCGAGATGCTCGGTCCGGAACCCCAGCTTCCACAGCCCGGCGGCGACCAGCCCGACGGCAACCCAGAAGGCGATGCGCAGCGCCATCGGCCCGATGGTGCCGACAATGGTGGTGCCCAGGATCAGCGCCGCCGTCGCCGCGATGCCGATCACGCCGGCGAACAGCGGAGTGAAGCCGGAGAACAGCAGATAGACCAGGGCAGCCAGCGGCAGGATCAGGTACCAGCCCTCCACCATGGCGCGCAGCGCGCTCGGGCACTGGTCCTTCGGCAGGCCGACGAGGTTGTGCCTGCCCGCCTCCAGATGAACCATCCAGAAGGCGCTGCCGAAATAGAGGATCGCCGGAATCGCGGCGGCGATGGCCACCTCGCTGTAGGGCACGCCGATGGTCTCGGCCATGATGAAGGCGGCGGCCCCCATCACCGGCGGCATCAGCTGTCCGCCCATGCTGGCGGTGGCTTCCACCGCACCGGCGAAGGCCGGGCGATAGCCGAAGCGCATCATCAGCGGGATGGTGAACTGGCCGGTCGTCAACACGTTGGCGACGCCGGATCCGTTGATGGTGCCCATCAGCCCCGACGAGATCACCGCCACCTTGGCCGGCCCGCCCTTGGCATGGCCGACGAGGCCGAGCGACACGTCGTTGAACAGCTTGATCATGCCCGCGCGTTCCAGAAAGGCGCCGAACAGGATGAACAGGAAGATGTAGCTGGCCGACACGAAGGTCGGCGTGCCGTAGATGCCCTCCGTCGATAAATACAGATTGTCGATCACCTGATCGATGTCGTAGCCGCGGTGGGCAAGCCCGAAGGGCAGATGGCGCCCGAACAGAGCGTAGGGAATGAAGACGCCGCACATGATCGGCAGGGCCATTCCCATGATCCGCCGCGCCCCTTCGAACACAAGAGCCACCGCGACGGTGCCGACGATCAGGTCGGCGGTGCTGGGATCGCCCGCCCGCTGGATCAGGTCGACCTCGAACACATAGTGATAGAGGCCGATGCCGAAGGCGGTCAGTCCCAGCAGCCAGTCGTACCAGGGCACCCGCCTGCGCACCGACGTCTGGCGGAAGCCGAACAGGGTGAAGGTCATCAGCAGAAGGAAGCCGACATGGACCGCCCGCACCACCATGGTCGACACCGGGTTGAAGGCGGCGGTCCAGATCTGGAAGGCGGAGAAGGCGACGGCGATGGCGAAAACGGCCCGTCCGTCGAACCCCTCGAATGCGGCAACCGTGGCGGGATTTTCCCGGTCGATGGCTTGGCGAATCTCGGAGTCCGCCTGCGTGTTGTTTGCGCTCACTGCGTCGTCTCCGCCGGGCCGCCGCTTACATCAGGCCCTTTTCCCTGAAATACTTGATTGCGCCGGGATGCAGCGGCACGGGGGACTGGGTGGCGGTCTTGTCGAGCTTGATCTGCTTGGCGGCGACATGGGCGGCGGCCAGCGCGTCAAGATTCTCGAACAGGGTCTTGGTCATGGCATAGGCGGCGTCGTCCGACACGCCGGAGTGGCTGACCAGCAGGTTGCGGACCGCGGCGGTCGGTACCGGCTCGTTCTGGCCCGGATAGGTGCCGGCGGGAATCGTCTCGGTGATGTAGGCGGCGTCGCCGACCTTCTGAACCAGATCGGCCGGAATGCTGACGATGGTCACCTCCTGCGAGGCCGACAGATCCTTGATCGCCGCCACGCCGAGACCGGCGGAGATCAGTGTCGCGTCCAGCTGGCGGTTCTTGATCAGGTCAACCGATTCGCCGAAGGGCAGGTACTCGGTCTTGGCGAAATCCTTGTAGGCGAGCCCGGCGGCGCCGAAGATGGCGCGCGCGTTCAGCTCCGTCCCCGACTTCGGCGCGCCGACCGACACGCGCTTGCCCTTCAGGTCGGCCAGGGTCTTGATGCCCGAGTCCTTGGCAGCGACGACCTGGATGTAGTTGGGATAGATGGCGGCGATGGTCCGCAGCTTCTCCAGCTTCTGCTTGAAGCCGACCTCCTCGTTGCCCTTCCAGGCATCGCTCAGCGAATCGCCCAACGTGAAGCCGATCTCGCCACGGCCGGCCTGCAGCAGGTTCAGGTTCTCCACCGACGCCTTGGTCGCCTGCGCGGTCACCTTGGCCCCCGGCAGCGCCTTGCCGTACACGTTCGACAGCGCCACGCCCAACGGGTAATAGACGCCGCTGGTGCCGCCGGTCAGCACGGTGATGAAGGTCTCCGCCTTGGCCGGCAAGGCGGCCAGTCCAAGGCTGACGCCAAGGCCGGCGGCCGTGCACAGAGCCAGAAGGTGACGCTTCACGGATGGGCGATTCATAGCGGCTCTCCCTGTTATCGTTGCTGCACCCGGATCGTTGCCGGGCAGATTCATTTGCATGCCCATATGCCACGGGCAGCCCCAACCCACTGTAACGCGCCATAAAATTGCGCGCCAGTACGTACAATCCGATACAATGACGGTCCGCATGCCATTCTTTCGGCCAAGATATGCAGAGGCTCCTTGACCTCGACGGGCAGACACCCCCTATCCTTGTGGCGGAAGACCGCCGGCCGAAGCGGAAACCACCTTCCTTTCGGCTCAAGGCGTGTCACGCGACAGCACCAAGTCCCAACTGCACGCCAAACGACTGCAAGCCAGACTTCAGCCAGCGGGAGGAAATCCGATGTCCTGTAGCGTTTCGATGACCGTCAACGGCAAGACGGTCTCGCGCGAGGTGGAGGAGCGCACCCTGCTCGTCGCCTTCCTGCGCGAGCATCTGGGCCTGACGGGCACCCATGTCGGCTGCGACACCAGCCAGTGCGGCGCCTGCGTCGTCCATGTGGACGGACGGTCGGTGAAGTCCTGCACCACGCTGGCTGTCCAGGCCAACGGGGCGGAAGTCACGACGATCGAGGGGCTGGCAGCGGCTGATGGCACGCTGCACCCGATGCAGGCCGCCTTCCGCGAGCATCACGGGCTGCAATGCGGTTTCTGCACGCCGGGCATGGTGATGAGCGCGGTCGATCTGGTCCGCGAGAATCCGAACCCCACCGAGGCAGAGATCCGTGAAGGGCTGGAAGGCAACATCTGCCGCTGCACCGGCTATCACAACATCGTCAAGGCGGTGAAGGCGGGTGCCGAGGCGATGGCGGGCGCGCAGCCGGCGGCGGTCGCGGCCGAATAAGGGCTGAAGCCCAAAAATCAGATATTTCCGCATCTTACGCGTTCCTGTGGGAGGAAACACGAGATGGCGAACCCCAATGGCATCGGCGCCTCGGTGCGCCGGCGCGAAGACCAGCGCTTTCTGACCGGCCGCGGCAACTACACCGACGATTTCAAGCGCCCGAACATGACCCATGCGGTCCATGTGCGCTCCCCCTACGCCCATGCCCGCATCCTGGGCATCGACTTCACGGATGCAGCGGCGATGCCCGGCGTGGTCGCCGTGCTGACCGGGGCCGACATGGAGGCCGACAAGGTCGGCAGCCTGCCCTGTGGCTGGCAGATCCATTCCAAGGACGGCTCGCCGATGAAGGAGCCGCCGCACTATCCGCTGGCGCGCGACCGCGTGCGCTATGTCGGCGACGCGGTGGCGGTGGTGATCGCCGAGACCCGCGAGCAGGCCCGCGACGCCGCCGAGATGGTGGTGGTCGATTATGAGGAGTTGCCGGCGGTGGGGTCCTCCACCCGTGCCATCGCGGGCGGCGCCCCGCTGGTCCATGACGATGCGCCGGAGAATGTCTGCTACGACTGGCATCTCGGCGACGAGGCGGCGGTGGACGCAGCCTTCGCAACCGCGGCGCATGTCGCGAAGATCGATCTGGTGAACCAGAGATTGGTGCCGAACGCGATGGAACCGCGGGCGGCGATGGGCGAGTACGACCAGTCCAACGGCGAGTATACGCTGACCACCACCAGCCAGAACCCGCACGTCACCCGCCTGCTGATGGGCGCCTTCGTGCTGGGCATTCCCGAACACAAGCTGCGGGTGGTGGCGCCCGACGTCGGCGGCGGCTTCGGGTCGAAGATCTTCCATTACGGCGAGGAGGCCGTCGTCACCTGGGCGGCGCGCAAGGTCGGCCGTCCGGTGAAATGGACCGCCGACCGGTCGGAGAGCTTCCTGACCGACGCCCATGGCCGCGACCATGTCAGCCATGCCGAACTGGCGATGGATGCCGACGGCAATTTCCTGGCGCTGCGCGTCTCGACGCTGGCCAATCTCGGCGCCTATCTGTCGACCTTCGCGCCGTCGATCCCGACCTATCTCTACGCCACCCTGCTGGCCGGCCAGTACAAGACCCCGGCGATCTATGCCGAGGTGAAGGCGGTCTTCACCAACACCTCCCCCGTCGATGCCTATCGCGGCGCCGGCCGGCCGGAGGCCTGCTATCTGATCGAGCGGCTGGTCGATGTTGCCGCCGGCGTGATGGGCATGGACAAGACCGAAATCCGCCGCCGCAACTTCATTCCGAAGGAGGCGATGCCCTACCAGACACCGGTGGCATTGCAGTACGACACCGGCGACTTCGCCAAGAACCTGGACATCGCCCTGCCGCTTGTCGACTATCCCGGCTTCCAGCAACGCCGCGCCGAATCGAAGGCGCGCGGCAAGCTGCGCGGCATCGGATTCGCGACCTACATCGAAGCCTGCGGCATCGCGCCCAGCAATGTCGCCGGTGCGCTCGGCGCTCGCGCAGGACTTTATGAATGCGCGGAAGTCCGTTTCCATCCAACGGGTTCGGTGACGGTCTTCACTGGCGCTCACAGCCATGGTCAGGGCCATGAGACCACGTTCGCCCAGATCGTGGCGGACCGCTTCGGCATCCCGATCGAGAATGTCGAAATCGTCCACGGCGACACCAACAAGATCCCCTTCGGCATGGGCACCTACGGGTCGCGCTCGCTGGCGGTCGGCGGCTCGGCCCTGGTGAAGGCGATGGACAAGGTGGAGCGCAAGGCGAAGAAGATCGCCGCCCACATGCTGGAGGCCGCCGAGACCGACATCGAGGTGAAGGAGGGCCGCTTCACCGTCGCCGGCACCGACAAGAGCCTGGGAATCGGCGACATCGCCCTGCAAGCCTACGTCCCGCACAATTTCCCGCTCGACGAACTGGAGCCGGGGCTGGACGAGCAGGCCTTCTACGATCCGAAGAACTTCACCTACCCCAACGGCTGCCATGTCTGCGAGCTGGAAATCGACCCGGACACCGGCGTCACCACCATCGTCAACTTCGCCGCGGTGGACGATTTCGGCAACGTCATCAACCCGCTGATCGTCGAGGGGCAGGTGCATGGCGGTCTGGTCCAGGGCATCGGACAGGCACTGTACGAGAACTGCGTCTATGACGAGGAATCCGGGCAGCTCGTCACCGGCTCCTACATGGACTATTGCATGCCGCGGGCCGACGATGTCCCATCCTTCACCGTGCGCTATCACGAGGACCAGCCCTGCACCCACAACCCGCTGGGCGTGAAGGGCTGCGGCGAGGCCGGAACCATCGGCGCCGCTGCCGCGGTGATGAATGCGGTGGTGGACGCGCTGTCGGACTATGGCGTCACCCACATGGACATGCCGGCGACGCCGGAGAAGGTCTGGCGGACGATCCGCGACGCTGCACCTGCCATGGCGGCGGAATAAGACGGCCGAAGAAGAAGGAGGCTAGAGAATGTACGCGTTCACGTACCAACGGCCGACATCGCTTGCCGACGCGGCGTCCGCCATCCAGGCGGAAGAGGCCAAGCTGCTGGGCGGTGGCCAGACCTTGCTGCCGACGCTGAAGCAGCGGCTTGCCCGACCGACCGACCTGATCGACCTCGGCGCCATCCCGGAGTTGAAGGGCATCCGTGAAGTGGAGGGCGGCTTGGAGATCGGCGCCTTCACCCGCCATGCGGAGGTGGCCCATTCCGACCTCGTCAAGCGTGTGATCCCGGCGCTGGCCAGCCTTGCCGAGGGTATCGGCGACCGGCAGGTCCGCAACATGGGCACGATGGGCGGCTCCATCGCCAACGCCGATCCGTCGGCCGACTATCCGTCGGCGGTGGTGGCACTCAAGGCCACGGTGACGACCGACCGCCGGACCATCGCCGGCGACGATTTCTTCACCGGCATGTTCGAAACCGCGCTGGAGCCAGGCGAGATCGTAAAGTCGGTCCGCTACTCCCGTCCCGACAAGGCGGCCTACGCCAAGTTCCGCAACCCGGCCAGCCGCTATGCCATCGTCGGCGTCTTCGTCGCCAAGTTCGGCGCGGAGGTGCGGGTGGCGGTGACCGGCGCCGCCGGCTCCGTTTTCCGCGCCGAGGCGTTCGAGACAGCGCTTGCCGCCGACTTCCGCGCCGAGGCGTTGAACGGCCTTTCGGTGGAGACCGACGGCTTGAACGCCGACATCCACGCCAGCGCCGATTACCGCGCCCATCTCGTCACCGTCATGGCGAAGCGGGCAGTCGAAGCGGCGGGGTGATGTCGCTCCCTCTCGCTCTTCTGTCCCAGGAGAGCGAGAGGGCATTTGTTGTCAATTTTTAAGGCCTTCGATGATCACAGCCATTCCCGCCTCTGTCGACGACACGCTGGCGCTCCTCACCCGCGGGCATTACGTCGCGGACCGCTCCCTGGCGACGGCACTGTTCCTGGCGCTGAAGCTGAAGCGCCCGCTGTTCCTGGAGGGCGAGGCCGGCGTCGGCAAGACGGAGATCGCCAAGGTCCTGTCGGCGACGCTCGGGCGCAAGCTGCTGCGGCTGCAATGCTATGAGGGGTTGGACGCCTCCTCCGCCGTCTATGAGTGGAACTATGCCCGCCAGATGATGGAAATCCGGTTGGCCGAAGCGTCGGGCGCGCAGGATCGCGACTCACTGACCGCCGACCTGTTTTCCGAGCGCTTCCTGGTCAAGCGCCCGCTGCTGCAGGCGCTGGAGCCGGATCTCGCCGGGCCGCCGGTGCTGCTGATCGATGAGTTGGACCGCACCGACGAACCGTTCGAAGCCTATCTGCTTGAGATTCTGTCCGACTATCAGGTCTCGATCCCGGAGTTCGGCACCGTCCACGCGCCGGAACCTCCCATCGTCATCCTGACCTCCAACCGCACGCGCGAGATCCACGACGCCCTGAAGCGGCGCTGCTTCTACCATTGGGTCGATTATCCCAGTGCCGTGCGGGAGCGGGAGATCCTGTCGGTCAAGGCGCCGCAGGCCGATGCGCGGCTGGCGGCCCAGGTGGTGGGCTTCGTCCAGACCCTGCGCGGCCTGGACCTCTACAAGGCGCCGGGCGTGGCGGAGACGCTGGACTGGGCGCAGGCCCTCGTCGAGCTGAACCAGTTGGAACTTGAGCCCTCCGTCATCAACGACACGCTGGGCACGCTGCTGAAATACCAGGACGACATCGCCCGCATCCAGGGCAGCGAGGCGGCGCGCATCCTGACCCAGGTCAAGACCGAGCTGGCCGCAACCACCGCCCGCTGAGGCCGCCATGACGGACGATGTGCCGGCCGGGCGCCTTACCCTCAACCTGATGCATTTCGCCCGCGCACTGCGCGCCGCCGGCCTGCCGGTGGGGCCCGGCAAGGTGCTGCAGGCGGTCGAGGCCGTCGAGGCTGTCGGCCTATCGAACCGCACAGACTTCTACTGGGCGCTGCACGCCATCTTCGTGAACCGCCATGACCAGAGCGAGTTGTTCGATCAGGCCTTCCACGTTTTCTGGCGCAACCCCGACATCCTGAAGAAGATGATGTCGCTGATGTTGCCGAAGGTGCGGACGGAGGCATCGCCCGACCGGCCGGAGATGGCCCAGCGCCTCGCCGAGGCCCTGCACGGCAGCGGTGCGGAGAAGGAGGAACCGGAGAAGACGGAGATCGAACTCGACGCCTCCTTCACCGTGTCGGCCGCCGAACGGCTGCAGGACAAGGATTTCGAGAAGATGACGGGGGAGGAGATGACGCAGGCCAAGCGCCTGCTGACCCGTCTCGCCTTGCCTCTGGCGGAGGTCACGACCCGGCGTTACCGAGCGGACCCGATGGGACCGCGTGTCGATCCGCGCGCCACGCTGCGGCGGATGTTGCGCAATGGCGGCGACCTGTCGGATTTGGCCCGGAAGCGCCGCCGCACCCGGCCGCCGCCGCTGGTGGTGCTGTGCGACATTTCCGGCTCGATGACCCGCTACTCGCGGATGCTGCTGCATTTCATGCATGCGGTGACCAACGACCGCGACCGGGTCCACAGCTTCGTCTTCGGCACCCGCCTGACCAACATCACCCGCCATCTGCGCCACAAGGATGTCGACGTGGCGCTGGACGCTGTGTCGGCGGCGGTCGCCGACTGGTCGGGCGGCACGCGCATCGGCACCGCGCTGCACGCCTTCAACCGGACCTGGGCGCGGCGGGTGCTGGGCCAGGGCGCGGTCGTGCTTCTCATTACCGACGGGCTGGACAGGGATGCAGGGGAAGGGCTTGCGGCAGAGGCCGAACGGTTGCACAAAAGCTGTCGGCGGCTCGTCTGGCTGAATCCTTTGTTGCGCTGGGAAGGCTTCGCGCCGAAATCCTCGGGCATCCGGGCGCTGCTGCCGCATGTGGACGATTTTCTTGCGGCCCACAGCCTGAACAGCCTCGCGGATCTGGCCGGCGTCCTGTCGGCCGATGGCCCGCGTCGTAGCCCGGGCTTACGCCGCTGGTTGAAGGAGGCTGCGGGATGAACGACACCCTGATGGCGGACAACATCGTGGAGCAGGCGGCCGCATGGCGGGCTGCCGGCCGCAGGGTGGCCCTGGCGACCGTCGTGTCGACCTGGGGTTCCTCGCCGCGGCCGGTCGGCAGCCAGATGGCGGTGGACGACCGCGGGTCGATGGCCGGGTCCGTGTCCGGCGGCTGCATCGAAAGCGCCGTGGCCCATGAGGCCGCGAAATCGATGGAGGACGGCGAACCGCGCCTGCTGTCCTTCGGCATCACCAATGAAATGGCCTGGGAAGTCGGGCTGGCCTGCGGCGGGCAGGTGCAGGTCTATGTCGAGGCCGTGGAATGAAACGCGATATTCTTGACCGCCTGCTCGCCGCGAAAGCCGCGGCGGTTCCGGCCGCCCTGGTGACCGACCTCAACACCGGCCTCCAGACCCTGGTTTACGAGGACACCGTCCATGGCGCCTTCGGCTTGGAGCCCGACCTGTTGGACGAGGTGCGCCGGCGCATCCGGCAGGACCGCTCCGGCTTGCTGGTCGATCCGCAGGACGAGGACGGTTTCCGCCTGTTCGTGCATGTCCACAACCCGGCCATGCGCCTGCTGATCGTCGGCGCCGTGCACATCGCCCAGGCGCTGGCCCCGGCGGCGGCGTTGACCGGCTATGACGTGACGGTGATCGACCCGCGCGGCGCCTTCGCGACCGAAGCGCGCTTCCCCGGCGTCAAGCTGAACCATCTCTGGCCGGACGAAGCGCTGGCCGAGTTGAAGCCCGATGTCCGCACCGCGATCGTGACGCTGACCCACGATCCCAAGCTCGACGACCCGGCGCTGATCGCCGCCCTGCGCTCCCCCGCCTTTTATGTCGGTGCGCTCGGCAGCAAGCGCACCCACGCGCTGCGTCTGGACCGCCTGCGCGACGAAGGGCTGAGCGAGGTCGAGGTGAAGCGCATCCGCGGCCCCGTCGGTCTGTCCATCGGCGCGGTCACTCCGGCCGAGATCGCCATCTCGATCATGGGACAGATCACCTGCGTGCGCCGCGGGGAGAACCACCCCTGCTGAGTGGGATGGGCCGGCGGGCGCAAAGGCGCCCCGCCCGCTCCGCCGCTTGCATCCGTTCATCATCATTAGCGCTTTGCCCCCGCCTGTTGCTCTGATAATTCACACTGTGATCCTGTGTGCGGAGCGTTCGTGGCGGACCGCCGGCCATTCTCTTCGTTACCCCGGTTCCATACCGGGACAGCCTGCGCGCGGATCGACGCGGTGGGACGAGCATGAGGATTCGCTCACGCATCGCGATGGTGGGGGGCGTGCCGGTGGCGGTGGCCGCGGTGATCGCCGTAACCGGCGGCCTGCTGCTGGACCGCAGCGAACGGGTTTACGAGGCGGCGGTGCTTGCCGGTTCCGTCTACCGCGACGTGCTGGCGGCGACAGCGGCGCGGATCGATTATCTGCAGGTCGCTCCCGCCGATCGCTCCGGCCGCGTCGCCCGGTTCGAAGCACTGTCGGCCTCGGCCGGCGCCGAGTTGCAGCAGTTGGATTCGTCGGGATCGGCAGCCGCCCACCGGCCGGAAGTGGAGCGCGCCACCGCGGTGCTGGAGCGTTATGTCGCCCAGATGCGCAGCTTCATCGAGGTGACGGGAGCCAATGACGCGGCCGTCGCCGATATGGCCCGGCATGCAGCGCGGCTGATGTCGCTGACCGATCGCGCGCGGAAGCGCCAGCACGCCGCCAATGTGGATTCGCTCGGCTCGCTGACGGAGGCGGACCAGCGTCTGCGCGACAGCCGCGACGTGGTCGACGGGGCCCATGAACTGCGGGAAGCGATGCTGGCCCTGCAGCGGGCAGAGGCTCAGCATGTCGCCGCACTGGCCTTCGGCACCGGAGTCTTCGGTAATGGCCGGCCGTTGACCGCCGCGGATTTCCGCATCGCCACCGACACGCTCACCACCACTGCGGAACGGCTCCAGGCGGCCCTGCGCCGCACCGATCCGCTGGCCGACCGCTATCCGGCGACGGAAACCTCGCGCCGCTATGCCGCGACGGTGGCCGACCTGCAATCCGCCGTCCGGTCGCTGCGCGAGACGCAGGCGGAACGCGATGCGGCGCTGATCCGGTTCGAAGAGACCGTCCAGGCATTGGCCGGCCTCGGAAGCGACGGTGTGCCGGCCGGCAGCCTGGGGGAGCGGATGCTGGCGGAGCAGGTCAGCCGGACCCTTCCGGTGGTGCGGGCGCTTGTGCTGACCGGCACCCTGGGCCAACAGCCCGATGTCACCTTCCTGTCCACCCTGTTGCCTTCGGTCCGTCCGGCCCTGGACGGGCTGCATCAGGTGCAGGAACGCTCCACCACCGCGCAGCGGAGGCTTGCCGACGCCCAGCATGCCAGCGCCGAAGCCGCGTCCGCCATCGAAGCGTTGACCGCTCGCATCCTGATGGTGAAGGCGACCGGATACGCCGCGCTCCAGGAGGAGGTGGTGCAACTGATCGCCTACGCCATCCAGGCCAACGATACGGAACAGGAAACCCAGAATGTCGCCATCGTCGCCTTGCGTCTGGGTCGGCGGGCGGCCGATGCCGTGGCGGTGCGCGACGCGGACGAAGCCGATCGCATCGTCGACGATGCCGGCACGCTGCTGGGAACCGTCCGCGGCCTTCCCATGTCGCCGCTGCTGCAGGACGAGGTGCTGTCGGCCATCCGCAGCTGGCGTGACAGCCTGAGTCGGACCGCGGAGGGGTTGCGCCGGCTGAACCAGCTGCTGATCGCCATGGATCGCGATGCCAGCGCCCTGGTCGAGACCGCGCGGCAACTGGACGAAACCTTCCGCGACGAGGCGGCGCGAATCGGCGATCTGCTGACCCGTATCCTGATCATCGGGGCCACCATCGGCCTGCTGCTGGGCGGCGGCGCGGCGGTGGTGGTGGCCCGGTCCATCAGCAGACCGGTGCTGCGGCTGCAACGGCAGATGACCCGTCTGGCCGAGGATCCGCTGGCCGGCCCCATCGACGGCACGCGCCGTCAGGACGAATTCGGCGCCATGGCCCGCGCCGCCGCCTTTTTCATCCGCGAAATCGGCCTGCGGGAGCTGGCGGCCCGCGAAGCGAAGGAGCGTGCCGACCGGGCGTTGGAGGACCTCCGCCGTACCCAGGCCGATCTGATCCAGGCCGAGAAGATGGCCTCCCTCGGCGCGCTGGTCGCCGGCGTGGCGCACGAGATCAACACACCGCTGGGCAATGCTCTGATGGGGGCTACCCATCTGCAGGACCGGCTGGACGTGATCCGGCGGCTGGTGCAGGAGGGGAAGCTGCGCCGCAGCGAGTTCGCCGATTTCCAGGAGACGGCCGAGGAACTGTCACGGCTGATGGTGCTGAACCTTGGGCAGGCCGGCGAGCTGGTCCAGAGCTTCAAGCAGGTCGCTGCCGACCAGACCAGCGGCGAAGGACGGCGCTTTGCGCTGAAGCCTTATCTGGAGGATCTGGCGACCAGCCTCAGCCCGTCGTGGCGCCGGGCGGGACACAGTCTGCAGGTCGATTGCCCCGATGACATCGAGATCGATGGATATCCAGGCGCGCTGGCACAGATCCTGACCAATCTCGTCATGAACTCCATCATCCATGGCTATCAGGATGGCAAGGCGGGCCACCTGTTGATCGCGGCAAATGCGCCAAGCCCCGACCAAGTGGAACTGGTCTACACCGATGACGGCAAGGGTATTCCGGCGGCCGATTTGGGACGGGTGTTCGATCCCTTCTTCACCACGCGCCGTGGAGCCGGCAGCACCGGGCTTGGGCTGCACATCGTTTACAATCTTGTGGCGAATGCACTGGGTGGAAGGGTTGCAGTGGAGAGCCGGCCCGGCCAGGGCGTGCGCTTCACCATTCGCTTTCCACGACGACTTGCTACTGATAACGTGGGCCTTGAGATGCAAGCACAATTCGTGCAGGAGCAGTAAGTGCCTTTTCGACCGAAGACATTCACGAAAAGCATTGCAAAGGGGTTGTCTGCTCTGATCGCGCTGGCAGGAATGTCCGGCGCCGCACAGGCTGACAAGTCACTCGTCTACTGCACGGAAGGAAATCCGCAGAGCTTCAATGCGCAGGTGTCCACTTCCGGTACCAGTGTGAATGCGGCCAGCCCCCTGTTCAACAACCTGGTTGAATTCGGCCGCGGCAGCCAGATCATCGCTCCTGCCCTTGCCGAGTCCTACACGGTTTCCGACGATGGTCTGGTTTACGATTTCCGTTTGCGCCAGAATGTCCAATTTCATTCCAACGAACATTTCAAGCCCAGCCGAACGCTCAACTCCGACGACGTACTGTTTACGTTCGAGCGTCAATGGAAGAGCGACCACCCCTATCACACTGTCGGGCCGGCAACTTACGATTACTTTCGGGGCATGGGGCTGCCGGCCCTGTTGAAATCGGTTGAGAAACTGGACGACCATACGGTCCGTATCACCCTGAACCGGCCGGAAGCTCCGTTCCTGGCCGATCTTGCCATGCCGTTCCTGTCGATCCAGTCGGCGGAATATGCCGACACCCTGATGAAGGCGAAGCGGCCGGATCTGTTCGATGAAGACCCCATCGGCACGGGGCCGTTCCATCTGGTGTCGTACCAGCCCGATCTGGCCATCCGCTACAAGGCGTTCGACGCCTATTGGCAGGGGCGCCAGCCTCTGGACAACCTGATCTACTCGATCACCCCGAACATCGCGGTGCGTCTGAACAAGCTGCGGTCCGGCGAGTGCCATGTGATGATCTTCCCCAACCCGGCGGAGTTGGGAAAGATCGAGAGGGATCCAAATCTGGTCATCGAGCAGCAGGACGGGAAGAACGTCGCCTATATGGCCTTCAACACAGGCAAGCCGCCGCTCGACGATGTGCGGGTGCGGCGCGCCATCACTCTGGCGATCGACAAGCGCACATTGGTCGATGCCGTCTACCAGAATGGAGGACGGCCGGCGAAGAACCCCATTCCTCCCAGCATGTGGTCTTACGACGACAGCATCGAGGAGCATCCGTTCGACCCCAGGACGGCGCGCGACCTGTTGATCGAAGCGGGATATCCGGAAGGCTTCACCCTCGATCTCTGGTATCCGCCGGTCACGCGCCCCTACATGCCCAACGGCAAGCGCGCCGCCGAGATGATCCGGGAGAATCTGGAACGGATCGGCATCAAGGTCGTACCGAAGACCGAGAACTGGGGCAGCTATCGCAGCCGCGTGACCCAGGGCGAGCAGGATATGGTGATCTATGGCTGGACCGGCGACAACGGCGACCCAGACAACTTCCTGTACTTTCTGCTGAGTTGCACCGGAGTGTATCCGGGCGGGACGAATGTCGCAAGATGGTGCAATCCGGATTTCGAAGAGCAGATCACAAAGGCAAAGGTGGACAACGACATCGAAAAGCGCGCGATATATTATCGGAAGGCGCAGCATGTCTTCCATCGGGAAATGCCTTGGTTCCCGATTGCCAATACGTTCATTGCGGTGGTACATCGCAAGGAAGTGAAGAATTATACCAACAATCTGTTCAAGCAGGACTTCTCAGGCGTCGACATCGAAGCCCAGTGAGCGCCAGGGATATGAAAACCAAGACCGGACCAGCCTCCTTTGAATGCATGTCTCCCGATGACCTGCTGTTCGGCAACGAACAGGTGGAGGCATTGCCGGAGCAGTTGTCGGAGAGTGCAGCCCCCTGGCCGGTCCTGGTGGTCGACGACGACGAGCAGGTGCATGCGATGACGCGCGTCCTGCTGAACGACTTCGAGTTCGAAGGCCGGCGCTTCGCCATCGTCAGCGCCTTTTCTGCCGCGGAGGCACGGGGGATCCTGGCAGAACGGACGGATCTGCCGGTGGTCTTGCTGGACGTGGTGATGGAGACCCCTGATGCGGGGCTGCAGCTTGTCCATCACATCCGCCGCGACCTGGGCAACCGCCATATCCGCATCATCCTGCGCACCGGTCAACCAGGACAGGCGCCGGAACGCGAGGTGATCGTCGCCTACGACATCAACGACTACAAGAGCAAGGCCGAACTGACCGCTCAGAAGCTGTTCACCAGCATCATCGGCGCTGTGCGCGGCTGGCGTGATCTTGTCACCATCGAGACGCTCAACCACTCCCTGGAGCGCCGGGTGGCCGAGCGCACGGCGGAACTGGAACGGCAGACCGCGCTGGCCGACGAGCAACGCCGATTCATCGAAAATCTGGTGGAGATGATGCCTAGTCCGGTGTGGTACCGGGATGCCGCCGGCCGCAGCAGCTTGTGCAATCGCGCCTTCCGCGAGTTGTTCCCGGATGCGGACGGTATCGACTCGATCGTCGACGGACAGGGGCGGGCGGGTACAGGCACCGAGGCTTACTCCTTCGAGACCAGTGTGACCGGCCCTGATGGAGCGCCGCGCGAACTGCTGGTGGCGAAGCGTCCGCTGATAGGGGTGGATGGTGCGGCTGCCGGCCTGATCGGGATCGCCACTGACATCACGGAACGTCGCCGGATGGAGCATGAACTTCATCGTCTGGCCACGACCGATCCGCTGTCCGGCGCCCACAACCGCCGCCATATCCTTGACCTGCTGGAACAACTGCTGACCGGGCAGGTGAGCGCGGAACAGCGGTCCATTGTCGGACCGTCCTGCCTTCTGATGCTCGACATTGATCACTTCAAGCGCATCAATGACGGGCTGGGCCATGCTGCCGGCGATGCCGCCATCCGCAGCGTGGTGGAGGAAATCCGCCGCCATCTGCGGGCAAGCGACCAGATAGGCCGTATCGGTGGCGAAGAGTTTGCGATCCTGCTGGCCGACACCGGCCGGACCGATGGTGCCGCGATAGCGGAGCGGCTGCGCAGCGGTCTGGCGGCGCTGGCGATCCCGTTGCCCGATGGCCGGCGCTTTCAGCTGACCGGCAGCTTCGGCCTGACGGAGGCCAAACCGTTGGAGGATTCGGTGGAAAGCGTGCTGGGCCGGGCCGATCATGCGCTCTACCGTGCCAAGGCGCTCGGCCGGAATCGGGTCGAGCTGAACTGACGGCAGATGGCCGGCCTGCGGCATTTTGTTCGATCACGGCTTGACCGATGCCGCGGCAACGGGTATGCAGATCCTATGAACACCACCGACACCATGCGAATGCGAATTACCGGCCCGGCGCTCTGAGCGTCGGACAGTTGCCGTGTTCGTTTTCAATGGTCGTGTGGAGTGTGTGGCGTGTCGCTGCACCGTGTGGTCACCGGAACCCTCAATCCGGTTCATGACAAGTCCAATCGTCTGACCGCTGTGGCGGTGCGCCAGTCTGGCGTCCGTCCCGGCGAGCGAATGTGTGGCTCGGCGCGAATTACTCACCCGGTCCGCTGAGGCGGTCCGGGTCAAGCCCGTCCTACCCGAAAATTCGTTCGTCGAGGAATTTCGCGATGCTCACCGCGCATGCCGATGCCGCGCGCACCCTGTCCGTCTGCACACCGGTCGACACCCCCGCTTTTGAGAACGACAGCTTGCCTGCCTGGCTGCCGCTGTCGGCGATCACCGACGCCGCCCTGCGATTGTCCGGCCAGATCGTCCGCACCCCCCTGCTCCATGCCTCTGCCCTGGGTCGGGACCTGTGGCTGAAGGCAGAGGTGTTCCAGGCCACCGGCGCTTTCAAGGAGCGCGGCGCGCTGAACCGCCTGCTGCGGCTGACGGCGCCGGAGCGGGCCGGCGGCGTGGTGGCAATGTCAGCCGGCAACCACGCGCAGGGCGTGGCGCTGCACGCGGCCCGGCTCGGGGTGAAGGCCACCATCGTGATGCCGGAGACGGCGCCCCGTTGCAAGGTGGAGCGGACCGCCGCCCTCGGGGCCGAGGTGCTGCTGCACGGCGCCACGGTGGGCGAAGCCAAGGGCAAGGCGCTGGAACTGGCGACGGAGCGGCGGCTGACCTTCCTCCATCCCTATGACGATCCCGATGTGATCGCCGGCCAGGGCACCGTCGGGCTGGAGATCCTCGCCGACCGGCCGGATGTGGACACGGTCGTGGTTCCCGTCGGCGGCGGCGGGCTGCTGGCCGGCGTCGCCGCCGCGGTGAAGGCGCAGCGCCCGCATGTGCGGGTGATCGGCGTGCGGCTGGCCCGGCGCGGTGGCCCGACACTGGCCGACGGCATCAACGTCCACGCGCTGGGCAAGCTGCCCCAGGCCATCGTGGACACGCTGGTCGACCGGGTGGTCGAGGTCGAGGAGGCGGAGATCGCCGCCGCGATGCGCGCCCTGCACAGCTCCTTCGGCGTGGTGGCCGAGGGGGCGGGCGCTGCCGGCGTCGCCGCGGTGCTTGCCGGTCGGCTGGGACGGACGGGACGGACGGTGGCGGTGCTGAGCGGCCGCAACGTCGACGGCGACACGCTGGCGCGGACGTTGGCGGCGTGATTTCCGTCCGTCCGTCGACCGCTACGGTTTGTTCACCTCCATGACTTCCCCGCCCTCGACCAGCCGGAGGCGGGGAAGTCATGGAGGCGGGGCAAACAGGCCGGCACCAAAGGACCGTCTCGGCAGCCAATCCCCCGCAAATCGCATAGCTCCCCTCTTCGCCGAAGCGAAGTATGGATAGGTCAGTAAAAATGACCTATATTGGATGTCGCGTGTAGACACACAGGCGACACCGAAGGGTGATTGGCATGGCGAACAATTCCTCCCCGACTATTTCGTCATCCCCCGCATCGGTCACTTACGAGCGCCCGAAGGCGGCGCACAGTGTCTTTGACAATTTGCAAGGGCAACTGTTCGGCATTGTCATGACGTCGTTCGGCATTGCCATCCTCCATGCCGCCGGGCTGGTCACCGGGCAGGCGGCAGGGCTCAGCTTCGTGATCTCCTACGCGACGGGACTCGACTTCGGCATTCTGTTCTTCCTGGTCAACCTGCCTTTCTACTTCCTTGCGCTGGCCCGCATCGGTGTCGGCTTCACGGTCAAGTCGCTGATCGCGGTGACCGGCATCGCCGTGCTGTCCGGCCTGCTGCCGTCGATGATGAGTTTCAGCGCAATCAATCCCTATGTCGCGGCGGTGCTGGCGGGATTCTGCGTGGGGATCGGGGTGATCGGGCTGTTCCGCCATGGCGCCAGTGGTGGTGGCGTGGGCATCCTCGCCTTCTATCTGCAGGAGAAGACCGGCTTCCGCGCCGGCTGGATGCAGTCGCTGTTCGATCTGGCGGTCTTTTCCGCCGCTGCCTTCGTGCTGGAGTGGCCGGCGCTGCTCGCTTCCATCCTGGGGGCTGCGGTGCTGAACGCCTTCGTCGCCTTCAACCACCGCGCCGACTGGTACGTCGCCCGCTGAACGGAGCGGGCCGCCTTATTCGCGGCCCAGCACCCGGTCCACCACGGCGTCGGCCCATTCGCGCGAGCGGAAGCTCGCCTTGGCTTCGACCGGGTCGTAGACGCGCTCCACCCAATCCCAGAACTCGATCGGTCGCTTCTGGTTGTAGGCGGCATACAATTCGAAGAAGTAATCGAGGATGCCGGTCTTGGCCTGCTTGAAGTGGCCGTACCGCCAGGACAGCTGCTTCATCGCTTCGTCGAGCGGCTTGCCTTCATGGGCGAACAGGTAGAGCGTCGACATGAAGCCGGCGCGGTCGGCGCCGGACTTGCAATGCATCAGCGCCGGATAGCTCATGGTCTTGAACAGTTCGCGCGCCTTCAGAAGGGTTTCCTTCTTCGGCATGTCGCGGGAGTTCACCGGGAAATCGACCAGTTCCAGCCCATGGGCGCGGCAGGCCTCCGCCTCCAGGATGTAGGAGGCGCAGTCGCGCGAGCCGCGCAGATTGAGGATCGTCTTCACGCCGTTACGAGCCGCCGCAGCGATGTGGGAGGGTGACGGCTGGCTCGCCCGGTACATGTTGGGCGAGATGCGGTAGGTGTTCGAATAGATCAGCCGGAAGCAGGCGTGGTCGATGAACACGCTTTCCAGATGGCCGAGCGCGCGCTGCCACGGCGTTGCCATGCGGCTGCGGTTGCGCTTGATCGCGTCGGCCAGCGCGGTGGTGGTGACCGCCCGCAGATAGCTTTTCTTCGCCAACTTAGACCTTTCGACTCTGACGGAACGCCAACATAGGCATGGTCGCCGTTCCGTCAAGAACCCCCGTCACACCGTCTTCCCCTGCAGCCGCACATACATGCCGTATTGCGTGGCCAGGGTCAGCACGATTTCCATATAGAGGTTGATCAGGCCGTTGGCGTAGAAGGCCGGGCAGCCGGTGTAGTGGCGTTCCCCCGCCATCGCGGTCGGCTCGATCAGGTCGGTGTTGAGGACGATCAGGTCCTTGTCCGGATCATGGAGGAAGGCCGACTGGTCGCTGCGCAGCGGGTGGATGGCCTGATGGTCGTCGGCCTCGATCTTTCCCGCCGCCATGAACTGGCACAGCATGCCCAGGCTGCCCATGGCGAGCGGCAGCACCTGCTTCAGGCTGCGGCGGGCGAGGTCGTCATAGGCGGCGGCCTCCAGACCCGGACGCAGCAGCGGGGCGGCTTCCACCAGATTCCAGCAGACATGAAGCGCGGTGTGGCTGCCGGTCTTGGTGATCGACAGCATGTCGTAGCCGGACGGACCGTGCAGGACCGACCTCTGCAACTCGCGACCCAGCACATAGCCGGCGGCGGCCATGTCGGTGATGGTTCCCTCGGTCCGGCAGCGGTCCTCCTCCACCATCACCTTGATCGCCCAATCCTTGATGATGGCGTCCAGCAGATGGCAGACCGAATCGCGCAGGAAGCCGACCAGGCGGTCGGGATCGGCGGCATCGATGCCGGCCGGATCGGCGAAGTCCAGCCCGTGCGGCGAGTCCGGCGGGGTGGACAGCATCAGATTGCCGGCCTCGTCGAGCGGCATGCGGGCGATGATGTGCTCCCGCAGGTCGGCATAGAGAAAGCCCAGCAGGGTGTTGATCGCGACCTTCTCGAAATCCTCCTTGCGGGTGTCGGCATGGGCCGGGCAGTGACCGGCCAGCGTCAGCAGTTCCTCGCTCAGGAGATAGCTCGGTTCCTCGGCGATGCGGTGCAGGATGGGCGCAAGGTTGATCCGGGTCATCCCCGCCTCCTCATGCGCGGATGCGTAGGTCAGGGCGAAATCGTTGGTCCGGGCCATCGGGCTCAGCCCTCCTGCAGGCGGTCGTAGACGGAATATTCCAGGGCCAGCCCGGCCACGATGTCCAGATACAGCTTGATCAGGTTCGTGGTGTAGAAGGCCGGGCAGCCGGTGTAGTAGCGCTCGCCGGGCTTGGCGAAGGTCACGATGGGATCGGCGTTCAGCCGGATCAGCCCGTTGCCGTCCAGCACGAAGGCGGTCTGGTCCTTGGGCAGCCGGTGAACCGCCAGCCCGTCGGCCGGCTCGATTCCGCTTTCCTCCATGTAATGGACCAGCATGCCGAGGCTGGCCATCGACAGCGGCACGATCTGCTTCAGGCTGCGGTGGACAAGGTCGTCGTAGAAGGCGGCGTCGCGGCCGGGCACCAGCAGGGGAGCCGCCTCCACCAGCGCCCAGCAGATGTGGATCGCGGTGTGGCTGCCGGTCTTGGTGATCGACAGCATGTCGTAGCCGGCGCGCTGGTAGAGCGGCGAATGTTCCAGCACGCTGCGCAGGACGAAGGTCGCCGCCGCCTCCAGCGAGATGGCGCCGGTTCCCTGGGAACGGAAATACTCCTCCTCATGCACCAGATCGACGGCCCAGCCGGTGATCAGCCCGTCCAGCAGATGGCAGGTTGCGTCGCGCAGGACGGAGCAGAGAACGTCGGGCTCCGCCGCGGCCATGGCGGCGCGGTCGGCCGGGTCCAGCCCGTGGGGGGAGCGCGGCGGGATCGGCAGCATCGGCCGCCCCTCGTCATCGAAGGGCAGCTTTTCGGCGATGTGGTCGCGCAGCCGGTTGAACAGCAGGGCCAACAGGCTGTTGACCGCCACCTTGTCGGCATCGTCCTGGGGGATCGGCGGGGCGCCGTCTGCTGCTCCCTCTGGCTCACCCTCGGTCTTGCCGGCATGGAACGGGCACTGGCCCCCACCCTGCCGGAATTCCTCGCTGAACAGGAAATTCGGCTCCGCCTGGATGCGCTGCAGGATATGAGCGACCGACACCCGCCCCAGACCGGCCTCGCCATGGGCGGTGTTGAAGGTCTGGGCGAAGTCGTTGGAACGGCTGGGCAGGGTATCGGACATGCGGCGGCTTCCGGCGCGGCTATAGGGCGGATGGGCTACCCTAAAGGCAAATGCCGCACCTGCGCAACGGAGTGTCGCGCCGCAGCCCGATAATGTCCCGACAACTGCGTTATTTTGCCACGATCCGCCCTTCCACCACGGACGCGACCGATTTCTTGGATTCGACGTAATTCATCACAATGGTTGCCAGCAACACTGCACCCGATGCATCGACGATCACTTTGGAACGCGGGAAGGCGGAATAGCCGTCCCCGCCCTTCAGCATGTAGTCATTGGTCGCGACGCGGTAGATCGCCTGCGGCTCGATCGGCTTGCCCCCCACGGTTACGGACGAGACTCGGCGTCCGGCCGGGGCCTTGGGATCATAGGTCATGGTCAGCCCCGACACCTGCGGAAAGCGGCCGGCTTTTTCCTCCACCTTGCCGACGCCGTGCTCCAGGGTGGAGATCAGATCCTGGCCCGACATCTCCACCAGCACCCCGACATTGCCGAAAGGCAGTTCGGCGAAGATGTCGCGGCGGGTCAGGCGATGACCGGCGGGGTGCAGCGCATCGGCGCGTATGCCGCCGCCGTTGGTGATCGCGACATCGGCCTTCAGCGTCTCGCGCAGGGCGTCGGCGATCAGGTTGCCCATGCTGGCCTCG
This sequence comes from Azospirillum humicireducens, assembly GCF_001639105.2. Classification (NCBI taxonomy): domain Bacteria; kingdom Pseudomonadati; phylum Pseudomonadota; class Alphaproteobacteria; order Rhodospirillales; family Azospirillaceae; genus Azospirillum; species Azospirillum humicireducens. Next base: position 449,255 of record NZ_CP028907.1, read on the forward strand.
CGGCTGCGCACCGCGTCCTTGCGGCTGTCCAGCTCGGTCGTGGCGGTGCCGATCACGGCGGCGAGATCGTTGTCGAGCCGCTTGGTGTAGCCCTCCACCACCGCCTCGACCTCCGGATCCGGGGCGACGCCGGCGGTGGTGACGAAGCGCCATTCGGTCGGCAGGGTGGTGGTCGCCGGGCCCTTGCCGGAATCCTTGGTTTCCACGGCCAGCTTGACGACGCCAAGATACCGGGCGTCCTGCCCGGCCTTCAGGATCAGGGTGGAGCCCTCATAGAAGCTGATCGGGTCATGGTCGTGCCCGCCCAGGATCAGGTCGATGCCCTTGACCTTGGCGGCCAGCTGCCGGTCCTCCTCGATGGTCAGGTGGGTCAGCGCCACCACGACCGCGGCGCCCTTCCCCCGCAGCTCCTTCACCGCCGCCGCCGCAGTCTCCAGTACCGGCGGAAAGCTGAGTCCGGGGCCGGCGCTCGACAGCCGGGCGGTGTCGGGGGTTATCAGGCCGATGAAGCCCACGGTGATGCCGTCGACCGTCCGGGTCCAGCTCGGCACCGTCGTCGCGAAGGCGGAGCCGTCGGCGGCGCGCACATTGGTGCCGATCCAGGGGAACTTCGATTCGGCCATCCGCCGCTTCAGCGCGTCGGGACCGAAGTCGAACTCGTGGTTGCCGAAGGTCACCGCATCGACGCCGATGGCGTTGAACAGGGCGATCATCTGCTCGCCCTGCGTCGTGCCCGACAGCAGCGACGGCGACAGGAAATCCCCGCCCACCGTGGTGAAGGCATCGGGGGCCGAGGCGCGTTCGCGCTTGAGCAGGGTCATCAGCGGCCCGAACCCACCCTGCCCCTTCACCGGTTCGATCTCGTAGACGTCATTGATGTGCAGGAAGGTCAGCGAGCCGTTCTGCGCCCAAGCGGGCACGGCCATGCCGAGAATGGCGGCGAACAGCGGAGCGGCGAGAAGACGGATGCGGGACGGCATGGGGCGGACCTCCGGCGCGGCGCGGGACAGGACGGTTGACGGGCACTCTAAACCAGCAGACCGGCGGAACGCATAGCGGCTTTGCGGGGCGGAGCATGGGATCCGGAGCGCCTGCGGCTTGAACTCCGCCCACGACGGTCTCACAACTTGATGACACCCGTGCCAACGACGCGAGCCGAGCAGACCCATGCGCATCCTGGTCGTTCAGAACAGCCGCACCGCTCCCATCGGTCTGGTGGGCGACGCGCTGACCGACAACGGCGCCACCCTCCACACCATCGCCGCCAACGAGGGGGAGGCGATCCCGGAAAAGGACGGCTATGCCGGCCTCGTGGTGCTGGGCGGTCCGCAGGACGCCTGGGACGACGCGAAGGGCCCGCATTTCGGCCGGGTGATGGAAACGATCCGCGCCTTCACCGATGCCGACCGGCCGGTGATGGGCATCTGCCTGGGGGCGCAGCTCGCCGCCCGCGCCTATGGTGCCAAGGTCTACCGCCACACCACTCCGGAACTGGGCATCCACCGGGTGAGCCTGACCGACGGCGCGCAGAACGACCCGCTGCTGGGTGGCTTCGGTCCGGCGCTGAACCTCGCACAGTGGCATTATGACACCTTCGAATTTCCCGAGGGCGCCGTACCGCTGGCCTTCAGCGAGGCGTGCGACCGGCAGGCCTTCCGGCTCGGCCGCGCCACCTACGCCTTCCAGTTCCACCCGGAGGCGACAGGCGAGATTCTGCGCGGCTGGGCCTCCCGCATCCGGGAGGAGGCGCGGGAGAGCAATGCCGACATGCTGCACGGGCTGGAGGATTCCATCGCCACCCATCTGCCGGTGGCGGAGCAGTTCACCCGCGCTATGACCCGGCGCTGGCTGGATCTGGCGCGCTGACCCTTTCTTGGCTGGCGGTTTCGGTGAAGCGGGCCAGCAGGTCGGGGGTGTCGACGTCGTAGAGGATGCCGGCATCCTCAACCGCCACCTCGCACAGCCGGTCGGCATGCTGGCCGATCAACCGCTTCGCCCCGGCATCGCCGCTCAGCGCCGCCATTTCGGTGAAGAAGGCGCGGTCCCACAGAACGGGATTGCCCTGCTTGCCATGGGCGGTCGGCACGCAGATGGCGCGGCCTTCCAGCGGGCTGTAGGCGGCGATCAGCCGGTCGATCACGGCGGACGCCACCCGCGGCATGTCGCCCAGGCAGACGATCACCGCATCCGACTCGCTCGGCACCGCCGCCAGCCCGGCGCGCAGCGAACTGCTCAGCCCCTCGGCGAAGGCGGGATTGTGGACGAAGGTCACCGGACGGTCGGCCAGCGCCCGCGCCACGCTTTCCCCCTGGTGGCCGGTGACGACGATGACGTTGGCGGCCTGGGAGGCCAGGGCGGCATCGACCGCGCGGGCGACCAGCGGTGCGCCGTTCACCTCCGCCAGCAGCTTGTTGGTCGGTCCCATACGGCTGGAGCGTCCGGCCGCCAGCACCAGCGCGGTGACGCGCGGCGCCCGTGGAGGCTGAGCCGCCACGCCGGCCCGCGGCAGGGGCCGCGTCGGAATCTCCGCCAGCAGCCCGCCGATGCCCATCCGCATCACCTCCGCCCTGCCCGGCGGCACGCCCGCCGCAATCCGCTGCAGCACCCAGTCGAAGCCGTTCAGCTTGGGCGACCGTGCGCAGCCCGGCAGGCCCAGCACCGGCCGATCCCCCCGTCGGGCCAGCAGCAGCAGGTTGCCCGGATCCACCGGCATGCCGAAATGCTCCACCACGCCCCCGGCCCGCTCGATGGCCGCGGGCAGCACGTCGCGCCGGTCGGTGATGGCGGAGGCACCGGCGATCAGCAACAGGTCAGCCGATGGCATCGCGGCGATCTGGTCCGCCAGTGCGCCCTCCTCATGGGCGCAGCGCGCCTCATGGGCCAGCGAGCCACCGAGAGCCTCCACCCGCTCCCGCGTCACCGCCACCGTCTTGTCGAGGACGCTGTCCTTCACCCCCGGCAGCCGGGTCTGGATCAGCGCCACCGACAACGGGCGGTAGGGCAGGACGGCCAACGGTGCCGGCCCGTCGGCCGCCAGACGCTCCGCCTGTTCCACCGCGGCGGCGGGGGCGGCAAAGGGGATGATCTTGACGGTCGCCAGCATCTGGCCCGGTTCGACCGGGGCGTAATCCGGCAGGGTGGCGATGGTGACGCTCTCGTCGATGGCGTTGACCGCGTCGATGCGCGCCGGGTCGAGGCGAAGCAGGCCGCGCGCCTCGGCGAACAGGTTGACGCGGCCGGTGAAGGCGGCGGCGACCTGCACGTCGGCGCCCGCGACTGCGGCGGCGATGCGGGTCGCGGCGGCGTCCTCCGCGATGTCGGCATCCGTCAGCTTGGCGGCGATCACCTCGCCGACGCCAGCGTCGCGCAATGCCACGACATCCGCGGCCGACAGACGCCGGCCCTTCTTGAAGGCAAGCGCCCCCAGGCGGAGCGAATGGGCAAGGATGGCGCCCTCTGCGTCTGACAGGGGAAGCGGGCCGAAAAACATGGGGGCTCCGGGCGGGCACGAAGGATTGCCCTCCGATATGGCGGCCGGACCATCACCAGGCAATGGCCGGGTTGCCGCCTTGGCAGGCGCGACTGCCGTCCGGAGCCCCCCCCGTCAGGTCACGACTTCGTCGCCACGCCCAGCTTGGCCTGCACGGCCGCCAGACCGTCCTTGCCGTCGATGGTTGTGACGCCGTTCAGCCAGCCCTTCAGCACGTCGGGGTTCTTCTTCAGCCAGGCCTTGGCGGCGGCATCGGGCTTCTTGTTGCCGTTCATGATCTCGCCCATCACCGCATTTTCCATGTCCAGGGTGAAGGACAGGTTGGACAGCAGCTTGCCGACATTCGG